>DAOUUI010000059.1 GCA_030668225.1 Deltaproteobacteria bacterium
CCCACACTCCTCCTGCAAGGCGAGCACGACAGCCTGGTCCCCGCTCCCGCTTGTCGCGCGCTGCACCGTAAGCTTGTCCTGTTGGGCGTACCCGTGGTCCACGTGGAGTATCCGCAGACCGAGCATGCCTTCAACGTGGTGATCCTGATGAGATACTCCCCCGCCAATCAGGCCGCGCTGTACGAACTGGAGCGATTCCTGGCGCTGACTTGAAGCCGGCCGCATCGGTCCCTCGCCCGGCGAAAAGAAGGACAGAAGACTATCAGCTTCCCTTCACGGACGTCGGAAATCGAGGAGGAGGGTGAGCAAAAGCCCCGCCAGGGCAAGAAAGAGGATGAAGTCGTTCGGGATGAGATGGCCAAGCGCACCGATCTCTTCGTACATCCAGAAGTTCGCCAGAGGTGGACCTGCCTGGGGGATCATCGCTCGGTCTCCCCGAAACGTCCCTGTTGAATCCGGCCTCGGGACTTCGCTCCCCCCGGGTCGGGGTCGGTCCCGGACACGGACTCAAATCCGGTGCTTACCATTTTTATTATACACTTGTGGATAGAAGGGAAAAAGCCCTTACCGAGCGGCAAGTTACAGGTAGGTGTTGTGGAGTTGACCTCCTGGCGAGGTGATGCGTAGCGTGCAAACGGCTCCGGTCATCGACAGATGCCGGTCCTGGTCGAGGCACTCCGGAAGATTTGGTGGACACGAAGGAAGTTGTTGCGTATCCTATAACACAAGAACCCTGCGCAAATTCTAACGACTTACGAAAAATTCCCTTTCCAGGCGGCAGGGTTTTTGAGGTGATGCTATGAGCTACGACAACGCGAACGAGGTCAAGGCCACCTTCGACAACGTCTATATCGCGCCGACGCCGCACCAGTACATCTCGTTGATGGCGAAGATCGGCTACGAGATCAGCGATCAGGCCCGGCCTTACTGCACGGCGGCAGCGAGGCTGCTGCGAGAGCATAACGGCAACGCCTGGCCCGTCCAGATGCTCGATGTCGGCTGCTCGTACGGAATCGGGGCGGCGGTCGTGAAGTACGGACGCCGGTTCGACGAGATCGAGGCTTTCTTCGCGTCGCGTGCCCCGAAGGAGTATCACGCGATGTGCGAGGCCACGCGGATGTGGCTCAACATCGTGCGGCCGCCGACCTGTGACGTGCGTGCAGTGGGACTCGACAGCTCCCAACCGGCGATCCGCTTCGCCCTGGACGCCGGACTGCTCGACGGCGGAATGGCGCGGGACTTCGAGCAGCCGGACGTCACTCCGACCGAGGACGAGATTGCCTGGTTCCGTAGCAGCAACCTGCTGATCAGCACCGGCACGATCGGCTACGTGACCGAGCGTACATTGGACGTAATCCTGCGGCACCTGGGCAAGGACTCCCCCGGCGACTTCGGTCCCTTTGCGGTGGTCACGATCCTGCGGATGTTCGATCTCGCACCGATCAAAACCGTCTTCGAGAAGCACGGCCTCACCTTCGGAGCGGTTCCGGGCGCCAGGCTCCCACAGAGGAGGTTCACCGACGCCGATGAGCGCCGGAAGGTGCTGTCCCTCCTGCACGATCGCAAAATCGACACCAGGGAGTGGGAGGACCGGGGCAAGCATTTCGCCGACCTGTTCATCGCCGCCCCCCCCGAGCAATTTTCGAAGCTGCGCGATCAGATGAACGCGAGGCGGGGCAAGTATCCAAGCGGAGCAGAGGTGACCGGCCACATCCGCCTCTGATCCGGTGAATGGGAAATGCGCCTGCCAATCTCCTGGGTGGGGCTTCTCCTCGAACTCTCCCGTGGTGGAACGAGTCAACGTTTCGGCGGGATGACAAACCATGATCTCTCTGAAGAACGTCTCCAAGTCCTTCGATGGCGGCCGCACCTTCGCCGTCAACGACGTCTCCTTTGACGTCCGCGAGGGCGAGACCCTTGTTCTCCTGGGTTCCTCCGGCTGCGGCAAGACCACCCTTCTCAAGCTGACGAACCGCCTCCTTGAATCCACGTCCGGCACGATCGAGGTGGACGGCCAGGACATCGCTCTGCAGGACTCGATCACGCTACGCCGACGGATCGGCTACGTCTTTCAGGGAATCGGGCTGTTCCCCCACATGACGGTCGAGGAGAACGTGGCCATGGTGCCACGTCTTCTTGGCTGGTCAGCAAAGAAGCGACGGGAACGGGCCCACGAGCTTCTCGAGACCGTCGGGCTCGATCCCAAGACCTACGCCCGTCGGTTCCCGGAGGAGCTCTCCGGCGGCCAGCAGCAACGCGTCGGTGTGGGACGGGCCCTGGCGGCCGATCCTGCCTACCTGCTGATGGACGAGCCCTTCGGCGCGCTGGACGCGCTGACGCGGGATACGCTCCAGCAGGAGCTGCTCTCGCTCAAGGAACGGCTGAATAAGACGATCGTCTTCGTGACCCACGACATCTTCGAGGCCCTCGCCCTGGGCGATCGGATCGCCGTCCTCCATGCCGGCCGCCTCGAGCAGATCGGAACGAGAGAGGAGATCCTGAAAAAGCCGGCCACCCACTTCGTACGCGAGCTCTTCGCCAAGCCCGCCAAGCAGCTCGCGGCCTTCGGGGGGATGCTGTAATGGCCGGGGACTCGTGGATCGCATTCCTCTCGGAGCGGTTGCCCGAGCTCTGGTTGCGTACCGGCGAGCACCTGATGCTGACCGGTGTCTCCACGGGAATGGCGATCCTCCTCGGGATTCCCCTCGGCATCTGCGCTGCCCGGACCTGGTGGCTCCGCGGCCCGCTGACGGGAGGTGTCGGCATCCTTCAGACCATCCCCAGCCTGGCGATGCTCGCGATCCTCCTGGCGTTGCTCCAGAAGATCGGCGCGATCCCAGCCATCATCGCCCTCACCCTGTATGCCCTCCTGCCGATCGTTCGCAACACGCTGACGGGTCTGGAAGGCGTGTCTCCCCCCGTGCTGGAGGCGGCCCGCGGCATCGGGATGACCCCGCGCCAGCGGCTGTGGCTGGTCGAGTTCCCACTCTCGATGCCTGTGATCGTGGCCGGCATTCGCACGGCCGCGGTGGTCAGTGTCGGGATCGCCACCCTGTCCGCCTTCATCGGCGCCGGAGGTCTCGGCCAGTTCATCAACCGGGGGCTGGCTCTGTCGAATACCAACCTCATCCTGCTCGGAGCGATCCCTGCTGCGGTGCTGGCGCTGATCGTCGACGGTTCCATCGCGGCGTCTCAATGGGGGCTTCGTCGCAGGCGGTCGAGGGGTTCCCGGTTCAGGGCGGCGATCGACCGCTGCCTGCGCCCGGTGGCGCTCTTATTGCCTGTTGCGCTCATCATCGCGGGATGTTTCGCGTATTTCTCGACAAGCACCGCCTCCTCGAACCCGGCCTGGGGACCGCCTGCAGACGACGGGCAGACGGTCCGGATCGGCACGAAGAACTTCACCGAGCAGCTGATCCTCGGGGAGCTGATGGCCCAGCTCATCGAGGCGCGCACCGATCTGAGGGTGGAACGGCGCTTCAACCTCGGGGGAACCATGATCTGCCACGGCGCCTTCAAGAGCGGGGGAATCGACCTCTACGCCGAGTACACCGGCACCGCCTTGACCGCGATCCTCAAGCAATCCGTCATTGTGGATCCCGGTCGAGCACACGAGACGGTTGCCCGCGAGTACCGGCAGCGCTTCGCGGCCGAATGGCTCCGCGCGTTCGGTTTCAACAACACCTACGCGATCACCGTCCGGAAGTCCGACGCCACCTTCCGAAACCTGCAGACGATCTCCGACCTGATCGCGATTTCAGGAACGCTTCGGGCCGGGTTCACCGCCGAGTTCAGCGAACGGCCGGACGGCTATCCGGGACTGCGCCGCGCATACGGGCTTCAGTTCCGTGAGGTCCGGGATCTCGATCCGGCGCTCATGTACCAGGCGATCGCGAACCGCGAGGTGGAAGTCATCTCCGCCTTCGCCACCGATGGACGGATCGCTGCCTTCGATCTCCAGCCGCTGCGAGACGACCGCGGTTTCTTCCCCCCCTACCAGGCAGCGCCGGTGATCCGCACCGAAGTCCTTCAGGCACATCCGGAGCTTCGCGAGGTGGTTGAGCTGCTGGCCGGGCGTCTGGACGACGCGACCATGCGGCGGCTCAACTTCGAGGTGGACGTGAAGAAACGACGCCCGGGCGACGTCGCTCACGAGTTCCTGGAGAGCCGGGGATTGCTGGAGAGGGAGAAGTAAGAGCCGTGTGTGGCATCGCGGGCATCTGGGGTAAGTGCGACGAGGAGACGGTCCGCGTGATGATGCGCCGGCTCGTGCATCGTGGCCCCGACGCGGAGGGGATCTTTCGGGAGCCTGAGAGGCCGGTTGTGTTGGGTCATCGCCGTCTGGCCGTCATGGATCCGGCCGGTGGAGATCAACCGATCCGCACCGAGGAGGGTGACCGTGTGATCGTCGCCAACGGCGAGATCTACAACTTCCCCTCGTTGCGGGCCGATCTGGAAGGGCAACATCGTTTCCGGACGCGGAGCGACAGCGAGGCGGTCCTCCACCTGTACGGCGAGCAAGGTACCAACTGCCCCCGCAATCTCGACGGGATGTTCGCGTTTGCTATAACGGACGGCTCTCACCTGTTCGTCGCGCGGGATCCGATCGGCATCAAGCCGCTCTACTTCGGCCGGCGTGACGGGGACCTCCTCTTCGCCTCAGAGATCAAAGCGCTTGTCGGGTTGGCGGACCACGTCACCGAGTTCCCGCCCGGTTCGTGGTTCCACTCAGGGATCGGAACCCGGGCCTACTACGAGGTTCCCGACCGGGCACCTGAACCGAGGACGCTGAACGAGCACATCGCCCTTCTCCGCGAGACCCTGGAACGATCCGTGACGAAGCGCCTGATGAGCGATGTGCCGCTCGGGGCCTTCCTCTCCGGCGGCCTCGACAGCAGCATCATCGCGGCTCTCGTCCGGCCCCACGTCAGACAGCTCCACACCTTCTCCGTCGGCACCGAGGGGAGCCGCGACCTCGAGGCAGCCCGCACCGTGGCCCGGCACCTCGACACCATCCATCACGAGCATGTCATCGAGCCCGGCGAAATCGCGGCATGCCTGCCCGAGATCCTCTATCACCTGGAGTCCTTCGACCAGGATCTCGTGCGGAGTGCCATCCCCTGCTTCTTCACCGCCCGCCTGGCCGCGTGCGAGGTGAAGGTCATCCTCACCGGCGAGGGAGCGGACGAACTCTTCGCAGGATACCGATACTACCGCGACTACGAGGATGCCGCCCTCCTTCACAGGGAGCTCCGCCGGTCGGTCGGGTCCATGCACAACATCAATCTCCAACGGGTCGATCGCATGACAATGGCCCACTCCGTCGAGGGCCGCGTACCGTTCCTGGATGTGGAGATGATCGAGCTCGCGCAGATGATCCCGCCCGATCTCAAGCTCCGGAGGAACTGCGGCCCGAATCCGGTCGAGAAGTGGGTGCTCCGCAGGGCTTGCGAAGACCTCCTGCCCGGGGAGATCGTCTGGAGGGACAAGGAGCAGTTCGACGAAGGCAGCGGCACGGTGGATCTCCTTGCCGAGACCGTCGGCCACTGGATGCCGACGACGGAGGCCAGGCAGTACGCGGAGCGCCACCCCGACGCCCGCCTCCGATCACCCGAGGAGTGCCTCTACCACAAGCTCCTCTGCGAGGCCTACGCGGATCCCGCACCGGTCCTTGAGAACGTCGCCCGCTGGTCAGACCGACCTGGCGATTGCCCGTAGTTGAGCTGCGGGGGATCGCGAAATGCCCAGAAGAACCGCCAACGACCTCGATCTTCCATCCCCGGCGCCAGTTCACACCGAATTCGAAAGAGGTCTCCGCCAGTCGTCCACCGTGCAGTAGAGGGTATCGTTGGGGACCTCCACGTCGGCTTCCTTTTCCCTGGGCATGTGCTCATTATCCCCGGGGTCTGTTGACCGGAAAAGTCTCAGTCCTTCCAAAAATCCTTGAACCTCTCCGGCGACAGCTCTGAGTCCCAGATACTCCCGGATGTCAATCCCCTGCCCCGGACCATATCGGACGACCAGAAACAAAAAACCCCGGTTTCCCGGGGCCTTCTGTACTGCATCGCATCTCGTTAGATCGTTGATTGGTGGAGGCGGGGGGAGTCGAACCCCCGTCCGAAGACTCTTTACTCCGGGCTACTACGTGCGTTTCCGGTCGTTTGGATCTCGTCCTCAGGGACCCCGGCCGGCAGGGTTCCCGTCGGACCATCCCGGCTTGAATTTCGCCCTTCCTCCCCCCGGGAGGGGGAATCGGGCTATCCCGTTAGGGCGACGCCCTTCCGCTTACACGGGCAATCGGCGGTTGGACGTACGCGGCTACTTAGGCCGCGTAAGCGTAGCTATAGTCGTTGGCGACTATTGGTTCCCGCTTTTTACGAGGTCCGCGGGGCCTCGGCACGCAACCCGGGAGCATCGACGTCCCCGTCGAAACCGTTTCGCCCCCGTCACTAGAAGATACCATCTTTCTCCGGAAGGATAAACCCTGGCCTTACGGCCTCTCCCGGCGGGACCAGGTTGAAAGACAAGGGGGGTTACTCGCGCTCTCGGGACTTCGCCCTGCCCCTCATGGCGCGGTCGATGTCGCGCTTTGCGTCACGGGCGGCGATATCCTCCCGCTTGTCGTACAGCTTCTTGCCGCGGGCCAGCCCGATTTCCAACTTCACGTGGGGGCCTTTCAGGTAGAGCCGCAGGGGGATGAGGGCCAGTCCCCGCTCCCGCGTCTTTCCGATGAGGTAGTCGATCTCCTTCCGCCTGAGGAGCAGTTTTCGGGTCCTGAGCGGGTCGATGACGCGCTGGTCCCCGTGCGAATAGGGGGTGATGTGCATGTTCTCGAGGAACGCCTCGTCCCCCCGGACCGTGCCGTAGGCGTCCTGGATGTTGACCCGGCCCTGGCGGATCGACTTCACCTCGTACCCGTGCAGGACCAGCCCGCACTCGAAGTTCTCGAAGATGTGGTACTCGTACCGGGCGCGCCGGTTGGTGGAGACCGTCTTCTCCTTCAAGGTCTTTTCATTCATGGGTGCTCGTGCTCCGTTTCGCCGTCAATGACGGTGAGCCTTACGTCTTTTTCCTTTACCCGATCCACCAGACGGGAGAATTCCCATCCGCCGTTTCCGCGTGACGGGTCGTCAATCGCCACGAAGTCGGCCGGGGCGCCCGATGTAAGCCTGCCGGAAGGCAGTCCGAGAGCCCGGGCGCCGTTCTCCGTGGCCGCGCGGAAGAGGGACCGGCTCAATTCTTCTCCGGAGAGATCGCCAATGTAATGCCCGGCCGCCTCGCGCATCTCGTCCCACATGCTCAAGGAGTCGACCGAACCCAGGCTGTCCGTCCCGAGCGCGAAGGGAATCCCGGCGTCCACGAAAAACGTCACGTCGGGCGAGCCGTTGCGGTGCGCCGTATTGCTGCGCGGGCAAAGGACAAACGCCGCGCCACCGGCCCGCAGGTCGTCGATTTCCCGGCGGGACAGGTGGACATTATGCACCAGGATCAGTCCCTCCCGCAAAATCCCCGCCTCGCGCAGATAGGCGGGAACAGGCGCCCCGACGCCCCGGAAAAAGGAGACGTCCTTCCCCACCGCGGGGTAGATCCGTGTGGACACCTCCCCCTCCCCCGAAGCCAGGAACTCCATCTCGGCCGCGGATTCGGCAAGGTGCAGGGCAACCGGCAGGCCGAGGCGCGCGCCAAGATTGCCAAGCCCCTGCAGGAGAGCGGGCCCCACGGTGTACAGCGTGTGGGGGGAAATCCCGGGCGAAACCCTTCCACCGGGCCGGGAGAAACCCTCGATCCGTGCCACGGCATCCTCCACGGCGGCAAGTACGGTCCCGGCGACCTCCGGATGGAACCCGATCCCCTCCACGAAAATCCTCGCGCGCAGTGGAAGAGATGCGTAGGCGCCCACGTCTGGTCCGGCGATCTCGCCCACGCTCGTCGTCCCGCCGGTAACCGCCTCCCGGGAGGCGATCCCGACATTGTTCGCAAACTCCCCGGGAGGGGCGTTCCGCTTCCACTCGATGACGCGCAGGATCCACTCCACGAAAGGAAGCGTGGAAGGCGCCGGGGGTTTGTCCCGGTCGGCCAGTCGCGGGATGGACAGGTGCGTGTGGGCGTTGACGAGCCCGGGAAGGATGGCCAGCCCGGGAAGATCCACACGGTCGAACCGTGCCGGCGACTCCCTCTCCACGTCGGCAGGAGACCCGGCCGCAAGGATCACGCCGTTTTCCACCGCCACGGCCCCGGGGGACAACACCGTTTCCGCGTCCGCGACAAGGCGGGAGGCCACGTAGATCGTCGCGTGCCCACTGGACGTCATGACCATCCTACTTCAAAGCAGGCAGACATTCCTTCCCCCCTCACCGGGCGTTATCCAGGGAAGCACCTCTCATTATCGCCGATGTCGGAGCGATTCCTTTTCCCGTTTTTGCTCTTAACCGTTGATGGAGGGATGCCCACGCGAAATCGGGAAGGGTCAGGCGATCCTGCCGTCCCACGGCGGCAAGGAAAATTCTTAGGAACGTCCCTGTTCTTGGCTTCTTAGGAACGTCCCTTTTCTTAGGCGGTGGCGATGCGCGGGGCCCGGTTTTCGACCTCCACCTTCCTTTTCACGGAAGTGATCCTGTTCTTCCCGTCGACGTAGACCAGCTTCGGCCGGAAGTTCGCAAGCTCCTTCTCGTCGTATGCCGCATAGTTGGCGATGATGATGAGGTCCCCCTTGCTCACCTTGCGGGCGGCGGCGCCGTTCATGCAGATCACCCCGGAATCGCGCTCTCCCCGGATGACGTAGGTGGAGAAACGGTTGCCGTTGTCGATGTTGTAGATGTGGACCTGCTCGTAGTCGATCAGGCCCGCAGCCTCCATGAGCGCCTCGTCGATCGTGATGCTCCCTTCGTAGTGAAGCACCGCGTCCGTCACCGTCGCCCGGTGAATCTTGCATTTGAGCATGGTGCGGTTCATGCCGTCTCCCCTCCTTGCAGGGTGATGTTATCGATTAACCTTGCCGGGCCGACGTGAGCGGCCACCAGGATCGTCATACGATTCGAGGGGCCTGCCAGAGGGCGAAGCGTCTCCGGGTCCCGGGCCTCCACGTACTCCAGTGCCGCCCGACCTTCCGCCTCGATCGCCGCCCGCGCCGCGGCCGCGACCCTCATCGGATCCCTCTCCCCCTCCAGGAAGAGGTTCCGCGCCAGGAACAGACCGCGGGACAGGCATCTCGCCGCCTTTCGGTCTCCCTCCTCGAGGTACTTGTTCCGGGAGCTCATGGCCAGACCGTCCGCCTCCCGGACGGTCGGCGCCGCCACGACCTCGATATCCAGGTCCAGATCCCGGACCATTCGCCGGATGACGGCCAGCTGCTGGTAATCCTTCTCCCCGAAGACCGCCACGTGGGGTTTGCCGACGTGAAAGAGCTTCGCCACCACCGTTGCAACCCCCCTGAAATGACCGGGGCGCGCCGCGCCGCACAACCCCCGGGAAACTTCCCCCACCTCCACGAACGTCTGGTACCCCTCCGGGTACATGTCGTGCACACCGGGGAGATAGACCGCCGCCGTCCCTGCGCCCTTGAGGATTAAGAGGTCGCGCTCCTCGTCCCGCGGGTATCTCTCGTAATCCTCCCCCGGCCCGAACTGGGTCGGGTTGACGAAGATCGTCGCGGCCACCACGTCGCACCCTTGCTCCCGGGCGATCCGCACGAGACTTACGTGCCCCTCGTGCAGGTCCCCCATCGTGGGGACGAGCCCGACCCTCCGGCCGGGCGCGCGCTGGAAATCGGCCCACGCCTGCATCTCCCTCGGGCGGCGAAGGATCTCCATCAGAAAGAGTGCTCCCTCCCCGGGAACTTCCCGCGCCGCACCTCGTCGGCGTACGCCCGGATGGCGTCCCGCACCGGTCTTTTCAACTCCCCGAACCTCTTTACGAACTTCGGCCGGAACTCCTCGAACAGGCCCAGGAGGTCATGCATCACCAAAACTTGTCCGTCGCAGCGGGGCCCGGCACCGATGCCGATCGTAGGGACGGTAAGCTCCTCCGTGATCTCCCCTGCGAGATCGGCGGGCATCCCCTCGAGGACCACCGCGAAAGCCCCGGCCTCCTCCACCGCCCGCGCGTCGTCCCGAAGCTGCTGCCGCTGGGCCTCCTCCTTCCCTTGCACCCGGTATCCTCCCATCCGGTGGACCGACTGGGGAGTAAGCCCCACGTGCCCCATCACCGGGATATCGCACCGGACGATCGCCCGGATGGTGTTCTCCACGTTTCTCCCCCCTTCGAGCTTGACCCCTTCCGCCCCCGCCTGGATGAGCCGCCCCGCGTTGCGGATCGCCTCTTCCGGACCCGGCTGGTAGGAGAGGAACGGCATGTCCGCGATCAGGAACGCCCGCTTCGTCCCGCGCGCCGCCGCTCCCGTATGCCGCACCATGTCCTCCATCGTCACCCCGAGGGTGTTCGGAAGACCGAGCACCACCTGCCCGAGGGAGTCGCCCACGAGGATCGAGTCGACGCCGACTTCGTCGAAGATCCGTGCGAAGAGAACGTCGTAGGCGGTGATCATCACGATCTTCTCGCCCTTTTCCTTCCACCGTGCGAAATCGAGGATGGTTACCTTGTCAGTCCTTTTTTTCACTATTCCTCCCGTTTCCCCAAATGAAAAAAGCCTCCCGGAATCGCTTCCGGAAGGCTGCCTCAACCAACTCGGCCTGCGGGGGCTTCAAGGGAACAGATCCCCCGCGCTTCCTTTCGATCCCGTCTTGGTCCGCCCTTACCTGGATCCCAGCGGTATGTAGTGCTGCGTCCCCCGTTTTACACTCTTGACTTCCCTTACGAGATGTTCAAGGTCGCGGGGACTTTCCACAAAATCGATCTCGCTCGTGTTCACCACCAGGAGCGGAGTCTCGTTGTAGTGGAAAAAATACTCGTTATAAGCATTGCTTAGCACCCGGAGGTAGTCAAGGGAAATGTTCCGCTCGTACTCCACGCCGCGCTTGCGGATCCGCGCCAGGAGCACCTCCGGGCGGGCCTGCAGGTAGATCACCAGGTCCTGCCGGGGAACCGTCGGGACGAGCAGCTTGTAGACCATCTCGTAGAGGGAGATCTCGTCCTCCTCGAGATTCAGGTAGGCGAAAATTTTGTCCTTTGCCAGCACGTAGTCGGAGACGACCCCCTTTTCGAACAGGTTCCCCTGGGCGAGATCCCTCTGCTGGCGATACCGGGAGAGGAGAAAATAGAGCTGCGTCTGGAAGGCGTACTTGCGGCGATTCTCGTAAAACCGCTCGAGAAACGGATTGTTCGCTACCTCCTCCTTGAAGAGGCGGACACCGAATTTCTGGGCCAGGAGTTTGGCGAGGGAGGTTTTTCCCACACCGATCGGTCCTTCGATGCCGATATACCGGGGTGCTTTTTGGGAGGTCATGTCCGGTTGATTCTATTCGCCGGAAGCCGTAAAAGTCCACAACATTTCCCCGGGGATTCCCGGGGCCCCTCACGCGATCTTCAACGTCAAAGCGGGACCG
>DAOUUI010000251.1 GCA_030668225.1 Deltaproteobacteria bacterium
ATTTTTTCAGGTACTATTTTGGGGCCAACGACAAGGCGTCCCCCGGCAACCCCGGCGACATCAGCAATACCCTCGGGGGTATCGACGTCACCCTCACGCTCCCTTTCTCCTTTCAGCCCGTGCAGGTCTACATGGAACGTGGGGCGGAAGACAGCAGCCACGTGGGCAGGATTTTAATTCCCTGGGACGACCGGTTCGCGAATCTCCTGGGGGTCTACTTCCCGAAGGTGCTGGGAATCTCCCGCCTCGACCTGCGCGCCGAGTATGCGGACACCTTCAGCGGGACAAACAAGGGTGACAACTGGTACGGCCACCCCTCGTACCCCCACCAGTATCGGGGGGAAATCCTCGGCCACGCGATGGGGGGGAGTGCCCGGGACTGGTTTTTCGAGTCCCGCTACTTTTTCCTCCCCGCGGCGTATGCCGATGTTTCCTACGAGCGGGTGCTCCACGACAGCGAAGCGATACGGGGGGAGCGACGCTCCCTCTTCTCCGGGGGTCTTACCGGCTGGCTGACGAAAGCGTGGCGGGCGGAGGCCCGCGCCACCGTGGAGCATGTGAGCAACCAGGGGGGCGTCACCAACGCGGACGGGACCAGTTTCTCCGCCTGGTTCTCCCTGGCCTACCAGGTGGACATGCTGTACGGAGAAGATTATTCGGAAGATCCCCGCAGGGAATACCGCAGGCGCGTCGAATGAGAAGCCGGCCGACCGGATTTCCTTGGCGGGCAGGGGAAATTCGGGTACGATCGCGTGCAGTCGCAAATCTCCTATCCCCCGGCAGGTGGCGATGAAAACGATTTCCCGGAAAGGTAAGGCTGTCCCCGTTTATCGGTTTCTGGCGGCGTTCGTGTTCCTGCTTTCCGTCGCTTCCTCGAACTCCTTCGCGGAGGCGCCCGCCCCGCTCCCCTCCGGCCTTACCCCGCAGCAGATCGAGGCAGGCAAGCAGATGCTCAAGTCCGGTGCGGAGATCCCCCCGGAGATCAAGGAGCAGCTCCCGCCGGAGGTGAAAGAAAAGCTGGAAGGAAAGGAAGCGGAAGGGGAGGCTGCAAAAGCGGTTGCGGCACCGGAAGGTGCCCCATCGTCTCTCCCCGCGTACAACTGGAGAAAATCGTTCTATGTCGGGAGCCTCTTTTCCAGGCGGCTCCGCGAGGCGGAGGTGAGGACTCTCACCCACTTCGGCCACGATATCTTTGCTCCGCGCCCGGGCGGGGCAGCCGTCCTCCAGAACATCCCGGTATCCCCGACGTACGTCATCGGTCCG
>DAOUUI010000240.1 GCA_030668225.1 Deltaproteobacteria bacterium
CAGGAGAAAGCTCACGATCGGAACGTTCTCCCATGCCCGGACGGGCCGGCCGCAGGCCGGGCACCGCGATGACGGACGCACGATCGACTCCTCGCGGGGGAGACGGTAGATAAGCACGTTGAAAAAGGACCCCAGGCACGCCCCGAGGAGAAATGCGGCGATCAGGAGGAGGGGGGGCATGAGAACCCTTTCCGGGCAAGGAGTTCCTCATAGAGTCGCTCCTGCGCACGCACCATCTCCGCCTGGTCGAATTCCTCGAGGAGCCGGTCCCGCTTGTACGAGGGATCAAGACGCGACGCCCCGGCAAGAACCGACAGGACGCGGGTCGCCAGGCCTTCCACGTCGCCGGGGGGGCACAGGAACCCGTCCTTCCCGTCGTCCACGATCTCGCGGGTCCCGTCCACCGCCGTGGCCACGACCGGGACGCCCGAGATCAGCGCCTGGGGCACGACCTTCGGCAACCCCTCCCACCGGGACGTGAGGAGAAAGACGTCGAACGCCCGGAGCAGGTCGGGGATCTCCCTGCGCCACCCCGTCATGCGAAACCGGACATCAAGAGACGCTTTCGCCAGGGCGCGCTCCACTTCCGGACGGAGCTCCCCGTCTCCCACCATCACGAACCATGCGTTCGGCACCTCTGCGGCCACGCGGCGCGCAACCTCCACGAAGTCGTGCGGAGCCTTCTGGGGCTTGAAGACAGCGACGGTACCGACGACGGGCACGTCCCCGGGGATGTCGAGGAGGCGCCTTCCCTCCTCCCGCGACCCCGAGGTGAAACGGCCGGTGTCGAATCCGCTCCGGATCAGCCGGCACCGGTCCCGGGGAAAGATTTTTTCCCGCACCCCGAGCCGGATGTTCTCCTCCGAGACGGCCACGAACATGTCCGTCCAGCGGGATGACACGCGCTCCAGCCCCACGAAGAATTTCCTGACCGCGGGGGGCTGACCGTCATGAAACCCGAATCCGTGGAGGGAATGGATGATGACGTCCGCACCCGCCGCCCGTGCCGCCGCCCTGCCGAGGATGCCGGCCTTGGAACTGTGCGTGTGCACGATGAGCGGCGCGCCGCGGATCCGCCTCTTCTCCTCCCGCAGCAAAGCCGTAAGAGATGCGAGCGCCCGCAGGTCGCGAAGCGGTCGGATCTCGCGCACGAGGGAGTCGACACGGCGGAAGCGGCAGCCGGCAATCCTTTCCGCGGCAGGGTCGAGCATTCCTCCCCTGCCGGACAGGAGGGACCTCTCGTACCTTGCCGGGTCAAGTTCCCCGACGGTGTACAGGGTGTTCTCCTGCGCACCTCCCCATTCCAGGAGCGTGATGATGTGGACCACGGATGCGATGGGCCTTGCCCCATCCCCGCTCCCGGCAGGCTTCACTCCGTCATCCCCGGACCGTCACGATTTCCCGGGAAGCGCGTATGCCGTCCGCCATCGACCGCTCCATCCCGTAGTAATCCCAGGCCCCGTACCTTCCCGCCAGGATCACCCCACGGCGAAG
>DAOUUI010000084.1 GCA_030668225.1 Deltaproteobacteria bacterium
AGGATTTCTTCGGATTCAGCGCATCGTATCTGCAGTCCGAATACGATCAGGCGAAGTTTCTCATCCTCGAGTCGGATTTCACAAGGGACACGTTCCTCGCGCGCGGGTTGGCGGAGGAGAGGCTTTTTGTTGTTCCGCGGGGTGTGGACACGGTCCGGTTCCATCCTCCCGCGGAACGGGACAACAAAACGTTCCGGGTGTTGTTCGTCGGGACGATCGGGGTCCGGAAGGGGGTGCGCTACCTTCTCGACGCCTGGTCGGAGCTCTCCCTGAGCGATGCGGAACTCGTTCTGGTGGGTACGGTCCAGGACGACGTCCGTCCCCTCCTCGAACGAGGGAAAGGCGGGGGTAGCATTCGCGTCATGGGATTCGTCCCGGACCCGGTTCGCCTCTATCAGGAGGGATCCGTTTTCGTTTTTCCCTCCCTCTCGGAGGGGAGTGCCAAGGTGACCTACGAAGCCATGGCATGCGGGCTTCCGGTGATCGTCACGCCGAACGCGGGGTCCGTCGCCCGGGACGGGGAGCACGGGATCGTCGTTCCGGTCCGGGACAAGGAGGCGCTGAAACGGGCGATCCTCGCCCTGTACGAGAACGCGGAACTCCGGGAGGAACTGGGCAGGAACGCCAGGAGGCATATCGAACGGTACACCTGGGATGCGCATCGTCGCTTGCTCGTGGAGATATATGAAAGTGCCTATTCGGGACTTCGGAAGGGTTGAGTCTTCGAACAGCGGTTCCTCCGAAGCGCGCTGTGTTAACGAATGCGCAATGACAAGAGGGGCAGGATGACGGATTTGCGGGATCTCAAGGAGTCCATGCGCAAGTTTTACGAAAGCAACAAGAATTATCACCGCCTGATATCCCAACAGGAGCGGGAGGGTTTCCACTACGATTATCTTCTCGAGCGGCTGATACGCGGGTGCTCTTCCGGAGATACCGGTCCCCGGGTCCTCGATGTGGCCTCGGGCACAGGGCACTATGTCGAGAGCAGCGAGCGTTTCGGGGCGATTGCTTTAGGAATAGACCTGTCTGTTCATGCCTGCCGTATGGCGAAGTCGAGATCTCGGCACGGGATGGTATGCCAGTCCGATGCGGAATCCCTTCCCTTCCGCGGGAGCGCATTCGACCTTGTTCTTTGCCTCCAGTTGCTGGAGCACGTGACGGGCCCTGAAAATGTCCTTCTGGAGATAACCAGGGTATTAAAGCCTGGCGGCCGTCTCTTTCTCTCGGCGCCCAACATGCTTGGGAGTAGCCCTTTCTCCCGGACCATCCGGGCCGTGTCTCGCAGATTTTCGGGAGAGATTAAGGACCTGCGAACCTTGTCTGCAGATGTCTCCCAACGCTGGGAGCAGGCCACCTCTGCGAAGGAGGTGGCGGATCTGGACGCATGCAACAGGACCAATATCTTCCAGGCTTTGAATATGGTGCGGCGGAATGGCCTCGTGGTCGAATACTTCGATACGATGCGCCACCCGGCGAAATACGATCGTCTCGCGTATTTTCTTGCGTGCCTCCGGCAGAAATTACCGGTTATGCGATATGCGGGGGTGAATTATAAGATAATCGCGAGGAAACCTGTCAGCTCGGGCCCTGGCATGGAAAGCCCCATGAAGAATGGATCATGAGATGCTGATGAGAGGGGGAAACGGGGCCATTCTTTCCGTGCCCAAAGAGAGCTTTAAGGACGATTTCCGGAAGCAAATGAACATTTACCCTCGGGGAAAGAAATACGACATCGCATTTTTCAATCTGACAACGACCACCAAGCATGGCGGCATCGAGACGTTCAACTGGGAAATGGCCAGGATATTGGCGGAGAGGGGGCATACGACACATATATATGGCGGAGCCTCGGAAGAGCCATTTCCATCCAGCGGGCGTGTCCATTTTCATTTATTTCCCTATATAGCAAGGGAGAAATTCCCCGACCTCGGTTCGCGTTTCCGCAAATTTGCGGAGAGGATTTCCTTCGGAAAGCACGCCCTGCCGGAGTTAAAGCGCACGAGACACGATTACATCTACGTTTCCAAACCGTTCGATATACCGGTTGCGCTGCTTGCGGCCAGGGGAACTGGATCGAAAGTGATATTCGGGTCGGGCGGCACCGAATTCTTTCCAGGATACCGGTCATTGGTGCGGAGGCTGGACTATTTTTTCGCCTGCAGCCGGTTCAATGCCACGCAGATCCAGAACTATTGCGGGATCAGACCGCTCGTCCTGTATAACGGCATAAACACGGAAAGGTTTGTCCCCTCTCCACCGGAACACGGACTGAAGGCGACCCTTGGCATCCGGGAGGAGGAAATCGTGATTGTGACGGTATGCCGCCTGGTGGGGTGGAAGGGAGTGAAATATTCCATTCAGGCCGTATCAAAATTAATCGATATCGGGTATCCGGCCAGATACCTTGTCATCGGCGATGGAGAGGACAGACCGGTTTTGCAGGACTTGGCCGCTCGACTTGGTATGCGGGAAGAAATCCTGTTCCTGGGGCGGGTAAGCAACACGCTGATTCCGAAATATTATTCCATCGCAACAATGGCGATATTCCCCAGCGTGGCGGATGAAACGTTCGGTATTTCGATAGCGGAAGCGATGGCGTGCGGGGTTCCCGCTATCTCTACGGAAATAGGGGGAATTCCCGAGGTGGTGAAAGAGGGGGCGGGAATTTTGGTCTCCCCCCGCGACAGCGATGCATTGGCCCAGGCGGCAAAACGCATCATCGACGATCAGGATCTGCGGGAAAAACTCGGAGAATCGGGCCGCCGACATGTGATGGAGTGTTTCCGCTGGGAGAAAATCGTCTCGGACTTCGAGAACTACATTGGATGACGCCCGGGAAGGGAGGCGGATGCACATCCTGTACCCCGTCCCCGAAATCCTTCCCGACCCCCGGGCGAGGTTCATCCAGATCGTGAACACCTGCTGCTCCCTCGCAAGGAGGGAGTGCCGCGTCATCCTGTGCGCCGGGGTCCGACATGGCGTTCCGCCGGGCAAGGTTCTGGACGCTTATGGACTCGACGCTCCTTCGAATCTGGAGGTGGTCCGCCTCCCGGTGCTTCGGGGCGCCCTGTCCTGGCACGTCCCGTTCCATTTCGCCTTCCTCGCGCGGGCCGCGAAGGAACCCGATGCCGTCGTTTTCGGGAGGTACCTCAAGCTTACGCACTTTCTGCTGCGGAACCGTTGGGCCCACAAACGGCCTGTTGTGTTCGAGGCCCACGAGATCTTCCACAAGACCACGGTGAGGCCCGGGAAGGCGGCCGCCCTGAAGGCGATGGAAGCCTACGTGTACCGGGAGGCGGATGCGGTCATTACCATCACCGCAACCCTGGCCGAGGATATCGCCGAACTCTTCGGAAGAAAGGCGGAGAAGGTGATCCCCGACGGCGTGGGATCGGAGTTCCTGAAAGTGAGGCGCCGCGGGAAGGGTTCGTATCTCCTCTATACCGGCCAGTTCTACCCGTGGAAGGGAGTGGAGGTTTTCGTACGTTCCCTCTCCGATCTGCCGGACCAACGGGCCGTCGTCGTCGGCGGGAGCGGAGAGGTCCTGGAAAGGCTCAAGCGACTGGCGGAGGAGTTGGGTGTGGCAGGGCGGGTCGAATTCCCCGGGACGGTGCCCCACGCCGGAATAAGAGAGTATCTGGAGGAGGCCCGGGTCGCCGTCCTCCCGAACCTGGCAGGCGGGGTCTCCCGATTTACATCGCCCCTGAAGCTCTTCGAATACATGGCTGCAGGGGTTCCCATCGTCGCATCGGACCTTCCCGCCCTTCGGGAGGTGCTCCGGGATCGGGAGAACGCAGTACTCGTGCCGCCGGGAGATTCCGAGGCGCTGGCGGCCGGGATCCGGTCTCTTCTTGCCGATGAGGCGCTCGCCGCCCGGATCGCCGCGAGGGCCCGGGAGGAGGCGACGGGATACACGTGGGAACACCGTGCCGGCCGGATTCGGGAGGTCCTCGACCGCCTTCCGGACCGGGGACGCTAGCAGGGGGGAGGAATGGAAGGACTTCGGCGGACGGTCAGGAGGTTGCGGTTTTTCTACAAGCCCGATTGCCGGGAACTGTACAGGGAGCACCTTGCCGATTATGCCCGAACGCTCCTGTTCCCCTTCGTCGGGGGAGGAAGGGCGGTCTTCAAGGATGGCACGGAAGTGCGCATTCCCCGCCCGTATATCGACATGCTAGCGACCTGCTGCCGCCTCAGGGCGATCGGGGCGAGGCCGGTGTGGCGGCAGGGGGAGATGGAGGTGGAATTCAAAGGGTATCGTTTCTTCGGGCCGCCGGACACGAAACTGATGCCCTTATCCCTCCGTGGATTTCTCGTCGAGGACATATGGAGAACGGGGGGGGACGCGATCTCGGGAAAGACGGTGATGGACGTCGGCGGGCATATCGGCGTGTTCGCCGTCGCCTGCGCGAAGCAGGGCGCCCTGGTGCACGTCTTCGAACCGTTCCCGGTGTTCCAGGAGTACATCCGAAAAAACGCGGAAGCCAACGGCGTCCGGGACAGGGTGGTCGTCCACGGCGTCGGTCTTTCCGATCGCGAGCGGCTCATCGACGAGACGGCTGCACTTGCGGAGATCGCCTCCTCCTCCCACGGGGGCGGAGGGTGGGAAGAGAAGGGGCTGGCAATCTCCTTCGTGCATGCCGTTGACTATCTGCAGCGCCAGTCCATCGGCGAGGTGCATTTTCTCAAGATGAACTGCGAGGGGTGCGAGTACGCCTTGCTGGGCGACGAGCGGTTCCTCGATCTCGTGCGTCCCGAACGGATCGCCCTGGAATACCACAGGGGAGGGGAACCGATCGATGCCGCGCTGCGACGGATGGGCTATGAGGTCGACTGGGAGGATGGTTCCCCGGAGCGACAGGCACGGAAAAAGGGGTGGATTTTCGCCCGCCGCTGATCCCGCGGGGGCCGCGCGCGCATCCCGTACGCACCAGGCGTCTTTTCGCGCCGGCAGGGCAAAGCTAGGCCAGCATCCCCAGCACCTCCTCCGCCGCCTCCCGCAGCATCTCCTCGTAAGTTCCGGTGTCCGCCGCCTCGCTGCCGTCCAGAAAGCCCATCGCCCGGCCGTGCTGTCTTGCCGCACCCCCGGCGGATCGCCCGGTCCCGGCATTCCCCCGCCCGGGGGGCCTGCCCCCTCCCTCCGTCAGCAGGTACCGGATCTTCGAGCCGGGGCGAAGGGTCACGCCGCGGCCGCACAGTTCGCGGGTGACCTCCGCGGCTGCGGTGCGGGCAACGTACCGTTCGGGCGCCTTGGACAGGCGCCGTGCGACGGCCAGCTCTTCCGGGGGGACGCGTCCTTCCCGCAGTTCGGCCGCGGCGGCTTCCACGGTCTCCTGCAGGGCCGGCAGCATCGCGCGCAGGGCGGGCAGATCCTTCGCCTCCGCCATCTCCGCAAGCAGCGCCTGCTGGAGAGAAGCGACGAAGGGGGGGGGGTCGGAGCGGCGCATCGCGATCCCCCGCGCCTTGATCTCCCCGCCCGCGAACGCCCCGACGAACCGGTTCGGGACGGCGACGGAGGGGTTTTGCTTCGAGGGGAGGAAGGAGAGCCACCGGTAGACCCCCTCCAGCGCGATCGGCATCCCCGTTTCGTCGGTGATGATCTCCGCCAGGCGGCGGTACTCTTCTTCCGTCGCGCTGTCGCGCGCGACCCAGACGGCGTCGGTCAGGCCGTGCAGGAAGAAAAACCCCTCGCGCTCGGCGATCTCCTTGGCGCAGAGGAGCTTCTCCCGTCCCCAGGCGGTGACCGCCTCGTGCGCCTCGATCCGGCCGAACCGGGCGTTCTTGTATCCGAGGAACCCGAAGCAGACGACGAGGATCCACTTGAGCGCCGTCTGCCGCTTCCGGAAGAGGTCGCGCTCCCCGGTGGTGGCGGCCGCCTTCTGGCGCTCCTTGAGAAGCCGCCGTTTCGCGAGGACGGGGGCAAGCACCCCGGGGATGAGCCCTCTCCGCCGGACGCACGTGTGGAAGCCGATCTCCGGGACGGGGAGGCCGGTGGCCTCCGCCTCCGCGACGCCGACTTTTCCCTTTGCAGCCTCTGCCCGAGATTCGAACACCGGATTTTCTGCCGGAACGGTTGCTCCGCTCCGGCGGGACTGCGCCCGTCCCCCCGGTGGAGCGCAGCAGCGGCAGTTGATCGTCTCCGGGGAGATGTTGTACCGGTCCATGAGGGAGGGGTACATCGAGGCGAAGTCGAGCTCGCCCACGTTTTCGTGCAGGCCGGGCCGGGGGAGGTAGGTGAGCCCTCCCTTGTCGGTCGCGACGAGCTCCGTCCCCGTCTTGAAGCCTTCCGGCTCCCGCTTCTTGTAGGGGACGAGGATCCCCCGCGAGAGCGCGGCCGAGACCTGCATCGCCGAGATGGCGGTCCCCGGCGACGAGCGGGCCATGCGCTGCAGGGGCAGGCCGGAGAGACGGCAGAGTTCGATCAGCCCCGGGAGGCCGGTTTCCCCGAAGAGGAACGAGTTGCGGGCGTCCACGTGCCACCGGCCGGAGAGGGTGTGCGCCGCGGCGCGGAAGACCACCCGGCCGTACGAGAAATACGACCGCTCGCGGGCGCGCCGGACACCGCCCTTTTCCGGGTTCTCCCCCTTCCGCGCGTGACGCGCTCGCTCCCCTGCCGCCTTTCCCGGGGGGCGGGAGGGGCGTCCGAGGGGGAGCGGCACGCCGAGCCTGGAAGCCAAGGCGAGCATCCGCGGCAGGAGGTCGTCGTCGCCGTATTCGGTCACCAGGAGGTCGGGGTCCGCCGCGTCGAGGAGCCGCAGGAACTCCCGCAGAAACGTCGCCCCGTCCTCCCAGCAGAGGACGTGGGTCGTGCCGTCGGCCGAAAAGGCGAGCGGTTGCGGTAGCCCGTGCGCGGGGTGCCCCGTCCCTTCCGCTCGCAGCAACGCCCGGGAAAGCGGCGGGAGCGGCGTGTCGACGTCCCACGGCGAGTCGAGGACCCGGGTGGAGAGGATCCTCCCGTCCTCGGCGCACTCCACCTCGGCGAAGGAGAACGGGAAAAGCCCGGTGGCATGCGCGAACTGCTGCTCCGGGGCGATGTCGGCGTTTGCGAGCGCCTCCGGCCCGAACGCGCTTTCCGCTTTCCGCACGGTTGCCCGGAGGAGGGAAGGCGCGGCGACGGCGAACGTCCATGCCGGGACCGTCCTCCCGGAGAAAAACTCTGTTCCCTCGCCCCGCCGGAGGCCGCACCTCCACCGTTCGGCGGCCGCGCGCACCGCCTCCTCCCGCACGCCCCGGCCTGCCACCGCGAAAAAGGGCCGGAAGGGGGCGAACAGGGTCACGGTGTCGCCCGCGGCCGTCCGGAGCCAGACTTCCATCCCGTCCCGCGCGGGGAGGAGGTCGAGCACCCACCCGGTAAGGGAAACCGGTTTCATGTCGAAAGGGGACACTCCTGGGTTTCTCGACGATTAATCAAGGAGTGTCCCCCGCCACCGGTTTGCCTTCCAGTCGGCGCGCCCCCTCGGCTACGCCCTTTGCCCGCTCGCTGCCATTCCGCTCGACGCAATCCACCGGGGACATTCCTGATTCATCTCCGGAATACGGGAGAGGAGTGTCCCCGCACACCCCGGGGGCTCACGGTTCGTCCTTCCGCCGCCGCTCGAGTTCCTCCACGCGCCGCGACAACTCCCGCACCGCCCGGCGCTCTTCGAGGAGGATGCTCATCAGGATCGCCTCGAACGGGACGGCGCGCCCCGCGCAGGTGCAGGCGGCGGTGTGGTACCTTGCCGCGGCGAACAGCTCGTCGAACAGTTCCCGGTCCTCCCGGCGCAGCGCGCGCCGGAACGCCTTCCACGACGCCTCCTCGCGGTACAGCTCCTGGGTGAAGGGGAGCACCGTGCGGCCCATTTACGCCTCGCCTTTCGCCTGAAGCGTTGCCCTCCATCCGTCACCCTCCCGGCGTAACAGGAGGCACGGGTCGGCGATTCGGACGAGGTGCCGGAAGAAGCCGCTCCGGTCGCCGCTCCGCGGGACGGCCGGTTTCCGCGACGGCGCAGCGGCTGCACCGCCGCGAAGGTTGCGGCGGGAGACGAAGCGAAGCTCCCCCTTCGACTTGTCCCTCGAAGCGGCGAGTGCCGCGGTGAAGGGGGAGACGGCGGAGCCGGGAGTTTCCTCCAGGGAGATCCCGCCTGCGTCGCCTTCCCCGACCAGCACCACTCGTATGCCGCCGGCTGCCAGCCGCTGAAGCGCCGAAAGGCAGCTCCGGAAGACCCGGCACGCCTCCGCGAAGGGGACGTCGGCGTCGGTGAACGTCTCCGGCAGGCCGAAGACGACCGCGATCCTTGCCTCCGCGCGGTCGAGTGCGGGGCCAAGCCGCCGCGACAGGAGCGCCTCCATCTGGTGGCACGTGAAGGCGCGGGAGACGAGGATGCGGGAGAGCGCCACCCTGCCGCTTCCCCCCAGCGCCCTCTCCGCCTTGCCGATCTCGTACGGATCGAACCGGTTCCCTCCGTCCACCGCCACCACGGACTCCCCGGCTACGAGGGGGCGGGCCAGCGCGCGCAGCGCCAGCCGGTGAGCGCCCGTCCCGAAGAAACCGGCGAGATCCCCCGGCGCGGGGTGCAGGCAGAGGACGGAGACGCGCTCGATGTCCGCGGCGAGGGAGGCGACGGATGCCGCATGGCGTGCGCGATCGTTCAAGGCGGCCTCCCCCCGTGCACTAGAGTTTCCGGAAAACGCCGACGACTTTCCCCGC
>DAOUUI010000194.1 GCA_030668225.1 Deltaproteobacteria bacterium
ACCAACTTGCTTGGGTCGCCGGAACGGCATGCCCTAGAAGGTGTTGATTCTGAAAGGAAAAACTGGCGCGCCTGGGAAGACTCGAACTCCCGACCCGCTGCTTAGAAGGCAGCTGCTCTATCCGCCTGAGCTACAGGCGCGCAAGGTGATAGGATTATAGCAGCAAACCCCGGCGGCCGATCCGGCCAAATTGAGCCGGGCGAGGCATTTTCCTCATCCTTATGGTGTGATGACCGATAACAAGGTGATCAACTGCGCGGCTCTTCACGTGCCGCCGGAAACGTCCGTTTCGCCTTCCGGGGGGGTGCCCGGGAAGGAGGTAAGATGGATCTTTCCGGTAGGGGGAATGACGTGCGCCTCGTGCGTCGCCCGGGTAGAGAAGGCCCTCTCCCGCGTGGAGGGTGTTTCCCGCGCCTCCGTCAACCTGGCCACGAATACCGCGACCGTTATGGCGGATCCGGAAAGGACCAGGATGGCGAGCCTTGTCTCCACGATCCGTGACTCCGGATACGAGGTTTCCGTGCAGAGAATGGAGTTTCCCGTGGAGGGGATGACGTGCGCATCGTGCGTCGCCCGAGTGGGAAAAGCACTCCTCTCGGTGCCCGGTATCCTCTCCGGTAGCGTCAACCTGGCCACGCAGTCCGGGACGGTGGAATTCCTCCCGGGAGTGACGGACATGGGGGCGTTGCGCGTTGCGATCGAGGGAGTGGGGTATTCCATCCCGGAGATCAGGCCGGAGGAAGATCCGGTTGCGCGGCAGGAGCGGATGCAGCGCGAGGAGGAGCGGTCGCTGCTCTCCCGGCTTCGCGTGGGATTGTTCCTCGGGGTTCCTCTGTTTCTTCTCGCGCATTGGGAGATGATCGCCGGTCCCGGGCGGATGCCCTTATCCTCGTTTACGAACGCTCTCCTCCAACTTGTCCTGGTGACCCCGATCCAGTTCTACGTCGGGTCCCGGTTCTACCGCGGCGCCTATGCCACCGCGAAGCACGGGACGACCGACATGAACACGCTGGTCGCGCTGGGAACGACGGTTGCTTACGGCTACAGCGCCATCGCCACCTTTTTCCCCGGGCTGTTCGCCGTTCCGGGGGCCGCTCCGCATGTGTACTACGAAACGTCCGCAGCCATCATCGTCCTCGTCCTCCTTGGGCGGTATTTCGAGACCCGGGCCAAGGGGAGAACGTCCGAAGCGGTGAAAAAACTGATCGGCCTTGCGCCGAAGTCGGCGCGGGTGATCCGTGACGGTGGAGAGGTTGACATCCCCCTCGAGGAGGTGATGGCCGGGGAGCGGGTCGTCGTCCGTCCGGGGGAGAAGGTTCCGGTGGACGGGACCGTGGAGGAAGGGGCAAGCTCCGTCGACGAGTCGATGATGACGGGAGAGCCGATCCCCAAGGACAAAGGAGAAGGCGACGTCGTTACGGGCGGGACGATGAACGTCAACGGCCGGCTCGTCGTGCGCGCTACCCACGTGGGGAAGGACACGGTCCTGTCCCGGATCGTCCGGATGGTGCAGGAGGCGCAGGGGAGCAAACCGCCGATCGGACGCCTGGCGGACGTCATCGCTTCCTGGTTCGTCCCCGCGGTGATCGGCGTGGCTCTTTCTACCTTCGCCGCCTGGTTCGCGTTTGGACCCTAACCGCGGCTTACCTACGCCATGCTGAGCGCAATCTCGGTCCTCATCATCGCCTGCCCCTGCGCGCTTGGTCTCGCGACGCCCACGTCGATCATGGTGGGAACGGGAAAGGGGGCGGAACTTGGCATCCTGATCCGGAGCGGGGCCGCGCTGGAAACGGCGCACAAGGTGGACACCGTCGTCCTCGACAAGACGGGTACCGTCACCCTCGGACGTCCCGAATATACCGGAATCCGTGTCGCCCCGGACGGCCCCTTCGGGGGCGAGGGAGGGGAGCAGGAATTGCTCCGCCTTGCCGCCTCCGCCGAGACCGGGTCGGAGCACCCCTTGGCCGAAGCGGTGGTCCGTGGCGCAAAAGAGAAGGGACTTGCCCTTTCGTCTCCCGGGGATTTTCACTCCCTGCCGGGCCACGGGGTCCGGGCCACGGTCGAAGGACGGAGCGTTCACGTGGGCAGCGCAAGGTGGCTTACGGAGGAGGGGATCGACGCGGCGCTGCTTCTTCCCGCTGCCCGGGATTTTGCGGAATCGGGGGCCACGGTCATCTTCGTCGCCGTGGATGGAAAGGCCGCGGGGGTGGTGGCTGTGGCCGACAAGGTGAAGGAGGGCGCTCCTGAGGCGATCGGGGTCCTCCGCGGAATGGGGCTCGACGTCGTGATGCTGACCGGGGACAACCCGGAGACGGCGATGGCGGTGGCCTCCCAGGCAGGGATCGAGCGGGTGCGCGCGGAAGTCCTGCCGGACCAGAAGGCGCAGGAAGTGAGGAAGATCCAGGCCGAGGGGAAGGTCGTCGCGATGGTGGGGGACGGGATCAA
>DAOUUI010000063.1 GCA_030668225.1 Deltaproteobacteria bacterium
AAGTACTCATGCGCTTCACTGAGGTTGCCCACACGCATGGCGACGTGTCTTTCGCCGAGCGTTGCGTAAAGGAGGCGGCGGGGCTGCGCCGCGATATCGAGAACCATGGCTGGGACGGCGAGTGGTACCGCCGCGCCTACTTCGACGACGGCTCGCCGATTGGGTCGGCGAGCAATCCCGAATGTCAGATCGATTCGATTGCGCAAAGCTGGTCGGTTCTGTCCGGGGCGGGCGATGCCGAGCGCTCGCGCATGGCGATGGAAGCGGTGGATCGGCGCCTCGTTCGCCGGGACCATGCGCTGGTCCAACTCCTGGACCCGCCGTTCGACAAGTCGGATATGAACCCCGGCTATATCAAAGGGTATGTCCCGGGCGTGAGGGAAAACGGCGGACAGTATACGCATGCGGCGATCTGGGCGGCGATGGCGTTCGCCGCGTTGGGCGACAGCCGGCGCGCGTGGGAACTATTGACGATGATCAACCCGGTGAACCATGCGAGTTCTCCGGAGGGGATTGCGACCTATAAAGTGGAACCGTACGTCGTCGCGGCAGACGTCTATGCGCTCTCGCCTCACAATGGCCGCGGTGGATGGACGTGGTATACGGGCTCGGCCGGCTGGATGTACCGGCTGATCGTGGAATCCCTCCTGGGCTTGCGGCTGGAAGTGGACAAGCTGCGTTTTGCTCCGTGCCTCCCCGCGGATTGGAAGAAGTTCAAGGTGTACTACCGGTATTGCGAGACGGTCTACGAAATCGATGTCCTGCAACAGCTTGCCGAGATCGGCGAGACGAGCGTGACCGTTGATGGGGTCGAGCAAGACGACAAGGCGATTCCCCTTGTTAACGACCGCCGGAAACATTTAGTCGAGATGGTGATACGCAATGCAGGCGGGTAACACTGAGCGAGGCTCTATCTGAGAGAGCATCTCAGCCGATACTTTACTTTTCGAGGCGTAACCGGAAGTCTTTCCGTGCCTTTTCCGCATCCTTTAGGACCGCGAGGACCCGGTCGAAGTCCGGCCCCATCTCGATCCGGGAGGAATCCGGGTTTTTCCATACCAATTCGATGGGCCCCTCGATGTCGGCGGTCAGGACGTCCCACAGGGCGTCCAGGTTTCGCCCGAAATGTTCCGGGAAGGCGAGCTGTCGCGCGATTTCGTCGTAGAAGACGTCCAGGGAACGCACCTTCTTCCCGGAGAGCAGACACCGCTTTTTCCTCACCGGCATGCAGGCACCTCCGTGAACGCGTGATAATGGTCCACCGTGACCATCCGCTTTCCGTCGTCGCTAAACACCAGGCGCTTTGCGCCCCGCTTCCCCCCCTTGTAGTCCAGATCGGCCTCGCGCCAGCCTCGTCCGCCGTCCGGAAGTTTCCCCTCCCGGTTCTGGAAGCGGTCCCCTCCGATGCTTTTTCCCCGGAGATCGGGTACCCTCCACAGGTCCCGCCCGGGACGCCATCCTCGTTTCTTTGCCTGCCCCTTCGTGACGAACTTCTGTGGAAGCTTCCTGTTGCCGCTTTCGGTAAGCGATCGCAGGACGGACACCAGTTCCTCTTCGTCGATCCCGGGGTGGAGCCGCTGGTTCAGCGCATGCACAACGGACTCGCAGGTTCCCTCGGGGGCTCCCGGTTGGCGGGCTCCCGGTTGGCAGGAGAGGCCCGCAAGAACAGCCATGAGCAACAGGGCGGGAAGAAGCCGCCGGTATGCCCTCATCATCCTCCTATCCTTGCACGCTCGTATTTGGGCGCACAAGGGATGTCCGCGCCCTCTCTTTGAGGTCGCAAATTGCGACCTCAAGTTCTTAAGCTCTCTCCTCCTTCAACCGGGTCAACCGCTCACGGATGGTTTGAGGGAACGTGGGGGGTATTATGGGAAAGTTGATGGCAATTTGCCATCAGTTGCGCCGAAAGACCCCCCTGATACTCTGCCGAGTCGCCCCCTTTCCACCCACCCGAGAAACCGATTGTCGCCTCCCCCTGGGGAAATGCGGTATATTTCCGATACCCCACTACTTTCTGAATAAGAGGTGCGGATGCCATGGAACCGATACGAATCATGCCCTGTCTCGACATGAAGGACGGCCGGGTGGTCAAGGGGGTCCACTTCGTAAACCTGAAGGAGGCGGGGGACCCGGTCCAGAATGCCGCGTTCTACCAGGAGGAAGGGGCGGACGAGCTGGCCATGCTGGACATCGCCGCAACGCTGGAAAACCGGAAGACCCGCCTCTCCTGGGTCCAGGCCGTCTCCGCCGTGATCGACATCCCCTTAACCGTCGGGGGCGGGATCGGGACCCTCGAGGATATCGAGATGGTGCTCGATGCAGGGGCCGACAAGGTCTCCATGAACAGCGCGGCGGTCAAGGACCCGGACCTGGTGAAAAAGGCATCGAAAAAGTTCGGGAAGGAGAAGATCACGGTCGCCATCGACGGCTGCCGCAACAACTCCCTGCCTTCGGGATTCGAAGTTGTGGTGGCGGGCGGCACGAAGCCCGTGGGCAAGGACGCGGTCGCCTGGGCAAGCCGGTGCGAGGAACTGGGCGCCGGCGTCATTCTCCCCACGAGCATGGACGGCGACGGCACGAAAGCCGGGTACGACCTTCCGTTCACCCGCGCCATCTCCGATGCGGTTTCGCTGCCGGTGGTGGCATCCGGCGGGGCCGGGAAGCTGGAGGATTTCTACCAGGCGGTGACGGAGGGCGGCGCATCCGTTCTCCTGGCTGCCTCCGTCTTCCACTTCCGGCTGCTCGGCATCGGCCAGGTCAAGGACTACCTGCGTTCCAAAGGGCTTCCGGTGGCGGGGAAGTAACCGTTCCGTTTGTCGCAAAGGTTCTCGGGGGATTTCGGTCATGTCGGCAAAGAGGAAAGAGGACTCCTATCGGGATTTCGTGCTTGACCAGTTGTGCTCCCTGGAAGACGTACTCTGCCGGTCCATGTTCGGCGGCTACGGCCTCTACCTTGGGGAGGACTTCTTCGGCATCATCCACGACGGGGGCCTCTACTTCAAGACGGACGAGACGACGCGGGCGAACTACCGGAACCGCGGGATGGGGCCCTTCACGCCGAGCGAGAAGCAGGTCCTCAAGTCGTATTACGAGGTGCCGGTGGAGATCGTCGAGGATGACGAGGAACTGGTCTCCTGGGCGAGGGAGGCCGCGGCGCGCAGAGGGAAGGGGAAGGGGCCAGCCAAGGAAATGAGCTGAGCGTTCCCGCCGACCGGGTTAACGTTTCCGGAAGATTTCCCGGCGATGGCCGATTCGGACCACCAGGATAATGAGAGCCTGATCTTTGACCTTGTAGACGATTCGGTAATCACCTGCACGAACGCGAAGAAACCCCTCGCTTCCCGTCAGGGCCCTGGCGTCGGGAGGTCGCGGGTTTTTCGCCAACTCGTCGATCTTCTTTCCGATCCGTTTCTGGATCTCTTTCGGGAACTTTCGGAGTTCTCGGGCAGCGGAAGGTTGAAGGATGATCTCGTAGGCCATGGAGGATTACAGGCCGAGTTCTTTCTTCAGTTTCGTCCAGGGAATCCCCCCTTTTTCCTTTAGGGCTTTTTTCGCGGCCTCGGCGTCGATCCTGTCTTCGATCTCCTCCAGGAGCTTCAGGTCCTCGACGGGGACGAGGACCGCAACGTCCTTCCCCCGGCGCCGCAGAACGATCCGCTCCCCCTTATACGCGACGCGGTTTAGGGCGTCGGAGAACTCGTCCCGTGCCTTGCTGGCGCTCATCCGGGTCATCGCCTTTGCCTCCTTTTAATCGTACGATTTGTACGTATTGGCAGTATAGGCTGAAAATGGCCTGCGAGTCAACGACTGGACGGATATCGAACTGCATTTCGTCCGGTTCTCTACCAATGCTTCGCGCATGCGAACAAACGCCCGGACGACGTAAACACTAGTTTCGACTGCCCTTTTGGAGTTGAGAACGGAAGCCGCCATGATGGCACCGTGTTCCGTGAAGGCGAGAGGATAAGCGGTTGAATGTTTCAGTCGATTGAACCGGTCACAATTTGTGATCTTAGAGAATCGGCTGCTTTTTTGAGGTCGCAAATTGCGACCTCAAGTTCTCGGCTGCCTCCTCTTTCAACCAGGTCAACCGCGTCACGGATGGTTTGGGGGAACGTGGGGGGGTATTTTGTGAAAACTGATGGCAATTTGCCACCAGTTTTGCCGAAAGACCCCCCTGATATGCTACCGAGTTGCCTCCTTTCCGCTCCCCCGCGACAGGGATTGCCGCATCCTCCTGCCAGGACGGTATCCGGTCATCCGGTGAAGTAGAGCCAGACCGCGCCGACGCACAACACCAATAATACGCTCAGCCAGGTGTCCTTACGACGCCAGGTGGCGTCCGAACCACTAACGGCGGTTTCCTGCGCTGTGGCAAAGGTCAACCCCGCGAGCTGCTCGTCCGGCGCCTGCGGTGTCAGCAGACTCACCACGACCAGTACCATCGAGCAGAACACGAACAGGAAAATGGCGAAATGCAGGAAGTTGATGTCGGCATAGGTATATAGCAGGCCGCTCAACGAGTCCTTGGAGATCTCCGCGACCAGGCGGCCCATGCCCAGCACGAAGCCGGAGAGTAGTGCCGCGATGGCGCCCTTCGCGTTCATCCTCTTCGAGGCGATCCCGAGCAGGAAGACGGCTGCGATGGGCGGCGAGATGTAGCCCTGCACGCTCTGCAGGTAGACGTAGAGCTGGCCCGAAATGAACTGCATCATGGGGATCCAGGCCAGGCCGAACCCCACAAGGACGGTCGTGGCCAGGCGTCCGACACGGACCAGCTGCCGCTCGGAGGCCGTGGGGTGGAGCTTGCGGTAGATGTCCCAGGTGATGAGCGTGGAGCACGAGTTGAAGACCGACGACAGGGAGCTCATCAGTGCGGCCAGCAGCCCGGCCACCACGAGGCCCTTGAGCCCGGCCGGGAGCAACACCCCGATCATGGTCGGGAGGGCCTGGTCCGGCTGGTCGAGCGCCAGCATGCCGCGCTGCGAAAGCGCGTAGGCGATGACCCCCGGAATGACGAACAGGAACAGCGGCAGCACCTTCAGAAAACCGCCGAAGATGGTGCCGCGGCGGGCCTGGTTCTCGTCGGCCGCCGACAGCACGCGCTGCACGATGAACTGGTCGGTGCACCAGTACCAGACTCCCAGGATCGGGGCCCCGAAGAGGATGCCCGTCCAGGGGAAGTTCGGATCCGACATCGGCTTCCAGAGGCTGAAAAAGGCCGGGCCGGCGATCCGGTGGAGCTCTCCCCAGCCTCCGAGCTTCGTAAGCCCGATGACGGTCACGGTCACCGACCCGCCCAGCAGGACGAACATCTGGATCATGTCCGTGTAGAGGACGGCCCGCAGACCTCCCAGGATCGTGTAGAGGCCGGTCGCGACGACCACCACCAGGGCGCCCGTCCAGAAGTCGATCCCCATCAGCGATTCGAAGACGATCCCTCCTGCCGCGATGGTCACCGAGATCTTGGTCAGGACGTAGCCGACGATGGAGATGACGGCCAGGTACCAGCGGGCGCCGGAGGAGTAGCGGCGTTCCAGGAACTCCGGCATGGTGAAGACGCCGCTCTTCAGATAGAAGGGCACGAAGACCCAGCCGAGCATCAGCAGCATGAGCGACGCCAGGATCTCGAACTGGCCGACGGCGACGCCGCCGGCGGCGCCTGAGCCGGCGAGGCCCACCAGGTGCTCCGAGCCGATGTTGGAGGCGAAAAGCGAGGCTCCGATGACGAACCAGCCGACGTTGCGGCCGGCCAGGAAGTACCCGGCAGAAGTGCGGCCCGTGACTTCACTGCGCGCCGCCCAGAAGGCCACGCCGAAGACGACGAAAAAGTAGGCGGCCACAACAAGCCAGTCGAGGGTCCCGAGCAGTCCCGTCATCGAATGCCTCCACGGGGCTTCAGGGTTCCCGTCGTCGCGGCTGCGTACCTGTGATGAGACGGCCTGGATATCAGCATAACAACTCCGGGAAAAGATCGCTTGCAGGAAATACAATATAAACGGTGTTTATCTGCTCAGAAGATATTTGATTTCGGTTTCGTTTTGGGACAAAGTAAAATTGTTAGGTCCTTTATGTCCCGGCGTCATTCATCCACCGTTTCCATCCAGAAAACAGCGGCAACCTCCGGAAGGCGGAGCTTAGGACTTTCCATCTCGATCGACCCGAAAGAGCGGAGTCGCTCTCTTGAAAACGGGTAAGGAGATGACTTGGTATCCTTCCGGAAAAAGAAGAATGTCCTGTCGGTTCTTTCTGTGGGCCTCCTGCTGGCATTATTGCCGGGTGCCGCGTTTCCCGAGGAAAGGCCTTCCCCCCTGTTGAAGCAGGCCCTCCGAGTACCCGTCCAGGAAAATCTCGACCGTCTGCTCGCAGAAGAGGACACGGACGGGGACAAGAAGATCACCGTGGACGATGCCCCCGTTGCACGGACCGAACGGGGCGACAAGCGGTTCCGGGTGTTGTCGAAAGAGGGAATGCGGTTTCACCTCGTGGGGACCTACTACCTGTCGAACCTGCTGAAGGAACTGAAACTGGCGCAGGACCGTGGTCTCGATGAGGCGCTCCTTCTCCCGGGGAGGATCTTCGAGTCTCCGGTGCGGCGGATTTCACGATCGATCCGGGAGCTCTACTGGGACGGATTGACGAGGAGGATTGACGAGGGACACCTCGAAGCGATTCTCGGGGACGAAAAAACCGCCACCGGCGGGCGAAGGTACCTGTATGTCCCCCACGATGACGCTCTTGCCCGGGACTATTTCGCCGCCATCTCGAAGCGCCGGCCCGACCTGAAATTCGACGTCGTGGTCCTCTCCGAAAAAATCACCCCGGAATACGTACGCGGTCTCGGAAACAGACACGGAATCCTGTCCCTGGCCCTACAACCCAAGGCGGAGGGCGGTTATACCGGTGTGCCTTTCGTAGTGCCCGGCGGCCGTTTCAACGAGATGTACGGCTGGGACAGCTACTTCGAGGCGCTTGGTCTCCTTCGGGACGGGCGGGTGGATCTGGCACGAGCCATGGTCGACAACTTTGTCTACCAGGTCGAGCATTACGGGAAGATTCTCAATGCGAACCGCACGTATTACCTTACACGCTCCCAGCCCCCGTTTCTCACCTCGATGGCGCTGGCGGTCTATGGGGCTTTGCCAAGGGATGCCGAGTCGAAACGATGGCTGGGAAAGGCGTTTCGCGCAGCGATCCAGGAATACCACGAGGTATGGATGAACGAGGACCATCTAACTGCCACGGGCCTTAGCCGGTACTTCGGGAGCGGACTGGGGCCTCCTCCGGAGGTGGAGCCCGGCCATTTCGATGAAATCTACCGGCCGTACGCGACATCGCGTGGAATGGATCTCAAGGAGTTCGAGCGCCGATACCAGGCGGGGGACCTAAAGATCCCGGAGTTGGATCGATTCTTCGTTCACGACCGCTGTGTCCGGGAATCGGGACACGACACAACGTATCGCTGGGAAGGGGACCGGTGCGCCGATTTCGTGACGGTGGATCTGAACTCCCTCCTCTACAAGACGGAGATCGACATCGCGCGGACGATCAAGGAGGAGTTCGGAGGAACGCTGCGCGGGAAGGACGGGGCTGCGGAGACGAGCGCGGAGTGGTACCGGCGGGCGGCCACGCGGAAGTCGATCATCCACGAATTTCTCTGGGACGAGCAAAAGGGGATGTTCTTCGATTACGACCTGGCCGGGAAACGGCGCTATCCGTACGTGAGCGCCACGACCCTTTATCCCCTCTGGGCGTGCCACAGGGAGGACCCGGGAACAAGGTTGCTAACGGCGGAGCAGGCCGCGCGCCTGATCGCCGCGGCCCTTCCTCGATTGGAGATGCCGGGAGGTGTGGCGGCTTCGACGGAGCAGTCCCGGGGCGCCCTCTCGGCGAGTCGGCCCGCCAGGCAATGGGATTATCCGAACGGATGGCCCCCGCACCAGATTCTGATCTGGGAGGGGTTGCAAAATTACGGGTTCGATGACGCCGCGCAGCGCCTGGCGTATCGGTGGCTGTACACGATCACCAGGAACGCCGTCGACTACAACGGCACGATCCCGGAAAAGATGGACGTGGTGAAGCGGTCGCACCAGGTATTCGCCGAATACGGAAACGTGGGGACGAATTTTTCCTACATCACCAGGGAGGGGTTCGGCTGGATGAACGCTTCCTATCAGGTGGGATTGGGGATCCTGCCGGAGGATCTTTTAGACTCCCTGGACCGCCTGATCCCTCCGGAATGGATATTTGCCGGGGATTAGGCGAACAAGGCAGGGAAGGTAATGGTAAGAATATCGAGCCCTTATTTTCGATGGTTTATTGCGACTTTGGAAGTACTCGAAGGATCTCTTGGTGACACAATCTCCGCGATTCAACCAGGTCGGGGAAGTTCATCGGAGAGTGAAATAAGCCTCCATGTATTAATTCGGCGCTATTTCGTGGTTTACAGTAACAGCGGCGCAGGCATAATGAGAGGAATATAATGTCCGCCCGTAGCCGGAACGCCCACTTAAGCAAAACCCTCTACATGCGGGGCCTTCAGTGCCTCAAGTCGCTCTGGCTGGACCGCCGGCAGCCGGAAGTGCGCAGAGAGCCGCCGCCCGATCTCATCGCCCGGTGGGATGCCGGCACCGAGGTCGGCCTCTACGCCCAGCAGCTCTTCCCCGGCGGGGTGGAGGTCCCTTTCAACGGCCGCACCAAGGTGGAGCAGCTCGCCCAGACCCGGGACCTGCTCGCCAAAGGCACGCAAACGATCTACGAGGCGACCTTCTCCAGTGAAGGCGTCCTCGTCCGGGCCGACATCCTCCGAAAGACCCGCGACGGCTGGGAACTCTACGAAGTGAAAAGCGCCGCAGGCGTCAAACCGCACTTCCCGGACGACGTGGCCATCCAGTACTTCGTCCTCTCCGGGTGCCACTTCGACCTGCGCCGCGCCTTCCTCGTCCACATCGACACCGGGTACGTCCGAAGGGGAGAGATCGTCCCGAAAGCGCTATTCGCCATGCAGGAGGTGACCGATATCGTTCGGGAGAAGCAGTCCGCTATCCCTGCGGAGATCGCCCGCATGCGCAAGGTCCTGGCCGGCGAACTCCCCGCGATCGACATCGGCCCGCACTGCACCAACCCCTACGAGTGCGACTTCATCGACCATTGCTGGCGGCACATCCCCGAGCACTCGGTCTTCGATCTTTCGGGCAGGGGAGTCGACAAGTGGGACCTCTACCGGAGGGGGATTGTGCGGATGGACGACGTCCCGCTCGAGGATTTAAACAGTGCCCAGAGGATGCAGGCCGAGTTCCACCGGAACCGGGGCGAGCACGCGGACCCGGACGCGATCCGGGAGTTCCTGGAGGAGCTTCGCTACCCCTTGTGCTTCCTCGATTTCGAGACCTACGACTCTCCCATACCTCCCTTCGACGGCACCCGGCCCTACCGGCAGATCCCGTTTCTTTATTCCCTCCACCGGCAGGATTCCCCGGGCGGCACTTTACGCCACTCCGAGTTTCTGGCGCCTCCGGGCAAAGACCCGCGCGACGCGCTGACCGAACGGCTGCTAGCCGACATTCCGGAAGGAGCTTGTGTCCTCGCCTACAACAAGACGTTCGAGGCCCGGGTGCTCAAAGACCTGGCCGAGCGGTTCCCTGCACACCGGGAGCGGCTTCTCGCGATCGCCGAGGGGATGATCGATCTCATGGTCCCGTTCCGCCGCCGGGACATCTACCACTGGCGGATGGCCGGTTCCTACTCGCTGAAAAACGTCCTGCCGGTCCTGGTGCCGCAGCTTTCCTACGAGGGGATGGCGATTAAGGAGGGCAAGGAGGCCTCCCTGGCCTACCACGCTCTGGATAAGATCGAAGGCCGCAAAGCACGGGAGAAGGCGGAGGAAGACCTGCGCGCGTACTGCCGGCAGGACACCCTGGGGATGGTGAAGCTCCTGGAGAAGATGCGGGCCCTGGCGAAATGATCGCAACCTCGCTCTTCGTCCCCCGAAGGTCGTCCCGGTAGATATCCTCACACCGATCAACAAGTCTCGGCTTTTTGGCTAATCTCCAATGTATCGACCTCGAGGTTGTGCCCGAAGTGTGCCTAATAAAAATTTGCGAGGGAGGGGGTGCGTGACTCCCCGAGGGGAAGTTTCGTATGGGCTGGTATGATAAATGGTAAATACCCAGGTGCAAAGGGGGGGGGATGAGCAGGATTCTTATTTCCGCGTTCGTGGTCATCATGATTGCGGTTCCAGTCTTCGCCGGGGAGGCAGTGACCTACGAGAAGGACATAAAGGGAATTATCGCCAAGCGGTGCCTTTTCTGCCACGGGACCAAGTCGCCTACGATGGAGGAGTTCGACCGGGACAAAGAAGGGTACAAAAAAAGGATGAAAGGACCGAGGTTGGACACCTACGAGAACCTGATGGTTTTGGTCAAGGGATCGGACGCCGGCGCCCTGATGAGAAGGCTGGACGACGGGAAGAACACCAAAGATGGGAAGCCGGGCAATATGTACACGCGCCTGGGGAAAACTGACGCTGAGCGTGCAGCTAACCTGGAAATCTTCAAGAAATGGGTTGGCAACTGGACCCTGAAGAGGAGAAAGGATCTCAGCAAGGAAGAGTTGGAGGGGATCAAGGCTCTCGAGAAGTAGGGCTGGCGGGAAGGGGAGCAGCTCCTGGTGCCCTCTGGCCGATCTGGTCTTTTAAACCCCGGATGGTCGCGTTGCTCGTCGAAACCCGCAAGTTGTCTTGACGGAGCAGGTATCCGAACAGTCACGGCGGTATGTGCCCGTCTTGTGTCCGAACTGCTACGGATACTTAAGTCCAATAATCCCTTGCCCCCACCCCCACTTCAGCGGATCCCAGTTGCGGAAGGAAAACCGTCAGCATCAGGAGGGCGGCGGCCAGGGGAAGTCGGAGGAAACGAATTTTCATGCGGCGGATGGTAGCATCGGGACGGAGAGGGAGTCAATTCGGTCAGGCGATGCGGCTGTACGTCATCAGAAGGTATGAGAAATTACGAGAACGGATCTACGGTACGGTTTTTTGCGCCCGGCCCCGTCCTATTTTCCATCGGCTCCCGATAACATTTCTCGGCACACATAGCCCCAATAAGACGTATTTTAGTAACTGATATTTCCTCCCGATAGCTGTATTTCGTTAATTTATAACAAGTTATTAAATATCTTATCCGTCGGCTTAGATATTGCTGTCAAGAGGGGTATGTAGACTTTTTAT
>DAOUUI010000107.1 GCA_030668225.1 Deltaproteobacteria bacterium
CACCGTCAAGGCTCCCCTTGCGATTCCATGTTGGGGGGATTCAGCGAGAAACAGCCTCCCCGCCGATCCCTCAGCAGGTGTAACTGCCCGAAATTAAATGGTGCCGGAGGAGGGGGTTGAACCCTCATGACCTTGCGGTCACGGGATTTTGAGTCCCGCGCGTCTGCCAGTTCCGCCACTCCGGCCGGAAAGGAAAGCAACGTCCCCTTTCTTTGCAGTTATTTTTATACACGCCGGGACTGGAAAATCCAAGCCTCAAGGTTGATTTGGGATAGAGTAGGGGCGTGAATTTTCTCGACGTGGTCATCGTGGTCCTCTGCCTCGGATTCGCCGTATTCGGGTTCTTCCAGGGGATGGTGCGCCAGTTGTTCTCCTGGGGAGGGCTGCTCCTGGGGCATATCGCCGGGGTGAAATTCTACGCAATCGCTCAGGTCCAGCTGCGCCTCGACTTCCCCCACGGCGACGTCGTGGGGTATCTTTTGACCTTTCTCGGGGTCTATCTGATTGTTCGTCTCGCGGGCCTGATCGTCGAACGGTGGGTGCGCAGCTCGGAACTCTCGGGGACCGACCGTGCCGCCGGAATGCTGGCGGGGTTCGTGAAAGGCGCCCTTTTCTCGGTGCTCCTCGTGTTCGTGCTTGTCATCATTCTCCCCCGGGGGACCGCATTCGTCCGGGAGTCGAAGCTGGCGCCCAGTGCGATGGCGGCTGCGAGGTGGGCGCAGAAGGCCTTCCCGGAGAAGATCCGCCGTGCCTACCGGGAGAAGGTCGGCGAGATCCCGTCGTTTCCCGCCGGAAAAGATGTGCCGGCCCCACCCCTTCAACCGAAGACCCGGCCCGAAAAATAGTTCCTGCGAGAAGAACGGCCCCGGCCGTTCCGGCTGCTACCGTCGCGGGATCGCCTTCTGCGACGTCTTGATGGCGCAGAGGTCCGCGCACATCGTGCAGGCGGACTCGTCGGTCGTCGGCTGGTCTCCCCCGCGCAGTTTGCGCGCCCGTTCCGGGTCGAGCGACAGCTCGATCTGGGTTTTCCAGTCGAGGTTCCGCCTGGCGTCGGCCATCCGGTTGTCCCTGTCCATCGCGCCCGGGATTTTGCGGGCGATGTCGGCGGCGTGGGCGGCGATGAGGGATGTGATCACCCCTTCTTTTACGTCCTCCACCGACGGGAGCCGCAGGTGCTCGGAGGGCGTCACGTAGCACAGGAAGTCCGCACCGCTCCACGCGGCGATCGCTCCCCCGATCGCGGAGGTGATGTGGTCGTACCCCGGGGCGATGTCCGTCACGAGGGGGCCGAGAACGTAGAACGGCGCCCCGTGGCAAAGACGCTTCTGAAGCACGACGTTTGCCGCGATCTGGTCCATCGGCACGTGCCCCGGACCCTCGATCATCACCTGCACGTCCTTCTCCCAGGCGCGCTCGGTGAGCTCCCCGAGTATCATCAGCTCGTGGACCTGTGCGCGGTCGGTCGCGTCTGCCAGGCATCCCGGCCGCAGGCCGTCTCCCAGAGAGATGGTGATGTCGTACTCCCGGCAGATGTCGACCAGCCTGTCGTAATGCTCGAAGAACGGGTTCTCCTTGTTGTTGTACTGCATCCACTCCGCCAGCAGGGATCCGCCCCGGCTGACGATGTCCAGCCGCCGGCCCTCCCGGATCAGCCGCTTAAGGGCTTCCCTTGTCACCCCGCAGTGGACCGTCATGAAATCGACCCCGTCCTCGGCCTGCTTCAGGATCCCTTCGAAGAAGTCGTCGGGGGTGAGCTCCACCCAGGACTTTCCTTTGCCGACCGCGTCGGCCGCCGCCTGGTAGAGGGGGACGGTTCCGAGAGGAACCGGGCATTCCGCGAGGATCGCCCTGCGGATCTCGTCGATCGGGCCTCCCGTGGACAGGTCCATCACCGCGTGGGCGCCGGCCGCCACCGCGACCCGCGTCTTCTCGAGCTCGAGCGATATGTCCGCCCGGTCGCGCGAGGAACCCACGTTGGCGTTCACCTTGACGGTAAGCCCCTCCCCGATGGCGATCGGCCGGATCTCCTTCCGTTTCTTGTTCCGGGGAATGACCGCCTTCCCCGAGGCTATGAGTCCCCGGAGTTTCTCCGCCGGAATCCCTTCCTCCGCGGCCGCAAGCGCCACCCGCGGCACCAGCACCCCGTTTCTCACGCTATGCAACAGTGTCATCGTTCACCCTCCTTTACTGCCTCTCCCCCCGCCTGTCCGGCGGCGGCGTTTCCAAAACGGGACACAAGTTCCGCGGCGGCCCCGCGGGGATCCGCGGCGGCCACCACCCCTGAAATCAGCGCGATGCCGAAAGCGCCTGCCCCGATCGCTTCCCCGGCGTTCTCCTTTTTGACCCCGCCCAGGGCGAACACGGGGATGGCCGTTTCGCGGCACGCCTTAGCGAGGGCGATAACCCCCACCGGCGGCCCGTACGCGGCCTTCGAGGGGGTGGGGTACACCGGGCCGAACGTGGCAAAGTCGGCTCCCTGTTCCACCGCCTCCCGGAGCTCGCGCGCGTTGTGCGTGGAGCAACCGATGAGCGCCCCCTCCCCGAGAAGCCTTCTTGCGACCGACGCGGGTATCGACGATCCCCCGAGGTGGACGCCGTCGGCCCCGACTGCCATCGCGACGTCGACACGGTCGTTCACAAAAAGCCTTGCGCCGTATCCTGCCGTAAGCTTGCGCATCCGGTCGGCGAGCCGGTAAAGCTCCTTCCCCGGGAGGTCCTTCTCCCGGAGCTGCACGGCGCGAATCCCGCCGTCCAGGGCCCCCGCGACAACCTTCATGATGTCGTCTCCCGGCGCCTGCCTCCGGTCGGTGATGAGGTAGACGCGGAAATCGACCTGCACGCGGGCCCCTCCTTAAAAGAACTTTCCGTCGAGCGGCGAAGACGCCGTGGCGTAGAGCTTCTTCTCGATCCTGCCGGCAAGAAACGCCTTTCGCCCCGCCGAGATCGCCTCCCGCATCGCCTCGGCCATCAGCACCGGGTCCTTTGCCCCCGCAATCCCCGTGTTCATCAGGACGCCGTCGCACCCGAGCTCCATCGCCACCGCCGCGTCGGATGCCGTTCCCACTCCCGCGTCGACGATCACCGGGACCTTCACGGTCTCCAGGATGATCCTGATGTTGAAGGGGTTGCGGATCCCCAGGCCCGACCCGATCGGCGCCGCCAGGGGCATCACCGCGGCGCACCCCGCATCCTCGAGCTTTTTCGCCATGATGGGGTCGTCGTTGGTATAGGGCAGGACGATGAACCCTTCCTTCACCAGCTGCTTTGCCGCCTGGAGGAGCCCCTCCGTGTCGGGAAAGAGGGTCTTTTCGTCCCCGATCACCTCAAGCTTCACCATGTTCGACATCCCCGCCTCCCGGGCGAGGAAACAGGTGCGCACCGCGTCGTCCACGTTGTAGCAGGCTGCCGTGTTCGGAAGAAGGGTGTACTTCTTAAGGTCCACGTGGTCCAGGAGAGACTCCTTGTTCCTGTCCAGGTTCACCCTCCGGACGGCGACCGTCACAAGGTCGGCGCCGGAAGCCTCCAGGGCCTTCACCATGGTCGGGTAATCCGGGTACTTCCCCGTGCCCACGAGCAGCCGCGAGCGGAACGTCTTTCCCCCCAGCGTAAGCGGAGTGTCCATCCTCTATCCCCCTCCCACGAATGTCACGATCTCGACCCGGTCCCCCTCACCCAGGACCGTGCCGGCGAACTCCGTCTTCCTGACGAGGGAACGGTTTCGTTCCACCGCCACGCGCGTCTCGGGAAGAGACAGATCCCGGAGAAGGAAAAGGACCGTCGTCCCCTCGTCGATCCGTCGACTCTCCCCGTTCACGAAGATCTCCACGTTTCCCTCCGTCGGTTCAGAAGAAAAGGTCCTTTTCCCCTGCGATCACCCGTGCCAGCTTGTGCCCGAACGCCTCGTTGAGGGGAGACCCTTCCATCTCCTTCTTCCCCTCCTCGACCGCGGCGAGACATTTGTCCCGCAGGTCGGGATCTTCCGCGGCAACGGCGTACTCGGCCAGCGTCAGAAGCGCGTTGGGAAGGCAAAAACCCCGGATGTGGCCGTCAGCCGCCATCTCCGTGAACGTCTCTCCCGTGCGGTTGCTTCGGTAACAGCTGGTGCAGAGGGAAGGGATGTATCCCCGCCCGAGGATCATCCGGACGATCTCCTCGATCGTCCGCGTATCGTCGAGCGTGAACTGTTCCGCCTCGGCGCGCCGGACACCCTCCTCGTAACCGCCCGGATCGGTTTTCGACCCCGCGCTGATCTGCGACGCCCCGATGTCGAGTACCCGCTCGCGCAGCGAGGCCGACTCCCGCGTGGTCACCACGATGCCCGCCGTGGGGACCGACAGCCGGTAGACGATCACGATCTTCTCGAACTCCCTGTCGGAGACCGGCCGGGGAGCCGTGGAAAGGGACGAGCCGAACGCACTCTTGAACCGGGGGGCGGAGATGGTGTGCGGGAACGTCCCGTGCGCCTCCAGGAGGGACTCCGCGTGCCGGATGACCGACAGGACCTCGTACCGGTAGTCGTACAGCCCGAGAAGCGCGCCGATCCCGACGTCCCGGAACCCCGCCCTCATCGCCCGGTCCATGCACGTAAGTCGCCAGGCGAAGTCCGCTTTCGGCCCGGAAGGGTGCATTGCCCGGTAGGTCTCCGGGTGGTACGTCTCCTGGAACACCTGGTACACCCCGGTACCGGCTTCCTTGAGGAGCCGAAGTTCCTCCTCGGGCATCGGGGCGGCGTTTACGTGCAGGATGCGCATCCCCGTCCCGCGGTAGATCGCCCGCACGATGTCCGCGATGTAGCCTGCGTCGGTCTTTCCCGGGTACTCCCCGCTGACCAGCAGGAGGCGGTGGAACCCCCTTTTCTCCAGGAACAGTGCCTCCCGGACGGCCTGCTCGGGCGACAGGGTGATCCTTCCGGCCTTCCGGTTGTCCATGCGGAACCCGCAGTACACGCAGTTGTTTATGCACTCGTTCGAAAGGTAGAGGGGGGCGAACAGCACGATCCGCCGCCCGAAGACCTCTTCGCGCACGGCCCGGGCCATCGCCGCGGCCGTCTCCCACACCATCGGGTCCTCGGTGGCCAGCAGCCGGGCGGCCTCCGGGAGGGTGAGCCTGCGCCGCGGGGACAGGGTCCCGAGCAGGGAGAACGCCTCGCGTCGCCGGAAGGGCGCGGCCTCTTCGAGAAGCCGGGAGATCTCCTCCGGGGTGACGGGGAGGAGGTCGCCGTTCAAAGGTTTGTTCTGTGGAAGCATCGTGTTGGATCCCCCTTGGAAAAAGAAAAAACCGCACCATGCAAGGTACGGTTCGTAGAGCACCACGCTCCCTGCGCCGGTATTATCCGGATCAGGTTCGACGGGTTGCCCGCGTTTTGCGCGGACTCTCAGCGAAGAGCACCCCTGGCGTCAGTAACGTCATGATATCGCCGCCCCGGTGCCGATGTCAAGAAACGCCCTGCAGATCCGGCGAAGCGCCCGTCCGTCTTTACTTGACGGGGGGGTTCAAGTAGACTTTTCGGAAAGATCACGCCCATTACGGTTGTCTAAGGAGTGCCCGTTTGGCAAGACCCACCGTGGCGGAAATCCACCTTCCTGCGCTTCGCCACAATGTCGGGACGATCCGCTCCCTCCTTCCCGCCTCCACCTCGATCTTTGCGGTCGTCAAGGCGAACGCCTACGGCCACGGGGCGGTCCCCGTCGCCAGGACGCTCAGCGAAGAAGGCGTGAGAATGTTCGGGGTGGCCACGGTGGAGGAGGGGGTGGAGCTGCGCCGGGCCGGGATCACCGAACCGGTGGTGGTGCTGGGGGGGGTGTACGAACAGGAGGCCGCGGAGGCCCACGAGAACGGGCTCTCTGCCGCACTGTTCGACCCGGGGCCGATCCCCTACCTTTCCCGGGTGGCCGCAAGGAGCGGGAAGCCCTTTCCCGTGCACATCAAGATCGACACGGGGATGGGGCGTCTCGGGTTCCTCCGCCAGGCGACGAAGGCGGTGATCGAGGCGATCGGGTCTGACAGGGCCCTGCGGGTCGAGGGAGTCATGACCCACCTCTCCTCGGCCGACGGACTCACCGAGGCGGAC
>DAOUUI010000171.1 GCA_030668225.1 Deltaproteobacteria bacterium
AGAACGGCAGGGAGGTCGCGCGCAAGAAGATCGAGGTGAACGACCCGCTGCAATACAAGGGGATCTGGTTCTACCAGTCCAGCTACGGCCCCGCGGGCGCATCGACCGTCACGTTGGCGGTCAACAGCCCCGACGGTGGCCGGGGGGAGACGCTCTCCCTGTCCCCGGGGCAGAAGAAGGAAATCCCCGGATACGGGCAGATAAGCGCCATCGACTACAAGACCGACTTCCAGGGGCTCGGCCCCGCCCTGCTCGTGGTCCTCAAGAAGCCTGCCGAGCCGCCGGCCGAGTTCTGGCTCCTCAAGGCGTACCCCGAGTTCGACCGCCAGCGGAAGGATTCCCGGTACCTGTCGTTTGCGGGGATAAACGAGATCTTCTACACGGGCCTCCAGGTGGCGCGGGATCCCGGGGTGAACATCGTGTGGGTGGGTTGCACCCTGATGGTGATCGGCATCATGATCGCGTTCTTCATGTCCCACCAGAGGCTCTGGATCCGGCTTTCGCGGGGAGCCGACGGCCGGGTGGAGGTCGTCCTCGCCGGCTCGACGAACAAGAACAGACTTGCCTTCGAGAAGAAATTTGAGAAAATACAAGCGGATATGAAGGCGGTCAAGGTTTGACCGCGCTCCGTACCGCTTACGCACCCGGGAGATAACACGTCATGTGGAACGTCCGCCTGTTCGATTTCACCACCCTCCTTTTCGGGGTGGCCTCCGTCAACTACGTCGTGGCCCTGTACGGGAAAAGAGAGACGATTGCCCGCATCGGGACCTGGATATGCATCGCCGCCGCGGTCGTGTCGACCGCCGCGATCGGCGTCCGTTGGGCCGAATCGTACAAAATGGGGATCGGCCGCATCCCCGTCACCAATCTCTACGAGTCGCTCGTCTTCTTCGCGTGGTCGGTCAACCTGTTCTACCTTCTGGTGGAGTGGAAATACAGGAACCGGACCTTGGGGGCGTTCGTGATTCCGATCGCCTTCGGCACCATGCTGTTCGCCTTCACGAACGAGAGCAGCATCCAGCCTTTGGTTCCCGCCCTGCAGTCGTACTGGCTCCACGCGCACGTCATCACCTGCTTCGTGGGGTATGCGGCCTTCGCCGTCTCCGCCGGCGTGGCGGTCATGTATCTCATGAAGGCGAAGCGGGAGGAGAGGAAGGTGACGGGCGGGGTGGCCGCCCTGTTCCCCTCCACGAAGATCCTGGACGACCTGGTCTACAAGTGCATCATCTGGGGGTTCCCGTTCCTGACCGCCGGGATCATCACGGGGGCCGCCTGGGCGAACTACGCATGGGGGACCTACTGGTCGTGGGACCCCAAGGAGACCTGGTCGCTCATCGTGTGGCTCGTGTACGCGGCGTTCCTCCATGCCCGTGTCACGCGGGGATGGCACGGGCGTCGCGCGGCGATCCTGTCGATCGTCGGGTTCCTGGCGACGATCTTCTGCTATCTGGGGGTGAACCTGGTTCTTTCCGGGCTGCATTCCTATGGCGGCGGTTAAAGGCCGGCCGGAAGTATTAAGGAAGCGACCATGAAGGGCAAAGCGGTCGCCTTTCTTCTTGCGGCCCTGGCCTCCGCGGGACTTATTGCCTTCGGGCTGTACCGGGCCGAGTTCGCCAAGGTGCTGCTGAACGGAGCGCTTCTCTGACTCTCCTGCATCGGGGTCGGGTGACCCCGTGACATTCCTGAAACGGAGGATCTTCCAGGGGCTGGGGACGGTCCTGCCCAATGCGTACGTCCAGGGGTTTGTCACCCCCTCCCTCTACCAGGGGCCGCTTAAAGGGGTCTGCACCCCGCTGTTTAACTGCTACGCCTGCCCCTCCGCTCTCTTTTCCTGCCCCATCGGGTCGATGCAGCATTTCGCGGCGACGGGGAAAGTCCCGTTCTACGCCGTCGGGACGATGGCGGTCGTCGGGACGTCGGTGGGGCGCATGACCTGCGGGACGCTTTGCCCCTTCGGGTTCCTGCAGGACGTCCTGTTCAAGATCCGGACCTGGAAGGCCAGGCTTCCAGGGTGGGCGTCCTACCTGCGGTACGCCGCGCTGGCCGTCCTCGTCTTCCTGATCCCCGCGCTCACCCGTGTGCCCTGGTTCTCCAAGCTTTGCCCGATGGGAACGTTGAGCGCCGGTCTGCCGTGGGTGACGCTTAGCGAGAGCGTCCGGGGCCTGGTCGGCTCCTTTTTCTGGGTCAAGATCGGGATCCTGCTTCTCTTTGTCACCTCCTCGGTTCTGGCGAAGCGCCCGTTTTGCCGGGCCGCCTGTCCCCTAGGGGCGATCTTTTCGCTTTTCAACCGGGGAAGCTTCCTGCAGCTTGCGTGGAACCCGGACACCTGCACCCGGTGCGGGAAGTGCCAGAAGATCTGCCCGGTGGACATCCGGCCCGACTACAAACCGGACAGCGCCGAGTGTCTGCGCTGCCTCGACTGCACCCGCTGCCCGAGCCTGAAACTTACCACCGTCATGAACCGCAACCCGTTCAACGTACCGGGAAAAGAAGAGAGGGGTGAATCGGAGAATCTCTCGGGGGTACCCGCCTGATGAGAACGCGGACCATCTGGGTTGCCATGCTGGTACTGGTGCTCCACGCCGCGGCGGGAGCGTCTTTTGCAGCAGACACCGGGATGCGGATACAGATCGGGGATGAGGCGCCGGAATTCCGGCACGAGGACCTTTTGACCGGAAAGACGGTGAGCCTCTCGGAGTTTAAGGGCAGGAAGGTGGTGATGGTCGAGTTCTGGGCCACCTGGTGCGACATCTGCATCCACGAGATCCCCGACCTGCTGAAACTGTACGCCGACTGGAAGGACAAAGGCTTCGAGTTCCTCTCCATCGCCGTGCCGCCGGGCGAGGCGGACGAGGTACGCACCTTCCTCCGGGAGAAGAAGATCCCTTATCCGACCTTCCTGGACGAGGACCTGACCGTGGCCGCGGGATTATACGGCCTGACCGGGCCCATCCCCATCAAGGTGGTGATCGACCACAAGGGGGTCGTCCGATACGCCCACGTGGGCGGCTATCCTCCCGGGGACAGACAACTGTCGCGGGTGATCGAAGACCTGGTGAAGGAGATGAAGAAGGGGAATGGCAGAACCGCAAACACCCCCAGGTAGCGACTCGCGCTGGTTTGACCTTTCACCACGGCAGACAACCCTCGCGGTCATAATCCTCCTGTTTCTGGCCACGATCCCGATGCTCACGAAGGTCTTCACGAGTGATTTCGGGACGCATCTTGCCCTCGGAAGGCATATCGTCCGGGAGCACTCCATCCCTACCCTGGAGTTATGGAATTATCCCTCCCTGGGGATGGAGAACGCCAGCGGAGGGGAATGGGG
>DAOUUI010000232.1 GCA_030668225.1 Deltaproteobacteria bacterium
CTTCTCCTGATCGACGACCTTCGCCATCAGCTTGGCGACGCCCAGGCTGTCCAGCTCTTCCGTCGTCTCCACGAGAATCGCGCGGTCCGCCCCCATGGCCAGGGCGGTCCGCACCTGCTGTTCGCTCTCCTTCGGGCCGATCGTGAGGATCACCACCTCCCCTCCCTGCTTCTCCCTGATCCGGAGGGCCTCCTCCACGGCGATCTCGCAGAACGGGTTGATCACCATCTTGATGTTGTCCAGGATGACTCCGCTCCCGTCCTTTTTGATCTTCACCTTCTCGTCCGGGTTGGGGACAGGCTTGATCGCCACGAGCATCTTCACGCCGCACCTCCGGAAATCCTCAATCTTCCGAAACCAAAAACAGGGGGATAATACCGGAAAAGCAGGTGGGAATCAACCAAGAGATGAATCACCATTCAGTGACCAAGGAGGGGAGAAGATGGGAGAGAAGGACGGAAAAAATCGCGCCGATCCCGCCTCCGAGGGTGTCCGCCACCCAGTCCAGAAGCTCCATTGAGCGACCGGGAATCCACTTCTGGTGGACCTCGTCGACCGCGCCCGCCACCGCCGTGAAGAACAGGGCAGAAAGGATCGCCCGCCCTACAGGAACACCGGACTCCCTCCGCCACAGGGCGCACAAAAACCCCATCACGCCGTAGAACCCGAGGTGAGCAGCCTTGTCCGAAACCCGGAAAGGAAGGTGTAAACTCTGGCCCGGGAGGGAGGTCAAAAAGAAGGTGAATACCACCCACACGACCAGGAGGGAGAAATAGAGCCGCCTGCGCGAATGCCCCCCAGTGGACACCCCGAGGTTCAGGAACGGCCCTTCTGACGGTACCAGCGGTCGTAGAAGGAGAGGTATTCGCCCGACTGGATCGCGCGCCACCACGGTTCGTTCTCGAGGTACCACCGCACGGTTGCCCGGATCCCTTCCTCAAAGGGAACCTGCGGGGCGACGCCCAACTCCCCCCGGATCTTCCTGTCGTCGATGGCGTACCGGCGGTCGTGCCCCGGCCGGTCAGGGACGAACGCAAGAAGGGACTCCGGCTTCCCCACCGCAGCCAGGAGAAGTTTGGTGATTTCGATGTTCGTTCGCTCGTTCCCCCCCCCTACGTTGTACACCTCGCCGGGCAGCCCGCGCAGGAGGACCGCCTCTACCGCCCGGGAGTGGTCATCCACGTGGATCCAGTCGCGGACGTTCATGCCGTCCCCGTAAATCGGGACCGGCTTATTTTCCTTAAGAAGCGTAACGAAGAACGGGATGATCTTCTCCGGGAACTGGTACGGCCCGTAATTATTGGAGCAGCGGGTAATGATCGCCGGCAGTCCGTACGTTTTGAAATAGGCCCGGACGAGCATGTCCGCCGATGTCTTGCTGGCAGCGTAGGGAGAGTTGGGGCGCAGTGGGGAATCCTCGGAGAACTGCCCGGAGGGCCCCAGGGAGCCGTACACCTCGTCGGTGGATATCTGCAAGAAGCGGGCGACCCCGTGCTTTCTCGCAGCGTCCAGCAGGACCTGCGTGCCCAGGATGTTCGTCCGGAGAAAGAGGGCCGGATCGTCGATGCTGCGGTCGACGTGCGTCTCCGCCGCGAAGTTCACGATCGCGTCGGGCGCCTCATCCTTTACGATCGGATCGACCGCTTTCGCATCGCAGATGTCCGCCCGGTGAAACCGGTACCGGTCATTAC
>DAOUUI010000237.1 GCA_030668225.1 Deltaproteobacteria bacterium
TCTGCAATGTCGATGTGGATAATTCCCCCCCGTTTTTCCGCGATCCTGGTTATCTCGATCAGGTTCTCTCCCTCCACCCGGTAGAGTGCGATGGAGTCGGGGTACGCCGCGGCGATCTCGGGTTTCCCGTCAAGGTTGGTGTCCCCTCTCGCAAGTGAGACGACTTCCCCGGGGATATTTCTGCTGCGGCTGACCTTGCCCGAAAGGGACGGGATCTTTCTCCGGGTATCCCCCTCGCCGATCTGCCCGTCGCCGAAAAAATAAAGTTTCAGTTTTGCGGACGCCTCGATTGCCATCCTCCGGTATGTGAAAGGAAGGGCTGCATTCCCCGGGGTTCTCTGCTCATCCGCATTCCCCCTCTTTTCTTCAGCCGTGACGAAAACCGTCCTCCCCTTCCCCGGGTTCTCGGTCGGGGCAAGAGTGAGGTCGAGCGTTGCCATACGGCCTATCCGGGTCACATTTCCCGTGAGCACATAAGTGGCTCCGAGGGAGCGCGCCTTCTGTTTCCTCTTTCCGGGATCGCTCCCTTGGTCCAAATTGACGAGATGCACGTCGAACCGTTCCCGAAGCTTTTCCGCCAGTGACTGGCCAAGGAGCGAGGAGACCCGCGCACCGTCTTCCACACCGGCAGCCTGGGGAGGGAACAGGGCAAGGCTCTGCTTGCCCGCCCGGGACTCCGCGAGAAACAAGCAGCAGGAGATCGCCGCAAGAGACGCGATGAGGAGAGGGCGCGCCCTCATTTGATGAGCGACACTACTTTCTTGAACTCCGGCGTTGCCGCCACCTTGAGGAGCTGGAAGATTGCCGTTTCGGTGCTTATAACCGTGCAGCCGGCGTCCCGTAGGGCCTGCAGGCCGCTCTGGTAGTTGTGCAGGGAACGGGAGGAGACCGCGTCGTCCAGAACGAAGAGTGAATACCCCGCCCGGGATAGGTCGACCGATGTCTGGTAGACACACACGTGGGTCTCCATCCCCACCATGATCACCTGCCTCCGGGCAAGATCGGAAACCGCGGAGAGAAATCCCTCGTCCCGTGCGCAGCTGAAGGTCATCTTCTCGTACAGCCGGTAATCCTTGCCGTCTAAGGCTTGCATGACCTCCGGCACTGTCCGGCCCAGACCCTTCGGGTACTGCTCCGTGAGGAGAATCGGAAGTCCGAGCGTCCCTGCGGCCTCGATCGTGATCTGCATGTTCTTCAGGGAGCGTGAGTACAGGTCCTTGTGGATGGCGGGAACGAGCTTCCCCTGCACGTCCACAACGAGAAGGACCGCCTCCTCCCGGTTCAGGAAATCGGTCATGTTCCCTCCTTTGCCTTCGCTTGGCAGACGATGATCCCCTCTTCCATAAGAGTGAGTTTCTCGAACCCGGTTTCGGTGACCAGGTACGTGTTTTCCAGCCCCACTGCCCCCTCCGACGGGAAAACGAACTTCGGCTCGAGGGCGAACGTCATCCCGGAGGCGAGCACCGTGTCCGAGCCCTTCGCGATGAAGGGGAACTCATCGGCTTCGATCCCGACGCCATGGCCGATGAATCGAACGTTGTATCCCGGTGCCCCCATGAAA
>DAOUUI010000024.1 GCA_030668225.1 Deltaproteobacteria bacterium
TAGCAAATGAATAGGGCGAGAGGCCGAGAAAGCGCATAATGGGTTTATCCAGTTAAGAATACTGCGAATGAGTCGGCCGGAACCGTCCGCCGCCTCTTGCCGACAATTAATTATCCGACCGGTAACCCCTGCGTCATTCAATGCGTGCCTCGCCGGGACAGATTCAGGAGGGGTTTTTGAACCTCTTGAGGAAATCGCTGCGCAGGAGCCGACGCACGCTATTCGAAGAGGCGATTTCGCCGTTCTTGGCGAACGACTCCTGGTTCCTTTCGATCCGGTCAAGCTCATACAGGTAGTTGACCATGAACCCCGCACCCTCATTCATTCCTTTGGGGGTGAGGTCGCTCTGCCAATGGATTCTCTCCAGGCGAGCACCGTTGCCCAAATGAAATCGCGCGACCGGGTCGATCGGTTTCCCGAATGGCGTCCGGACCACCAGCAGATAGGCGGCGGCGGCGGGAAGGAGGACGGATTTCAGCGATTTCGTTGCGTCCGCATCCAAATGCCAGTCCGGCCCGTCGAGCAGAGCGAGCAGGGCCTTGTCTTCTTCCGCGACATGATCCGAAGCCTCCTTTCCCCGCTCCTGCGCCAGCCAGCGCATGAAACCGGGGACCGGGGAAAGGGTGACGAATGTCTTCAGGAACGGAAGCTCGACCGTAAGCTCCTCCACCACCTGCTTGATGAGGAAGTTGCCCAAGGGGATCCCTTTGAGCCCCACCTGGCAGTTGGAGATGGAATAGAATACGGCAATCGTCGCATCGCCCGCGGGGATCGGATTTCTGTTGTCTCCCAGCAGAGGGGCGATCGCGCCGGGGACGTCCGATGTCAAGGCAACTTCGACGAAGATCAGCGGCTCGTCCTCCATCGTCGGATGAAAGAAGGCGAAACACCGCCGGTCCGAAGGTTCCAGTCGTCTGCGAAGATCGTCCCAGCTGGCGATCTCGTGGACCGCTTCGTACCGGATGATCTTCTCCAGGATGTTGGCCGGCGAGGTCCAGTTCAGTTTCTTCATGACCAGAAATCCGCGGTTGAACCACGAGGAGAACAGGTGCTTGAAATCCGCGTCGACCGAGGCGAGTTCCGGGTGGGCGGGCAGGTTCCGCAAGACATCCTCGCGCATCTGCAAGAGCCCTATCGTTCCTCCGGGAGAAAGATTGATCCGCCGAAAGAGTACCTGGCGCCGGGACTCGGCCGCTTTATGCATTTCCAGCGTAGCCTCGGCCGTCGGCGAATTCGAAAAATTCGTGAGGGCTCGCGTCAGGCGCACTTGATCCGGGCCGAATTGCCGATCGAGAAGCGTAAGGAAGAAAAGTCTTTTGTCTTCCGTCAGGCCGTCGTACGCAGTCAGAAATTCCCTGGCCACGGCCACGTCGGAGGCCTCCCCTTGCCCGGAGAGGAGCGTCTCGGCGAGCCGCAGGATGTCCATTTTTTCCGTCTTTGCCGGGCGCAGGCGGTCCAGGAGATCGTTGACGTTCTCCGAGAGCGAATGAAACAGGTTGCTTAAGAAACGACTATTCATGTCCCGGCTCCCATGAGGGGGAGACCGCAGAGGCTGAGTCGGTCTCCTCTCCTTCCCCCTTAGATCTTACCGGGAAAATGAAATCCAGGGCAACGTACTTGGGATCGTGCGGGATAAATTCCGTGGGAAGCCATCTTTTTCCTTTTCAACGATCTCATCTCTCTATATAAAAGGAAAAACCGATCATTTGGGTGTCCGGAGGACGGCGATCGTGAACCTGGCGAAACTGCTTGCCGAAACCGCGAGGAAGCACGCAGGCAAACCTGCCGTCGTTTTCGAAGGCACTTCCTACACATTTCGTGCGTTCGATCGGGAGGTGGAGCGCTACACGGCCATGCTCCATGCGTCAGGCGTCGGGAAAGGCGACCGGGTTGCCATACAGCTCCCGAAGCGAATGGAGGTTCTCTTCCTCCACTTCGCCATCCTCTCGGTCGGAGCGGTCACCCTGCCCCTCAACCCTTCATTCCGGGCCGAGGAGGTCGAATACTTCCTGTCGGACTCCGGAAGCTCCCTCTTCGTTACGGACGAGCATCGATTCGCGTCGGCGGAAAGAGCGTTACAGGGTCTTCGAGGAGTCCGGACCCTTCTCGTAGATGGCGCCGGCAGGGAAGGGGCGGACAGTCTGCCCGAACGGCTCGCGCGCACGCCCGAAGGGTTTCCTCGGACCTATCCGGCCGGCGGCGACGACGTCGCTATCCTCTGCTACACCTCGGGGACGACCGGCAGGTCCAAGGGGGCGATGATCACGCACCGCAACCTTGTCGCAAACATGCTGGCCCTTGAGGCCGCCTGGGAATGGACCGCGAACGACGTGCTCCTTCATGCGCTTCCCCTGTTCCACGTGCATGGGTTGAACGTCGCGACGCACGGAAGCCTGTACGCCGGCTCCACCCTCGTCATGCACGAGAAGTTCGACGCGGGGAGGGCGTGGGGGGCCTTGGTGGAGGATCGGTGCACTCTCTTCATGGGAGTTCCCACGATGTACCAGAGGCTCATGAACGAGTGGGAGAAGAGGGAGAGAAAGCCCGATTTGCACGCAATGCGAGTCTTCATCTCCGGTTCCGCGCCTCTCTCCGACAACCTCTTCCACCAGTTCGAAAGCGCCACGGGATTCCGGATCCTGGAGCGCTACGGCATGACCGAGACGGGAATGAATGCGTCCAATCTCATCGATCCGGCCCGGCGAAAGGCGAAAAGCGTGGGGTATCCCCTCGCAGGAGTTACGGTCCGGGTGGTGGGGGACGACGGCTCCGATGTGCCGCCGGGAGACGTGGGAGAGGTGTGGATCCGGGGGGACAACGTGTTCCGGGGGTACTGGGGAATGCCCGGGAAGACGCAGGAATCCTTTGTTGAGGGCTGGTTCCGGTCGGGAGATCTGGGGTACCTGGACCCGAAGGACCGCGGGAGGCTGTATCTGGTCGGCAGGGCGAAAGAGTTGATCATCACCGGCGGATACAACGTATACCCGAAGGAGGTCGAAAATATCCTGGAGAGCCATGAAGCCGTGAAAGAGTCTGCGGCGGTCGGCCTGCCGGACGAGGACTTCGGGGAGAAAGTGGTTGCCGTGGTCGTACTGAAGGAGGGAAAGGGTTCCCTCCTCCCGGAGGCCCTTATCGAACATTGCAAGAAGCGGCTGGCCTCGTACAAGTGCCCCAGGCAGATCGCGATCGTTGCGGAACTTCCCCGAAACGCGATGGGGAAGATCCAGAAAAATCGAATCCCCCGCATTTTTTTGGGGTAAGGGGGGGACGAATCGGATTCTCCGGGGGTATAATGGCTGATACTCATCACAAAAAGGGGGGGTAATGAAAATCTCGAAAATGGGATGGATCCTGTCTTTTGTCCTGATCGGGTTGTTGAGTTTCCCTGTTCTGCCTCCGGCCCATGCGGCGGATGCAAAAGTCCTTAAAATTTCCCATCAGTGGCCGAGCGGCACTGCGGACAAGGGGGATTTTCGGGCTCGCATTGCACATAAGTTCGCGCAGGAAGTGGAGAAGCGCACCAATGGCTCGTTGAAGTTCGAAATCTATCCCGCCGGGTCCTTGATGAAGGCGAAACAGCAGTTCGATGCCATGGAGCGGGGTGCGCTCGACATGTCCGTTTTCCCGCTGGCGTACCAGGGCGGGAAGATCCCGATGGTCAATATCACGCTCATGCCGGCGCTCATCACGAGCTACGAGCAGGGGTTGCGGTGGAAGACGGCTCCCATCGGGGCGGAGCTATCGAAGGAACTGGATAAGCACGGCGTCAGGATCGTGACGTGGGTATGGCAGGCGGGCGGCAACGTCTCCCGGGACAAACCGATTCTCAATCCGGCAGATGTAAGCGGCCTGAAGGTGCGAGGCGCCGGAAAATCGATCGAGGTCATGCTCAAGGCGGCCGGCGGCGCGATCGTCAGCATCCCGTCGAGCGAAGGCTACAGCGCCATGCAGTCCGGGGTGGCCGACGCCATGTGGACGTCCAGCGCTTCTCTCATAAGCTACCGTCTCTACGAGGTGGCAAAGCATGTGACCACGGCTCAGAACAAGTCCTTCTGGTTCATGTTCGAGCCGCTCCTGATGGCGAAGTCCACCTATGACAGTCTCACCCCGGAACAGCAGAAGATCGTCACGGAGGTGGGCGCTTCCCTGGATTCGTTTGCGATGAAATCCGCCAAGGAGGACGACATCCTGGTGGCCGATGTGTACGCTAAGGCTGGTGTTGCCGTTCACGACATGGACGAAGTGGCGTTCACGAAGTGGCGCAAGATTGCCAAAGAAAGCGCGTGGAAGGAATACGCCACCAAAGTCAAGGACGGGAAGCGCCTGATGGACCTGGCGATATCGGTTAAGTAGCTTTCGGTTCGACGGACATGGGGCAAGTCTGGCGGGCATTCCTGCTCGTGGTGCGGTGGTCTAACGTCGTCACGGGCTATATGAGTGCGCTTCTGATCGTGTTTTCCACGTTTGCGATCACGTTCGAGGTCGTGTCGCGCTATTTTTTCCGGGCGCCCCATGACTGGAACCTCGAGCTGAACATCTTTTTGCTGATTGCCTCGACGTTCATGGCCGCCGCCTACACGCAAGAAGGGCGCGCCCATGTCGGGATCGAGGTGCTGGACAGCCTCCTGTCCCCGCGATGGAACTGGTGGCGGCGCCTGGTCGCCGACATCCTGTCGGCCGGGTTCTGCGGGTTTGTTTCCTTCTACGCATGGCGCTATTTCTCCGAGGCCTGGGAAGGAGGTTGGGTGACCGACTCCATCTGGGCGCCCAGGCTCTGGATTCCCTATTTCTTCATGTCGCTGGGAATGACCACGCTGACTCTTCAGTTCCTCGTTCAGATCCTTGACGAGGGGATCCTCCCTCTCATCCTGAAGGAGTAGCATGGACGTTTTCTCGATCGGCATTCTCTATATCGGTTCGGCGCTGCTGCTTCTCCTCAGCGGCATTCCGATCGCGTTTGCCCTCGGGGGAGTTGCCGTTGCGTTCATGTTTCTCTTCATGCCCCCCAGCAATATCCAGATCATTGCGGAAACGCTCTACAGCGAACTGCACAACTTCACGCTGCTCGCGATTCCCTTGTTCATCCTCATGGGTTCCGCGGTCGGCAAGACGCGGGCATCGGTGGACCTGTACGAGGCGATGCACCGCTGGTTTTCCCGGCTGCCGGGGGGCTTGGGCGTCGCCAACGTGGCGGGATGCTCCATCTTCGCCGCCATGTGCGGCTCAAGCCCTGCCACGTGCGCCGCGATCGGGGGCATGGGGATCCCTGAGATGCGCAAGCGCGGGTACCCGGCGGGACTGGCCTCCGGCCTGATCGCCGCCGGGGGCACACTCGGGATCCTCATCCCGCCCAGCGTCACCCTGATCATCTACGGCATCATCGTGGAGCAGTCCATCGGGCAGCTGTTTCTTGCGGGGGTTATCCCCGGCTTCCTGTTGGCGTTTTTTTTCGCCGTATGGGTCGTGTTCGCTTCCGTGTGGAATAAACGGCGAGTTCTCGCCGTGCTCGGCGCCCATCGGGCGAAGGAACTGTTCGGCGACGAGCGCTTTACCTGGCGCGAGCGTTTGGAAACCCTCCCGCGGCTGCTCCCGTTCTTTGCCCTGATCGTGTTTGTGATGGTGGCCCTGTACGGCGGCTTTGCGACCCCATCCGAAGTGGCGGCGGTCGGCGCATTCGGGGCGCTTGCGCTCGTCGTGATCCTGTACAGGGCGTACAAGTGGGAGAACATCAAGGGGATTCTTTCGGGCACCGCACGGGAGTCGTGCATGATCATGATGATCATCACCATGGCCTTCCTGTTCACCTATGTGATGAGCTATCTGCACATCTCCCAAAGCGCGACGGAGTGGCTTGTCGGATTGCATATGTCGAAGTGGGCCTATCTTTTCTGGGTGAACATCCTGCTGCTCGTTCTGGGCTGTTTCCTGCCGCCGGTAGCGATCATCCTGATGGTGACGCCGGTGATCATGCCGGGAATTATTGCTCATGGGTTCGATCCGATCTGGTTCGGCATCCTGATGACCATCAATATGGAGATGGGACTGATTACCCCTCCCGTCGGCCTGAACCTGTTCGTCATCAACGGAATCGCGCCGGACATCCATTTTCGGGAAATCATGCGGGGGGTGATGCCGTTCATCGCCATCATGGCGCTCTATATCGTGCTGCTTGCGATGTTCCCGTATATCGTGATGTGGCTTCCCCAACGGCTGTACGGATCGTGACCCACGGGGAGGCGACAGGCTCCCGGGGATTGGAATAGAATCCGACCTCCCCTTCCCGAAACATGCCTGCGCCGGCGCTGACCGTCACCTTGTTTTATCGTCATTTTGTGCGCCGAAATCAAACGGTTTTTTTAATATCCCTCCCTCATGGTCACGAGTAGAATCATGACCACCAAGGCAAACATCTTCTTCCGATAGATTCTTCGGGCATGCCTACGATAGGGGTGATGTCACCACCCTTATTTAAGTCCGCTTTGCCCCGCCATTCCTGATTACGGTTCGAACCTATCAGAGCCTTTTATTACAACAATACAACTGGATTTGCGGATTGCATAAATAGCTGTTCTAAATAAGTAATAACGTTTCTACTGGGTTGGTATAAAAGAATTGACTTTATTTCTATTCATACTACTGTGAGTATGAATTCTATTCATTTGTCCCGTTGCGGGGTAAATGCAAGAGGGAAAACATCGCCTTGGAACTTATAGAGCTTCCCCTGAGCTTCCGCGTGGACCGGAATACCCGGACGGTGCGCACAAATGCGCGAGGTGTTCTTGAAATTGACGACTTCATGGCGCACGTGCATGCACTCGTGGAAGAAAAGGTGTTCGCATATTCGCAACTGATAGATGCCCGGGAGGCCCATCTCAAGATCACTGCCAGGGATGTGCGAAAATTGGTGGACAGGATCAAGATGTTAAGAAAGATTCACGGAACCGCCAGGACCGCCTTCGTCACCAGATACCCGGCAGCTTTTGGCATGATGCGCATGTACGAGACCCTCAGTGAAGAGAGTGACCCTGGTTTTGCCGTCTTTCGTGAGATCGGCGAAGCCGAGGAGTGGATCCTGTCGTAAGAAAATCCTGTCAGGGGGATTGCGAGTTTCCACTCCGGTAGTTGGCGTTATGCCGCGTTCGTTGCCTGTTGCACAGCCTGTCGAAAACTTACCAACGTATTGACGATCCCCGGGAAGGGCGTTCCCTTGAACGTTTTCCCGGACCGCAGTGGTCCGACCGTGGGTCGGAACGCCCTCGCCGGGCCTGCCCGCCTCGATGTCCGAGGTGCGCGGGTTCCGGTTTCCTTCCCGGGAGGTGAACCGTATACTGCCGGAGAGAGAGTGAGGGCCGCTCCTGTGCATCCGTGCGCCCGCGGCACCAGGCCATCCATGGCCGTCGGAAGCGGCGATGCTTTGTGTGGCAGCACCGTGGTCGTTGCTTTAGGACCGGAAGGCATACCCTTAGGCCAAGGGACCATCGAACATCCGGGAGATATCCATGGAGATCACGCTGGCGTTAAGCGGAGGGGGTTCCAAAGGATTCGCGCACATCGGTGTCCTGAAAGTCCTCGGGAAGGAAGGCTTTCGCGTACGAGCGGTGGCGGGCACCAGCATGGGCGGGCTGATCGGCAGTTTATTCGCGGCAGGGTACTCTCCCGACGAGATCGAGACGCGCATGGCCTCCCTTGCCCGGCATCCCCCCTTTGATCGAACTCGCGGTGAAGGCCCGGCGATGAAGGGGCTTTCGGGAGTCTCCGACGCGCTGACCGAGGCGCTGGGGGACCGGACATTCATGGACCTCTCCATCCCGTTCGCCGTCACCGCCGTAGACATGGAAACGGCCGAACTGCTGGCGCTGCGCCAGGGGTTGGTCCGGGAGGCGGTGTTGGCCACGATCGCTGTTCCGGGCATCTTCCCCGTCGTGAAGCGGAACGGGCGCTCCCTGGTCGACGGCAGCGTTCTCGACCCGGTGCCGGTCGCCCTCGCGCGCAGCATGGCGCCTCATCTGCCGGTGGTCGCCGTTTCGCTGTCCCCGTCCGTGGACAGCTGGGTACGACGCCCGACACCGCGCGTGCTGGCCACGCTCCCGTTTCTGGGCAAGTATCTGGACCGCTCCCGGTGGGCCCAGGCAATGAACATCTTCCTGGGCTCCCTGGATATTTCCGGGGCGCTGATTTCCGACTTGCGCCTGCAGCAGGACCGCCCTGATGCGATCGTTCGGCCGCAGGTCCACCAGATCGGGTTGCTCGACCCGGTGGAGATCCGCGACGTCGCGACCCTCGGGGAGAAAGCGACCGAAGAAGCGCTTCCGCAGCTCAGGCAGCTCGAAAGCCTGCCCGATGCGATGACCCGCCGCCTGCGGAGGTGGTTCTCCCCTGGAGAAACGAGCCGCTATGGTACGTGACCGGGTTGTGAATGTGGTTTGATCAATCGGATGCCTCGTGGTCGCCAATGACACGCCGGTCGGGGTAGATCCTGTACAATATCCGACACGCATCGGTTTTTCGAAGAGAGGGGAGAACATGGCTTTTACCAGCGGACGTCATTTTCTTCAAATTCCCGGGCCCACGAATACTCCGGACCGGGTTCTGCGTGCCTTGAGCCGGCCGACAATCGACCATCGCAGTCCCGAATTCGCCCAATTCTCTCTTGAAGTGCTCGAAGGTCTCAAGCGGATTTTCCAGACCTCCGCACCGGTCATCGTCTACCCATCGTCTGGCACCGGCGCCCTGGAGGCCGCACTCGTCAATACGCTTTCCCCGGGGGACAGGATCCTGATGGTGGAGACCGGGCATTTCGCGACATTGTGGCGAAATCTCGCGGTCGAACTCGGCCTGGAGGTCGACTTCCTTCCCGGGGACTGGCGGCATGGCGTCGATGCGACGATCATCGGGAAAAAGCTCACGGAGGACGAAAAGCACGCGATCCGGGCCGTTGCGGTCGTCCACAACGAAACCTCTACCGGTGCAACCAGCCGGGTACACGAGATTCGGAAAGCCATCGATCGTGCCGGGCATCCCGCTCTGTTGATGGTCGATACGATTTCCTCCCTTGCATCCATCGATTATCGCCATGACGAGTGGGGAGTCGACGTGGCCGTAGGATGCTCCCAAAAGGGGCTGATGCTGCCGCCCGGTCTTGGCCTGAACGCCGTCAGCGAAAAGGCCCGACAGGCATCGAAATCGGCGAGGCTTACGAAATCCTACTGGGCCTGGGAGCCGATCCTTGCGGGCAACAAGGCGGGCTTCTTCCCTTACACCCCTCCGACGAATCTGCTGTACGGTTTACGGGAAGCCATCCGGATGCTGGAAGAGGAGGGACTGCAGAACGTCTTTGCCCGCCACGACCGTCTCGCCGAGGCGACACGTCGTGCCGTGCGGGCATGGGGACTCGAAATCCTTTGTGCCGACCCCGAAGAATTCAGCAGCTCCCTTACCGCGGTCCTGATGCCGGAAGGGTATGATGCAGACGATCTCCGTGGTGTGATCCTTACGAACTTCAACATGTCCCTGGGCACCGGATTGGGAAAGGTCAAGGGGAAGGTGTTCCGCATCGGCCACCTTGGCGATTTCAACGATCTCATGCTCGCCGGAACCCTTTCCGGCGTGGAAATGGGTCTCGCCCTCGCCGGCATCCCCTTTTCGAAAGGGGGCGTGGCGGAAGCCCTCGATTATCTGGAATTCACCCGGAAAGGGAAAGTCAGCCGCTAGTGTACCGTCTCGTAAATAGCTTGACGCACCGAGAGCGTCGATGCGCCGCGCCAGCAAGGCGCGCGACTGAGGCATACCGTTGAGTATGGTGAAGAAGCGCAACGAAGCTGGAGCGGATGCAGCGGCGCTCGAATGCCAAGGTATTTACGAGACGGTGCACTAGCTGCAGCATCGAGTACGCCGGTGGCACGCAGGGAGCTCCGATCGGAAGGGAGTGCGGCATGATCGTTCCGGCCAGACCGCTCCTCACGAACCTCTTTCTGGCGGCGGTCGCCTCCGTGGACCCCGCGCGCCTGGTCCGGCTGGCCCTCCGGCGGGACCCGGAAGGGATCGCCCTGTCCGGCGGCGGCGCGAGCTCGTTCGTCCCCTGGTCCTCCGGAGGGCGGGTTTTCCTCGTGGGCGGCGGGAAGGCCGGCCTCCCCATGGCGCAAGCCGCGGTCTCGGCGCTCGAGGGGAAGGTCGCCGCGGGGGCGATCGCGGTCCCGAAGGGGGAGGGAGGGTCCCTGGACGCCGTGCGGCTCATCGAAACGGGGCACCCTCTCCCCGACGAGGGAAGCCGGGAGGCCGCGCAGGCGATGCTCGACGTGGTTTCCCGGGCAGGAGAGAACGACCTGGTGATCGCCCTGGTCTCCGGCGGCGGCTCCGCGATGATTTCCGCTCCTCCCGAGGGAGTCTCTTCCCCGGACAAGGAGGCGGTGTTCCGGCTGTTGCTGCGATCGGGAGCGGACATCACCGAGTTCAACACGGTCCGAAAACACCTCTCCTCCGTCAAGGGAGGCCGGATGGCGCGGGCCGCGTATCCCGCCAGGGTTTGGGCGCTCATGTTATCCGACGTTCCCGGCGACGACCCTTCCGTCATCGCCTCCGGCCCGTTTTCCCCCGATCCTGCGACCTACGGCGACGCGAGGAAGGTCCTCGTCGAACGAAAGCTGTACGATGCGATCCCGGATGCCGTAAGGGCGCACATCGAGGCGGGGGTTTCGGGGAGGATCCCGGAAACCCCGAAGCCGGGGGACCCCGACCTCGAGCGTGTTTCCCTCGCCGTCATCGGCTCGAACCGGGTCGCGATCGATGCGGCGGCCGACGCCGCGCGGGAAGAGGGAGTAGGCACCGTCCGCATCCTTCCGGAATTTCTTCGGGGGGAGGCCCGCGAATGCGCACGAGCCTTCGTAGAGGAATTGCGAAAGGCGAAAGCGTCGGCATTCAAAGGTCGGGCCGTCGTCCTTATCGCCGGAGGGGAGACGACGGTCAAGGTGCGCGGGAAGGGGAAAGGAGGCAGGAACCAGGAGTTCGCCCTCTCCGCGGCCGTCGAGATGGACGGGATGCCGGGGATGGCGGTCCTGTCGTGCGGAACGGACGGCGTCGACGGTCCCACGGACTGCGCGGGCGCTTTCGCCGACGGCACGACGTGTTCCCGCGCCGCTGCGCTCGGGCTCTCCCCCATGGACCACCTGGATCGGAACGACGCCTATCCCTTCCTGCAGGCGCTGTCGGATCTCGTCGTCACCGGTCCGACCGGCACCAACGTCACCGATATCGCCATCGGAATCGCCGTCCCACTCGAAACGGGATGAGCCATTTCCCTGTTTGGCGCGGCCGTTCGAATGCCTTACGATGGGAAGGAGGAGTTTCTCATGAAATCCAGATTGTTCCGCAGCAAGGAAATGACGTTTGCTCCGCATCCCAAGTTAGCCAATGTGCGGATGGCCACTTGCATCACGGGAAAGGACACGGAAACCGTCAGTGTTTGCATGATCGATATCGCCCCGAATGAAGGCGCCCCCATCCATCGCCACGATCTGCATGTGGACTCCATTTTCGTGATATCGGGGACGGGGGAAACCTATGTGAACGGAAGATGGGAACCCGTCGAGGCCGGCGATTATATTTTCGTGCCGAAGGGGGAGGAACATGGAATCAGGAATACCAGCGACGGGACCTTGAAGATCTTCGTGCACCACAGCCCTCCCATGTTGTAGAGAAACGTGGTTCCGGCATTGGGAGGGAGTGGACGAACCGATCGACGATGGCCGACCACGGGAGGAAGAGATGAAAATCGTCTCCATGAACAACGTGGACAGGGAGCATTTTCCCAATCCGATCTTCACGGGGCCGGATGTGACGAGACAGCTCCTGGTGCCCGACAGCAAAGAGTTCAGCGTGAACATGATAAACTTCGGGAAGGGCGTGCGGAACAAGTTTCATGCCCACGACAGCGAACAGATCCTGATCGTCACTGCCGGAGAGGGGATCGTGGCCACGGAGAAGGAGGAGAAGATGGTAACCAAAGGGGATATCATCCTCATTCCTCCGGGAGAGAAACATTGGCACGGCGCGACTCCGGACTCGGAGTTCTCCCACATCTACGTCTCCCGGTTGGGAAGCGTACTGACCCGGTTGGAGGATTAGAATCCCCAAGGGAACCGGGACGGGAAGCATGAACGTCGACCTCTTATACGGACGGAACAGCATCCCCCTGCGTCTGCCGGATGGCATCCGGGTCACGGTGGTCCGCAAGCATCCGATGAACCTTGTCCGGAACCCGGCACAGGCGGTGAAACAGGCTTTGGAAAAGCCGGTGGGATCCCCGCCGCTCGCGGAAATGGCTCGAGGCGGGAAAACCGCCTGCATCCTGATCTGCGACATCACGCGGCCCGTGCCCAATGGGACATTGCTTCCGCCCCTCATCGAGACGATCACGGCCGCGGGGATTTCCCGGGAGGACATCCTGATCCTGGTCGCCACAGGGTTGCATCGCCCCAACGAAGGGGAGGAACTGCGCGAGGTCGTCGGCTCCGACGAGGTGTTCCGTTCCATTCGCGCCGAGAACCATTTCGCCCGGGACCGGGAAGCCCATGTGGACCTCGGGAAAACATCCCGGGGCATCCCGATCCTGATCGACCGGCGTTTTGTGGAGGCGGACCTGAAGATCGTCACCGGCCTGGTCGAGCCCCACTTCATGGCCGGCTATTCCGGAGGCCGCAAGCTGGTCGCGCCGGGCGTGGCCTACCAGGACACCATCCTGAATTTTCACACCGCGCATATCCTGGAGCATGAAAAGTCCGCCAATTGCGTCATCGAGGGGAATCCCCTTCACGAAGAGCAGATCGAAATCGTCCGGAAGATCGGCGGAATCGTCGCCTTGAACGTGGTCATCGACGAGAATCGGAATATCGGATTCGTCAATTTCGGGGAAGTCGAGGCCAGTCACCGGGAAGCCGTGGAATTCATGAGAAAGCATGCGGAAGTGACCCTGCCCCGTCGTTTCAAGACGATCGTCACCACGAGCGCAGGCTATCCCCTGGACCGGACGTACTACCAGACCGTCAAGGGCATGGTGGGCGTACTCGACATCCTGGAACCCGGAGGCACCATTATCATCGCCAGCGAGTGTTCGGAAGGGATGGGCAGCAGCGAATTCGTCGCGGCCCAGCGACTGTTGTGCGAGGTGGGGCCGGACCGGTTCATGTCCATCCTCACGGGCCGCGACAAGGCGATTATCGACGAATGGCAGACCGAGATGCTGGTAAAGGCCTTGCGGGTCGGGACCATCCGGCTTCATACCACGGGACTTTGCGAAGAGGACCTGAAGGACGTGTTCGTGGAACCTGTCTCTTCGATCGAAGAGGCGGTCATGGCCAGCGTCAAGGTCCATGGAGACCCGGACGTCGCCGTGGTTCCCGAAGGACCCTACGTCATCCCTCACTGCCACTGATTTCGGGGCACCGAATCCGGCTTGCCGTTCGAAGCTCCGAAATCCCGCAGATCACCCGAACTGCTCTTCTTCCGTCGAACCCTTGAGCGCGATGGTGGACGCCTGCCCCCCGGTGATCGTCATTTGCAGGGCGTCGAAGTATCCCGCGCCGACGAAGCTCTGATGTTTGATCGCCGTAAACCCGTGTTCTCTCTCGAGCGTGAACTCGCGTTCCTGGAGCCTGCAATAGGCGGACATCCCCTCTTCCTTGTAGCCTCTCGCGAGATCGAACATGCTTGTGTTCAGCGAGTGGAAACCCGCCAGGGTCACGAACTGGTACTTGTAGCCCATCTCGCCCAGCCTGTCCTGGAAAACGGCAATCGTGGCGTCGTCGAGATTCCGCTTCCAGTTGAACGACGGCGAACAATTGTACGCGAGCATTTTCCCCGGATGCTTTTCTAAAATCGCCTCGGCAAACTCCCTCGCTTCCCCCAGGTCAGGCGTGGAGGTCTCGCACCAGACCATGTCCGCATACGGGGCATACGCCAAAGCCCGGGCAATGGCGAACTCGAGTCCTCCCCGCACCTGGAAATACCCTTCGACGGTTCTCTCGCCCGTAAGAAACGGCTTGTCGATCTCATCGTAGTCACTGCGGATCAGTTGGGCTCCCTGGGCGTCGGTCCGCGCAATGATCACCGTCGGCACATCGAGCACATCGGCGGCAAGCCTTGCCGACACGAGTTTCTCGATGAAGACACCGTAGGGCACGAGGACCTTGCCGCCCATATGCCCGCATTTCTTCAACGAAGAGAGCTGGTCTTCGAGATGGATGGCGGCGGCCCCTGCTTCGATCATCGCCTTGATGAGCTCGTACGTATTCAACGGACCGCCGAAGCCTGCTTCCGCATCGGCGACAATCGGCGCAAACCAGTGGGTCCCTTCGCCGCCGTTCATGTGCTGGATCTGATCCGCGCGGGTCAGGGCATTGTTGATGCGGGAAATCATTTTGGGAACGCTGTCCACGGGGTAGAGACTCTGGTCCGGGTACATGTGACCCGCGGAGTTGGCGTCGCCCGCCACCTGCCACCCGCTCACGTAGATCGCCTTGAGACCGGCGTGCACCTGCTGGACCGCCTGATTGCCCGTCAGGGCGCCGAGAGCGCGAACATAGGGTTCCGAATGCAGCAGATCCCAAAAGCGCCTGGCACCCGTTTCGGCAAGCGTATGGTGGACACGGAGGGAGCCACGGAGCCTGACGACCTCTTCGGCCTGGTAGGGTCGCCTGATGTCCTTCCATCGCGAATCTCCCTTCCACGACTTTTGCAGGGATAGGATTTGTTCCTGTCTTTGCTTCTTTACAAGCTTCATGGCTTCCTCCTGAGAATCGGGTCCGGATTCCGGGGGCATGGATTTCCATCCGGGCGAAGCCGGGCGGTCCGGGAAACCCGTGAATATCCGATGCCGGCCACGGGTGATTCGGTTCGGCGAATGGCAACGTCGGGAAGGGCTTCCGGGACATCCCGGCGATTTCCGCAAAAACAGGAAAATCCGGTCGGAATGGAATATACTATCCGAAAAAAAAAGGATTTGCCTCGTGAGCGACCTTGGAAAAGTGGCGATCGTAACCGGCGCAGGAACGGGAATCGGGGGGCAGACTGCGCTTGCCCTTCTGCGTGAGGGATACGCCGTTTCCCTTGCCGGGCGGCGGGAGGAGCGATTGCATGCGACGATCGAGCGGGCAGGACCGGCCGGCGCGCGCGCGTTGGCCGTCCCCACCGATGTGACGGATCCCGCCTCCGTTCGCGCCCTGTTTGCCAAAACAAAGGAGACATTCGGCCGGCTCGACCTGCTGTTTAACAATGCGGGGACGGGCGCGCCGCCGATCCTCCTGGAAGATCTGTCGTACGAACAGTGGAAAACCGTGGTGGATGCCAATCTCACCGGCGTGTTTTTGTGTACGCAGGAGGCGTTCAAGATCATGAAGAGCCAGAAGCCCAGGGGCGGCCGGATCATCAACAACGGTTCCATCTCGGCCCATGCCCCCCGGCCAAACTCCGCGCCCTACACGGCCACCAAGCATGCCGTAACCGGCCTCACCAAATCCACCGCGCTCGATGGCCGGAAATACGATATTGCCTGTGGCCAGATCGACATCGGCAACGCGGAGACCGAATTGACGAAACGAATGAAAGAAGGTGTGCCGCAAGCCAACGGGACGATCTCCGTGGAGCCGACCATGGAGGTCGAGCACGTGGCGCAAGCGGTGGTGTACATGGCCGGACTTCCCTTGAATGCGAACGTGCAATTCATGACCGTCATGGCCACCAAGATGCCCTTTGTCGGGCGGGGATGATCCCATCCGAATCTTTGCGCATAGCGCGGTTCCGCAAGAACCGTTCAGAGTGTGGTTCACGAGTCCGGCAAGATAACACGGAGGTGGGCATGGAACAGAAATTGAAAAAGATCGATCTCGAAGTGGATGAAGACCGTCTTGCAGCCGATCTGCAAAAGTATCAGGAAAAGGCCGTCGAACTGGGTGCAACCCGGGCGAAAATCGTCAGAACAGAAGAAATTCCCGTGGACGATCGTGTGACGATGAAGTGTCAGATCCCGATCTGTTTCGGGTACGGAGTCGGCGCAAACTGCCCACCGCATACGGTAAAACCCGCCGAGCTCCGATCCCTGCTCGAGAAGTACCAGTGGGCCGTTTTCTTTGTCCAGGAGATTCCTTCCGCCGTCGTTGTCCGGGACAAGGCCACGATCAAGGAGAGAGTCGCCGCGTATCAGGACGTCTACTCGATCGTGAACGGCATCGAATCGGCAGCCTTCTATGACGGGCACTATCTGGCGGTTGGCTTCGGCGCAGGCTCCTGCCGGCACACCTTCTGCGGCCAGCAGCCGGATTGCGCGGTTCTGAAGGGGACGAAGTGCCGGTTTTCCCTGCGCTCCCGGCCATCGATGGAAGCTGTCGGGATAGACGTCTACCGGATGGTCGCGTCGGCAGGGTGGAACATCTATCCCATCGGCAGCGATGCGAAACCCGATGACGTACCGTGCGGGGTTCTTGCGGGAATCGTCATCGTTCGATAAAAAGCGCTACCGGATATCCGCTCCCGCCACCTTGGTAAGCCGCTTGCCGGTCGTGACATACGTGTCGAAGTACGCCTTGAGGGCGGCGGCAATCACCTCCGGATTTTCTTCATCCAGCACGACGTTCAAGGGGTCGGAGATCCAGGGGATGAGCTTCTTGGAGATGGTCGTCCACCGCAAGATCTCCCTGGCCGTGTCGACCGACTTGGCCTTGAGCTTTCCTGCCTCGTCATCCAGGAGCCGCAGGAACACCTCTTCTGTCAGTTTCTTTCCGGCCAACGGTCCCTCTCCCTGGAGGACGGCCCCGGCGTGCAGACGCTTCCACAGGGCGGCCCGGCGGATCTCCGCCGTGGCCAGATCCTCCATCAACTGCAGCTTGAGTTGTGGACTCGTCACGGCCGCCGCGGCACTTCCCTGGAGGTAAGCGGCCATGTACTGGAGTGTGATCGTGATGTCCTCCCGGATGCCGTCCTCGGTCACCAACCCTTCCGGGAACGCCCGGAGCCCGGCCGCAAGCTCCTTGCCGTACCAGTCGGTCCGCGTCGGAGCGGTGTCAAGCGCGGCCAGGAGGCCTTCCTTGGCGGCCTTCTCAAAGATCGGCTGGATGACGGCGACCATGTCCGGCGTCGCCACCCAGGCTCCATAGTAGCAACGTTGCCCGCCGTCTTTCGCCAGCCGCAGCCCCGATTCCCGGGTCTTGTCGTCGCTCGCTTTCTCGAGGGCGACCTTGTTGTTGTAGGCCCGCGCGACGAAGGCCTCCAGGATCCCGATGATCTGCCCCCTATGCGCCTCGTAAGTCGCCGGCAGGTCGGTCAGGGTGGCTGCCCCCGGCTGGAACTTCCCGGTCACGTTCCCCTTAGGATCTGCATACCCCGCGGCCTGAAGGGCGCTGAGCAGGGCCGGCGCACCCTCCTTGCCCGCGATTTTTTCGAAGTCTCCCGGGCGCAGGGTGCCCCTGAGCAATATGTTGGCCGACATGCCGCCCCAGGGGACGGCGCCGCGCCTGCGCGCCATGTCCGAGACGTACTGTTCGTACACCGCGAGGAACCTGGCCCCGTCCATCGTCACGAGGTTCGTGTCGGGCGGTATGCCCGCGAGGTCGGCCCGGGTCGCCCGGTACATGCTGGCCATGTAATCCCAGCGGCCGACATTCGGCCCGATGAAGCGGGAGGCGGGGACGGTCTTCCCGCCGTCATGTATCGGCCGGGTGAAGGCGTACATCATCTCTTCGACCTGATACGTGGCGTTGATAATTTCCACAAGGAGGTAGATCTTGACCGTTCCCGGTGCAAGATCCAGCGCCTTCTCCGCTTCGTACAGGAAGGTGTGCCAGAGGTCGGCATCCTCCACGCACTCCAGCTTCGGAAGATAAAAGGCGACCGGCAGGCCGCGGTCCAATAGCGACTTCGCGTTATGCTTGAGGAACAACCAGGCGTCCACGAAGCCCCCGGAAACGGCTTGTCCGTCCACCAGGAGGTGCCGGTCGTCCAGGTGCAACCCCCGGGGCCGGTAGATCATGATCGCCACTTCGTTTTCGGGCTTTAGGCTCTTGCCGCCTGCCCCATCGAGTGCGCGCTTGCCCTCGGGCGTCCAGGTGCAGAGAAGCTTGAGGGAGCGTTGTGTCCGCAGCGGGCTGTCGGTGGACTGCGCGGCGGCGTCCTCGCTGTCCGCCATCCACTGCTGCCCTGTGTTCATGGCGCCGATCGCCATGGCGGGTACCGAGCACGGGCCGGTGAGCTGGACGCGCCGCCCGTCGAACTGCGGCGGCTGCCCGTCGACTTTCCAGTCGGCCTCGCGGATCTCCTTGACCGTCATCGTGGTCCCGTCGAGGAAGGTGATCACCTCGTTCTCCGGAAGGAAGTCGAGCAGTTCGCCGGCATCCAGCCGGGCCTGCTTCGCCGGGCGGGCCTCCACGCGGTCCCGGCGGACCTCTTCCAGGGTCCGGCCGTCCGCGACCTTCGTGCGAATGAGCTCGGCAAACCGGCTCAACGTCTCGGATGTGAGGATGTCTTCCGTGAATTCCTGGGCGAGTTTTGGGCGGATGAAAGTCACTTCTTTCATGAGTGCCTCCTCGGCCGGGGCCTCCGGGAAACGGCTCCCGCCATTGCTAAGTTCTTCCTGAATTCAGTGCTCCGTGTGCTTGATAGTGTAACATTCTTCGGCGCGGACAATCCCAGGGGCGGAAAAAATTGCGTCAGGCATCGGAACGGGGCTCGCTTGAGAATACGATAATGTCCAGTTTCTCCGGGCCGTGGACCCCGATCGCAAGCGTCAATTCGATGTCTGCCGTCCGGCTGGGGCCCGTGACCAGGGTAATGTTCGTCGGCGGGTCTTCCGTGAAGGA
>DAOUUI010000040.1 GCA_030668225.1 Deltaproteobacteria bacterium
GGGAAGTAGATGAACGTCATGTTCCACGAACAACAGACGGGAAAGGACGTGTGACCATGCCATGGATCACGGTACTGAAGCACGAAAAGCCCGACGGGTCAGTCGTCAAGAAGTACCGCGTCGGCGCGTACAAGAACGGGAGGCGGAAGTTCAAGACGTTCACCAACGAGAAGGAAGCGAAGGCCTTCGCGCGGACCTTGGGGGACGTTCTTCGCGACAAGGACTACAACCTCCCCCGCCGCGGGGAAGATGGGAGACTGGTCCCGACGTTCAAGGAGCAGGCCGAGAAGTGGTTCTCAACGCACGTGGAGATGAACTGTCGGCCATCCACCATCGAGGGTTACCGTTACCTGCTCGACACGCACGTCCTACCGACGTTCGGGGGGATGCGCCTCGACGAGATCACGAAGGACGCGGTCCGGACCTACTGCGCCGGGAAGAAGGAGGCCGGGATGGCACCGCGCTCGATCCGGTACATGTTGGCGACGATCTCCGGGGTCTTCAACCGGGCCATCGAGGACGGTCTTGTCGCGATGAACCCGGCGGCCAAACCAGCGAAGATCATCAAGGTGGAGGACACGCGGGAGAAGGTTTCGGCCCTCAACGACGAGGAGGTCCGAGTTCTCCTCGATGCCGCCAAGGAGCACCTCCCCCGCTTCCATCCCTTCCTGCTCACCGCGTTCCGGACGGGGTGCCGTCAGGGGGAACTGGTCGCGCTTGGATGGTCGTCGATCGACTGGCGCGGGAAGTTCATCGAGGTCGGGCGGTCGTACCGGAAAGGGGAATATAGCACGACCAAAAGCGGGAAGGTCCGCCGCGTGGACATGTCGGATCAACTGGCGGCGGTCCTCGATGAGCACCGGAAACGGATCGCCGCCGAGGTGCTCAAACGCGGCAAGCCGATGCCGGAGTTGGTCTTCCCTTCCGCGACGTGGGGACCCATGGAACCGTCGAACATCCGGCGGGACTTCAACTTCGTTCTTGAGAAGGCCAAAATGCGCCGGATACGGTTCCACGACGCGCGGCACACCTTCGCTTCCCTTCTGCTACGGAAGGGCGAGTCCCCTGTCTATGTTCAACACCAACTCGGGCACCACGACATCAGCATGACGGTGGGCACCTACGGGCACCTTATTCCGGGCGAGAACCGCCAAGCGGTCAACCGTCTCGACGATCCCGACTGGCGGAACGAGAAGACTCCGGCGAAGCGGGCACGGATTGGCAACAGATTGGCAACTGGCAAGGGAAAAGGGGTCAGGCCCGTTTGCCTAACCCCTTGATAATTCTGGTGGAGCTGATCGGGATCGAACCGACGACCTCCTGAATGCCATTCAGGCGCTCTCCCAACTGAGCTACAGCCCCGCACGATGTGACAAACCACGATAGGGGATGGACGGGGAAAAATCAATCCCCCTTTTCCCGTAACATCCTGGCCCCTTTCCTTATTTCTTCCTGGCGAATTCCTCCATGAAGCCGGCGAGGGCGTCCACCCATTCGTAGGACGCCGCGTTATAGATGGATGCGCGGATTCCACCGACGGAACGGTGCCCTTTGAGGCCGACCATGCCGTTCTTCTTCGCATCGGCGATGAACTGCGCCTCGAGTTCCTCGCTGGGAAGCCGGAAGACCACGTTCATCACCGACCGGCTCTCCTTCTCCACCGGCGACCGGAAATACTCTGAATTGCCGTCGATGACGCCGTAGAGGCGATTCGCCTTCTTCCGGTTCATCTCCTCCACCTTCTTAAGCCCCCCCTGGCCTTTCAGCCACGCAAGGACGTTGCGGACCATGTAGATCCCGAAGGTGGGCGGAGTGTTGTAGAGCGATTTGTTCTCCGCGTGGGTTCGGAACTGGAAGATCTTGGGGATGTCCTTGCGCCCCCTGTCGAGGACCTCCTTCGAAACCACCGCCACCACCACTCCCGAGGGGCCCAGGTTCTTCTGGGCTCCGGCGTACACCAGGCCGAACTTCGTCACGTCGAAGGGCCGCCAGAGGAAATCGCTCGACATGTCGGCACTGAGCGGCACGGAGCCGGTATCGGGGAAGGGGCGAGACGCATCGACGTTGAACTGTGCGCCGTGGATCGTCTCGTTGGAGGTGATGTGCAGGTAGGCCGCCCCGGGGTCGACGGTAACCTCGGCAGGCGCGGGGACGCTGGTGTAGCTCTTCGTCTTGCCTTCCCCGACGCCGGTGCTCTGGACCGACACAGTGGCCCCGAACAGGGCCGAGACGATCTTCGCTTCACCTAACGCCTTCTCTCCCCACGATCCGGTGATGAGGTACTGGGCGCTCTTCCCCTTCTCCAGGAGGTTCATGGCGATCTCGGCGAAGAGCGCCGTGGCGCCCCCCTGCATCAGCAGGACCTCGTAGTTCGACGGCACGCCCAGGAGTTCGCGGACGAGAGCGATGGTTTCGTCGTGGACCCCTTCGTACTCCTTTCCCCGGTGGCTGTGCTCCATCACCGACATGCCGCTGCCGGCGAAATCGAGAAACTCGTCTCTGGCACGCGTCAGCGCAGGGAGGGGAAGGGCGGCGGGGCCGGCGTTGAAATTGATCGTTCGGCTCATGGTGCTCCTCTTTTTAGGCGCGCATGGGATTTCCGCGGACCGCACCTCGAACCCGGCCGCGGGCCGGTTCGCCAAGGTGTCTGTCGCCACACCTCGTCCGTTTCTTTTCGGAAAGAGCGAAACATTCGTTTCCCGCAACGTCCCCATTCTTCCAAGGCCTAAGCGGATCGTCAAGATCCGGTTCCCGGGTTTACCTCCCGGCCGAGAGAAGGTAGACCGCGTTCTCGGCAAAGAGGTTCGGTCTTACTCCCCGGAGCACCCGCCCCCCCCGGTCGGTGGACAGGTAGACGGTCTTTTCGATCCTCACGCCATTCTTCGCACAATACTCCCGGAAGTCCACGATCGAGCAGAAGTGGATGTTCGGCGTGTCGTACCATTCGAACGGGAGGAACTCGGTCTTGGGCATGCGGCCGTAGGAGAAAAGGTAGAACCGCATCTTCCAGTAGGCGAAGTTGGGAAACCCGACGATCCCCTTCTTCCCCACCCGGAGGATCTCCGAGAGGACCACGTCGGGCTTTTTCACCGCCTGGAGCGTCTGGTTGAGAACGACGTAGTCGAACGAGTTGTCCGGGTAGTCGCGAAGCCCCTTGTCGATGTCGCCCTGCATGACGGTGAGCCCCTTGGCGATGCAGGAGCGGACCCCCACCTCGGAGATCTCGATGCCGCGGCCGGTCACGGCTTTTTGTCGGACGAGCTTCACCAGGAGCGATCCGTCACCGCACCCCAAGTCCAGGACCTTCGTTCCTGCCGGGATGAAATCAAGGATGACGCTGTGGTCGATCCGGGCCCCTTCGGCCATCACGTGGACGCGGCCTCCAGAATACCGTTGCTTTCCGCAACGTTGGCGAGGAAATTCGTGATGATCTTGGACATCTCCCCCTCGTCCAGCAGGAAGGCGTCGTGCCCGTACCGCGAGTCGATCTCGCAATAGGTCACGTCGATCCCGTTGATCATCATCGCCTTGACGATCTCCCGGGCCTGGTAGGGGGGGTAGAGCCAGTCGGACTTGAACGAGACGATGAGGAACTTCGTATTCGTCCCCTCGACCGCCTTGACCAGCGAGCCGTGAGGGAGCGACAGGTCGAAGTAGTCGATCGCCTTGGTGATGTAGAGGTACGAGTTGGCGTCGAAGCGATGGACGAAGGTGTCCCCTTTGTACCGCAGGTAGCTTTCGACCTCGAAGTCGACGTTGAAGTTGTAGCCGAACGACTTCTTTCCCCGGAGTTTCCGTCCGAACTTCTCGTGCATCGAGTCGTCGGACAGGTAGGTGATGTGGCCGATCATCCGGGCGAGGGCGAGCCCCTCCCGGGGAACCGTCTTGCCGTAATAGTCCCCGTCGTGGAAGTTCGGATCCGCCATGATCGCCACCCGGCCCACCTCGTTGAAGGCGATCCCCTGGGGGGAGAGCTTCGACGTCGTGGCGATCGGGATCGACGCGATCACGCGGTCCGGGAACGAAACCGCCCACCGCAGCGCCTGCATCCCCCCCATCGAACCGCCCGTGACGGCAAGGAGCTTGCCGATCCCGAGATGGTCGATGAGGTGCACCTGGGCGCGCACCATGTCGTGGACGGTGATCATCGGGAAGGAGAGTCCGTACTCCTTCCCCGTGGCCGGGTTGATCGAGGGAGGACCGGTGCTCCCCTGGCACCCTCCGATGACGTTCGAGGAGATGACGAAATACTTGTCGGTGTCGAACGCCTTTCCGGGTCCGATGTTGTTGTCCCACCACCCCGGGTGCTTGTCGCTCTCCTCGTACTTCCCCGCGGCGTGCGCATCGCCCGAGAGCGCATGGAGAATCAGGATGGCGTTCGACTTGTCCCGGTTCAGCTGCCCGTAGGTCTCGTAGGCGAGCGTGATCGGCCCCAGCTTCGCCCCGGACGCAAGCTCCATCTCGTGGGGAGGTTCGCAAAAGGTGTAAAATTGCTTCTCGACCAGGCCGATGGAGCCCGGCTGCTTGCTGTGAGGCACCGTCTTCCCCTCCGTGCCTTCCGGCACCCCTTTCCTGGTGAAAAGGTAATTTTTAATTTTAGGCCGGGGGATGGGAAAGTGTCAATGGAGGGGAGATGCCGTCCGCAAGCTCCGACAGCCGGTGGAGGATCTTGGCCGTTGCGCCCCAGATCGTGTGCGGCCCGTAATCGAAGAAGTAGACCTGGTACTCCTCCCCCAGGAAGATGCTCTCGGCGCACCGGTAGCGGCCGTACTCCGCAAAGACCGACAGGGGCGCCTCGAAGACTTCCTCCATCTCGAAATCGTCGAGGGAGAAGGTCGCATCCCCGGGGATCCGCACGACGTACGGCTGGATGAAAAATCCCGTCACCGTCGGGACCGGGTCCATCGCGCCGAGCAGCTCGACACTCTCCCCGCGGATTCCCAACTCCTCCCTGGCTTCCCGGAGCGCGGTGGCAAACAGGTCCGCATCCTCGGGGTCCCGGCTCCCCCCGGGGAAACAGACCTGCCCCTTGTGGTGGGGCACACGCTCGGAGCGCCGCGCCAGAACCACCGTCACCTCCCCTTCCCGCAGGCGCAAGGGAACGAGGACACCCGCGGGCCTTAAGCCGTCCGGGGCCACCACGGCGGTACCGGGGGGTGAGAGCACCCCCTTCAGACGCGCGAACATCAGGCCATTCGCTCCCATGCAAATCCTCTCGCCCATGATCTCTTTCGGCGGACCGCCGGGCGGGACCATCCCGTCGCCACAAACCGGGCCTCCGGGAAAAACCCTTCTCGCTACGCGGATTCGCTCCCTTTTTCGAGGATGATGAACTCCGACCTCTCGAACCCCACGGCACGAAAAAAGGAGACCAGGCCGGGGTCGTTCCAGTTCACCATCGTCATCACCCGCTCCACGTTGTGATTCCGGAAGTAGACGTGGAGTTTCTCGATGAGGACACGGGCGACGCCCTTCCCATGGTACTCCGGGTCGACACCGACGATCTCGATCCAGCCGCTCTTGGGGATGGCGAACTCCCACCCCCGGATTTCCCCGAAGATGAAGCCGACTACCTTCCCCTCCGCCTCCGCCACCAGGCACCCCAGGGGGTTCCGCGTCATCTGATCGATGATCCGGGACTCCCACTGGGCCTCGTTCGGCGTTCCGGTGATCTTCTCGTCAATCCGGAGGACATCCTCCGCGTCCTGGGTATGCATCCTCCGCACAGTGATGCTCATGACCTCCCCCTCCTTCGATCCCTCACGTAGTTCCTGACCACGTCGGCAAGAACACGGGGACGAGCGTACCGGGTGAAGATATCCCGGAAGGAACCGTGACCGGACACCGCGCTGAACAGGGCGTCGTGCACCTCCTGGTTCACCTTCGCCATCGAAAGGACCGTCCCGAGCATCCCCGTAATCTCCCCCGCTTTGCACAAATGGCGCATCCACGATCCGTAGAGGTAATCGTCACGGAGCTGCCGGCTACGCTCCTCGTATTTCCGGAGGGAGGCAGAGTCGGTGCCGTGATCCACGATTGTCTCGGCCGCCTGGATGCCGGTCTGGATGGCCATATTGATCCCCTTCCCCTTGAAGGGGCGCATCCATCCGGTGGCGTCGCCCACCACCAGATACCTGTCGCCCGTCGCCCCGCGGGCGGGCTTGCCCGGGAACTTCCCCCGGTACACCTCCAGGCTGTCCCGGCTTAGCGGGGGAAGGTGGTCCCGCACGATATCCAGCGACAGGAAGGCGAACATGTCCTCCACCGTGGCGCGCCGCCCCGCTACATTGACGATGACGTGGTCCCCCTTCGGGGTAATCGCACCGAAATCCAGATTGGGGATTCCCGGCGGGAAAAGATATGCGTAGATGATGCTGCCGAGCTTCTTCTCGATGAAGGCGCGATCCGTGGCGATCTTCACCACGAAGGTGTGCATGTAGTCGCCCGGCCTGCGATACTTCCCTCCGGTGGCCGTCTCGAAGACGCTCATCATCCCGTCGTCCAGCCCGAACGCCCCCACGACGACGTCCGCCTTGAGCATCCCCCCCTCCGTGTACAGGAACACATTGTCCCGCCCCTTTTTGGGAAAATCGATTGCCGTCACCCGGCTGTGGGAAACCTCCGCTCCCCCCTTCTCCGCGCAGGACAGGAAGAACCGGTCGAACACGACCCTGCGCACCGCGTATGTTGCGCCCCCCTTGTGATCGCCGACCAGGAGGATCTCCTTCTTCCCGGCGTGAAGGCGGTAACCGAAGATCTGGCGCTTGTAGATGTCGTAAGGAAGCTCTACACCCAGGCGATCCTGGAGGAGTTCCTCGATGGGGGGGGAGAGAACGCCGGCGCACTGGTTGTAATGGTGCTCGAAATCCTTCCCCTCGAAAAGGACGACGCGCAGGCCGAGGTCACGCTCCCGGGAGAGCTGGGCAAGCCGGATGGCGGTCCCACAGCCTCCCGGCCCGCCGCCGACGATCGCCACCGTCTTTCCGCGAATGTCCCCGCTGGCCATTCTCTCTCCCGGTAACTATTGTAAACCAGGCAACGGAAAAGTATACGCACGGGAGCCGATCGTGCCGCCTGCGGCGATGCGGATCTTCCGGAAAGCGTACCGGCTCACTCTATTCGAGATCCCTCCCTGTGAGAATTTTCAACGCCTCCCGGTATTTCTCCGCCGTCTTCACGATCACATCGGCGGGGAGTTTCGGCCCGGGCGCAGTCTTGTTCCACGGCAGCGTCAGGAGGTAATCGCGGACGAACTGCTTGTCGAAGCTCTTTTGCGTCCCCCCCGGGTGATAGCCCTCCGTGGGCCAGAACCGCGAAGAGTCCGGCGTCAGCACCTCGTCGATCAGGAGAAGCTTCCCGTTGGCCACGCCGAACTCGAATTTGGTGTCGGCGATGATGATCCCCCTCCCCCTGGCGTAGTCCGCCGCCCGGCGGTAGATCTCCAGGGAGATCGCCCGCGCATTCTCGGCTATCTCCTTCCCCACGATGTCGACCATCTTCGCGAAAGGGATGTTCATGTCGTGCTTCCCTTTCTCCTCCTTGGTAGCGGGAGTGAAGATCGGCTCCGGGAGCCTGGCCGACTCGGGCAGCCCGCCGGGGACCGGAATCCCGCAGATCTCCCCCCGCTCGCGGTATTCCGCCCATCCGGAGCCGGACAGGTACCCGCGGACGACGCACTCCACGGGAAGCGGCTTGGCCATCACACAAAGCATCGAGCGTCCCGCGAGCGCCTCCTCGTGGATTTTCGTCGCGGGGGGAAAGTCCATCACGTCGACCGAGATCATGTGGTTGGGGACGATGTCGGCAAGTTTCCGGAACCAGAAAGCGGAGATCTGGGTGAGCACCTTCCCCTTCTCGGGAATCCCGTCCGGCAGCACCACGTCGAACGCGGACAGCCGGTCGGACGCCACCAGCAGAAGCTTGTCGTTTACTTCGTAGATGTCCCTCACCTTGCCCCTCCCGAGCAGGGTCAGGCCGGAAAATTTGGTCTCGAAAACCGCCTGCAGAGCCATACACTGTGCCTCCGGGAAAATTGTGAAAGGAATATCCTAATATATCGACAGCCGAAGGGATACATATTCCGGAACGGCACGCTTATGCCTTGTTCGGCGCATCGCGGCGGAAAGGACGCAAACAACGGCGCCCGCGCAGGGGATCCCGCCCTCGAAACGAGACGTCGACAGGAAAAAGTTCAGGAACGTCCGTGTTCTTAGGAACGTCCCTGTTCTTGGGGTCAGCGCGGCGCGAACTGGAGCGAGAAAAGACGGTGGTAGATCCCGCGGGACGCCAGGAGTTCCTTGTGGGTCCCGATCTCCCGCACTTTCCCCCGGTGCATCACGATGATCCGGTCGGACGAGAGGATGGTGGAAAGGCGGTGGGCGACCACGAGGGACGTTCTCCCGGAAAGAATCTTCCCGAGGGCCCCCTGGACCTCGTGCTCGGTGACCGGGTCCACGCTGGAGGTCGCCTCGTCCAGGACGAGGATCTTCGGGTCGCGGGAAAGCGCCCGGGCGAACGACACGAGCTGTCGCTGCCCCACCGAGAGGTGCCCCCCCCGCTCCCCCACCTGCGTGGCAAGTCCTGTCTCCCAGGAAGCGGAGAACCGCGAGACGCCTGCCACCTCCACGGCCCGGTCGAGCTCGTCCCCCCCCGCCTCCACGTTCTCCCGGATCGTACCCGAGAAGAGAAACGGGTCCTGGAGAACGAGGGAGACCATCCGGCGCAACTCCTCCCGGGGGATCTCCCGCACGTCCCTTCCGAAGAGCCGGATCTCGCCCCGGGAGATCTCGTAGAACCGGCACAGCAGGTTGAGAATCGTCGTCTTGCCCGCGCCGGTGGCGCCCACGATCGCCCCCGTCTCGCCCTCATGGAGCGCGAAGGAGACGCCCCGCAGGACCATCTCCCCCCCTGTGCCGTCCCCTTTCGGGTAGGAAAACCAGACGTCCCGGAACTCGATCGCCGGTTGGGCGGGCGGTGTCCCGCTTTCCCCGCCCGGCTCTTCCGCCCTCCCGGGAGGTGCTTTCCCGCCGGGAGGGAGTTGCCGGTACTCGGGCGAGACCTCCGTGTCCAGGACCTGGAAGATCCTCTCGCTCGAGGCGAGGGCCGATTGGAGGATGTTGTACTTGTCGCTTATGTCCTTGATGGGAGAGAAGAACTTCTGTGCGTACTCGAGGAAGGCCACCAGGGTACCGAAGGTTACGGCCCCCGCGATCACCCGGAATCCCCCCTGCCAGAGAAGGAGGGCTATCGCGACGGAGGCGAACAATTCCACACCCGGGAAGTACACGGAGTAGAAGTTCGTAAGACGGATGCTCTCCGCGGCGTATTCGTCGTTCCGGGCGTCGAATTCGCGAACCGATTTCCCCTCCTGGACGAAGGCCTTCACGACGGCCACCCCGCTCAAGTGCTCCTGGAGGAAAGCGTTCAGCCGGGCGAGCTTCCTCCTCATCTCCCGGTTCGCCTCCCGGATGAACTTCTTCAGCAGCTCGACGAAGAGGACGATGGCAGGCAGGACGGCGAAGGTGACGAGGGCAAGGCGGGCATCCATCCAGAGCAGGACAGCCGCGATCCCGACAAGGACCGTCGCGGAACCGACGGTGGAGACAAGCCCCGAGGAAATCAGCTCCTGGAGCGCCTCCACGTCCGAAGTGAGGCGGGTCATCACCCGTCCCGTGGGGGTGCGGTCGAAGAAGGAGACCGGCAGGCGCTGGAGCCTGCCGAACATATCGGCGCGGATCTTAAGGATGACCCTCTGCCCGATGATGGACACCGTGAACATCTGGAGGTAGAGGAATCCCATCGCGCCGGCCTGCGCCGCGAAAAAGAGGCCGATCCTCCGCCCAAGCCCTTCCATCACCCGGGGCATGATGTTCCGGTCGATGACCAGCTTGATGATGTAGGGGCCGGCCAACTGGCACGCCGTGCCGAGCACCAGGGCCCCGAGGGCCACCGCGATCAGGCCCTTGTGGGGGGCCAGGTAGGAAAAAAGGCGGCGCAGGAGCCTCATGTCCATCCCCCGGGTCTCCACCCGGTCCTCGTAGAAATAGAACTCCGCCCCGTTGCTCACAGCGCCGCTTCCAGCTCCCGGGTGATCATCTGCCGGGAATAAAGGTCGTAATACGCCCCCCTGCGGGAGAAAAGCTCGTCGTGCGTCCCCTCCTCCACGATCCTGCCCTCCTCGAGGACCAGGACCCTGTCGCACCGGGAAAGGGATGCCATGCGATGGGTGCTGAACAGGACCGTCCGGCCGCCGCGGACGGAGAGAATCTCCCGGAAGATCTCCTGTTCCGTCTCCGAGTCGACCGCGGAAAGGGCGTCGTCCAAGAGGAGAAGCTCCCCTCCCGCGCAGAGAGCGCGGGCGATCGTCGCCCGCTGCTTCTGCCCGCCGGACAGGGAAATCCCCCTCTCCCCGATCACCGTGTGCAGGCCGTCCGGCAGCTCCTCGACCTCCGCGAGGAACCGGGCCATGGAGACGGCACGGCGCGCATCCTGCTCGTCCGGGACATCCTTCCCGAAACAGATGTTCGCAAGGATCGTGTCGGAGAAGAGGAACGGGTCCTGGCTCACGAGGCTCACCGCGCCCCTGATCTCGTCCAGGGGGAGCAGGCTCACGTCCCTCCCCTCGAGGAAAATCGTCCCCGGCGGCACGGGATACAGCAGCAGCAACAGGGAGAAGAGCGTACTCTTCCCGCTCCCCGTCTGCCCCACGAGGCCGACGATCTCTCCTTTCCGGAGAGAGAAGGTGATTCCCTTAAGCGCCTCGCCCCTGTCCTGCCCCTCGTAGGCGAACGAGAGATCCCGCACCTCGAGGAACGGGGCATCCGGCACCTTCCGCGGCGGGGACAGGACAGGCTCCCACGACTCGGTGGGGATCCCCAGGAACTCGTTGATCCGCCCCATCGCGCTGCCGCCCCGTTGAACGAGGTTGATCACCCAGCCAAGCGCCATCGTCGGGAACGAGAGCATCGCGAGGTAGGCGTTGAACGCGACGAAACCCCCAAGCGTCAGTCTCCCCCGGATCACGAGCCATCCCCCCATCAGGAGGACGAAGGCCACTCCCACTCCCGCCAGGAGCCCGATCGCCCCGTGGAAGGCCGCGGAGGTCTTCGAGACGGAGACGTTATGCCGGTAGTAGTCCCGGCAGGCGGCGCGGAACCTGCCCTCCTCCCGCTCCTCGAGCCCGTATGCCTTGACCAGCCGGATGCCGGTGATGTTTTCCTGGAGGGTGGTGTTCATCGCGGCAAGGGACTCCTGGGCCTTCCGGTGGTTGCGGTGGAACGCCTTGCCGTACTCCCGGGACGTGAAGACGATCACAGGCGCCACCGCGAGCGACACGAGCGTCAGCATGACGTTGATCCGGGCCATGAAGAGGAGGGCAAGGACGTAGGAGATCGCGGTCCCTGCCAGGGTCAGCGCCCCGGGGCCGAGAAGCAGCCAGACCGCCGAGACGTCGTTGGTCAGCCGGGACATGACGTCGCCGGTGGGCGTTCTGCCGAAAAACGACAGGGGAAGGCGGATCACGTGGGAGAGGAGGTCCCGCCGGAGGCGCATCTCCACGCGGCGTGCCGTAACGAGCATCCCCCGCCTGCCGAAATACCGGAACCCCCCGTGCAGAACCGCAAAAAGGACCATCCAGGAGACGGCCCGGACGACCTGCTCCCTCCCGTCCGGCGCGGAGATTCCGTCGATCGCATCCCGGATCATCCACGGGACGAGGAGCCCGAAGAGAGTGGAGACGAACAGGACGAGAACGCACCGGAGGTACGCCGACCGGTGGCGGCCGAGGTAGGAGCGCAGGGAGAGGAGCTCGCGGATGACCGCCCCCTTAAATCGGAACCGGATTGGGGGTAAAGCAGATCAGGAAAAGAATGGCTGCGGCGATGCCGATGCGCCGCCTCCCGGGGGTTAAGGGAACCTCGTCGAAGAGAGGCCGCGGGTGCTTCGTCCCCAGGAGCAGCAGCATGAAGGACCAGATGATCCACCCCCCCCAGAGGAACCCCATGGGGAGGAGGAGGAAAGGAACCAGGCGGGAAATCTTCGTGTAGCCGCCTCCGAAGAGCGCGTAGGCGATGTGGCCGCCGTCCAACTGCCCGGAGGGAAGCAGGTTGAGGGCAGTGACGAGCAGACCGATCCACCCGGCAAAAGCCACGGGGTGCAGGACCACGTCGTAGCCGTCCGGTACGGAGCCGACGACGGCGTACGAAGCCGCCCGGAAGAGGAGCGACTCCCCGAGCGGAATCCCCTCCGCGATCCCGGTGGTCTGGCGCACGGCAGAAAGCTTCAGTCCGATGAGGAGGACGGGCACGGCCACGATGGCGCCCGCGATCGGCCCGGCGGCCCCGATATCCATCAGGGCGTTCCGGTTCGGTACGGGCGACCTGATCTTGATGAAAGCGCCGAACGTACCGATGAACGACGGAGCGGGGATGAAGTACGGGGGCGTCACGTCGACGTCGTGCCGCCTGGCCGCCGTGTAGTGACCCAGTTCGTGAACCCCGAGGATGGAGAGGAGCGGGATGGAAAACATGAACCCGAGCACCAGGTCCCCGGGGGCGGCAAGCGGATTCCCGCCGGCCAGAAACGCTCCCGCAACGAGCGTCGTGATAAATGTCAGTGCGAACAGAACTCCGTTGACGATCACAGGTTTCTCTCCTTTTCTCCCGTTTCAATTATAAGATATCGGTTACGGAAGGTGGGGTTTCGTCGATGAAGCCGAAAGAACACCCTGCGGGGGTGAAAAGCGTTCTGCTCCACATCTGCTGCGCGCCCGACGCCTCCTACGGCGTCCCGGCGATGCAGGAGAAGTACCGGGTCACCGGGTTCTTCTTCAACCCGAACATCCAGCCGGGGATGGAGTACGACAGGCGTCTCCTGGTAACCCATGCCCTGACAGATTCCATGCCGTTCCCCCTTGAGGTCGCCGAAGGAGGGGAAGAGGAATGGGAGGATGCCGTGCGGGGGCTCGAGAACGAGCCGGAGAGGGGCCGCCGGTGCGAGGCGTGCATCCGGATGCGTCTCTCCCGGACGGCGGCGGAGGCAAAATCCCTTGGAATTCCGGCTTTCTCCACGGTCCTTACCGTCAGCCCGAAAAAAGACGCCGCGATGGTGAACCGCATAGGCCGCGAGGAGGGGGAAAAGGCAGGCGTTGCGTTCCTTGAGGCGGACTTGAAGAAAAAAGACGGGTTCCGAAAGAGTGTGGAGACCACGAAACGGCTCGGAATCTACCGGCAGAACTACTGCGGGTGCCGCTACTCCCTCCGCCCCTGAAGAAATACCCCGAAAATTCCGATAAACATTCCTATGAGGAATGGGAATGAATGGCGGAAGCGTGAGGGAATCGAACCCACCAGAGACATTGCTGCCTCCCGACCGGATTTGAAGTCCGGGGGGGCCACCAGCGCCCCATCCGCTTCCGTCCAACTGGTATCCGCCGCGCTCAAAGGCGCCGGAAAACATTTTGTCCCCGGCGACTGCGGGAGATTGCGCCTACTACTTTTCCGCCTCTTTCTGCTTAAGCTTCCCGGCCTTTTTCTTTCTCTTCCTTCGGCGCCGGATCTCCCTCTTCCGTTCCGTCGTCATATCCGCTCCATCGCGTCATTGTGTTGAACCGCGCGGACATTATAGCAGAAGGCAAAGGAGGTACCATGAGGCGATTCTCTATCCTGCTCCCCGCCCTGCTCCTGTTATTTCTCTCCTCAACGGCGCAGGCCCTGCCGGGCGTCGGGGCGGGCGTCCGGGGAACGTACTGGTTCCCGGATCTGTCCGCGACCGCACAGACCATCTCCGGCGGCGTGTCCGAAACGAAGTTCGATCTGAAGGACGACCTCGGGGTGGACGACGAGAATTTCCTCTCGGGCGAGGCGTTCCTCCGGTTCGGAAGAGTGCACTTCCGGGTCGGTTATACCAAGATCAGCTACGACGGGAGCGCGACACTCACCCGGGACATCGAGTACAACGGCCAGATCTTCCCGGTCAACGACAACGTCAGTTCCAGCTTCGACGTCAAGATGCTCGACGCGGAGGTGCAGGTCGACATCCTGCGGCCGGACTTCGTCGCGGCCAATTTCTATCTCGGCCTGATCGGGAAGGTAAAGTACGTAGACCTGGATTTGGAGCTTACCAGCACCACCCTGACGGAAAAACAGGATTTCCAGGGCCCGGTCCCCATGGTCGGGCTGGCCGCGGGCGCCGGGTTCCTGAACGACCTCCTGCGGGTCGACGCCCGGGTGACCGGGATGGCCTATTCGGGGAACCACCTGTACGAGGCTGACGCGTTCGTTTCCCTCGTCCCGTTCCCTTTCTTCAGGATCCAGGGCGGATACCGCTACATCGACCTGAAGGCGGACGAGGACGACCTTCTGGCCGACGTCGAACTCAAGGGGCCGTACGTCGGCGCGCAGCTTTCCTTCTGAAGGGGAAAAATTGCTTGATGCGCCCGGGGGGAACGGTAGAATAGGAATTCCCGCGGGCGCTTAACTCAGCGGTAGAGTGCCACCTTCACACGGTGGAAGTCACAGGTTCAAATCCTGTAGCGCCCACCAAAAAAACAAGGGGTTACGGTTCAAACCGTAGCCCCTCTCTCTTTTCCGGCAGGGTTTTACCACAGCACCTTATCCCATCACCTCGGCGGTTTCTTCTTCTCTGCCCGATCCCCTTCCCTTGCGGGAACCGCTTCCTTCACCGGTGCGTCAGGGTCTATGGGATCGACACGAAACCTTTCCATGTAGGCATCAGAGCCTGACTTCTTGAATATTATTTGTCGTCCATCCGGTCGATAGTAGACAATTTGAGAGAGCCGGCCCCTCAACCCTCTGCGTGACCGCCAGAGATAGGCAGCCGCAAGGGGAAGAGACAAATACCC
>DAOUUI010000105.1 GCA_030668225.1 Deltaproteobacteria bacterium
AGGTGACAGTCCTCCGGGCTATGCTGAACAAGGCAGTCAGGTGGGGATGGATTGATAAGAATCCTGCCTCCTGCCCAGAGAAGTTTCCCGAGAACCGGCGAGATCGGTATCTCACCCGGGAAGAAGCGGGAAGGCTGTTAGACCTTGCAGAGAGTTCCCGGTCCAAAGACCTCTACCTTGCGATTCGCATGGCATTGGACGAGGGCATGAGGCTAAGCGAGATATTCAACCTGCGATGGGAGGAAGTCGATTTCAAGAAAGACCAGATATGGGTGAGGGAGACGAAAAACGGTTCCCCACGTCATGTCCCCATGTCCGGGAAGGTCCGTGCCGCCTTAGTGAAGCGACCACGACGTATTGGTACCAATTTCATCTTTTGGGGGCGTAAGAAGGAAAAGCGGGATCATACGGGGATGCGGGAGTCTTTCGTTAACCTCCTGCAACGTGCCGGGATCAAGGATTTCACATTCCACGGTCTAAGACATACCTACGGTTCGCACTTGGCGATGGCGGGGGTTCCCCTGTATACGATTCAGCATCTCCTGGGACACAAAGACATGAGGATGACGGCAAGGTATGCTCACTTATCGCCGGGATATCTGGAGGGGGCGATTACCTCCCTCCCGGCGTGGCAAAGTGACACAAAAGTGCCACAACCCGAAGAGGCAAGGATTGAAAGCGCTGATAATTAAACAGGTTTATCTCTCCCCTTCCCCCGCTCCACGGAGTAGACGTTCTTCACCTTCTCGATCGACTTGATGAGCGCTGCCAGGTGCTTTGCGTCGTTCACCGCGACGTCAAAGCTGCAGATGGCACGCTTGTCCCGGGTGGTCATGACCATGGCGCGGCGAATGTCGACGTCGCTCGCCGTGATGGTCCGCGAGATGTCTGCCAGCAGCCCGGGCTTGTCCGCACAGATGACCTTCAGTTTCACGGGATGGGCGGCCTTGGTCCCCGCCTCCCACGCCACCTCGATCGCCCGTGCGGGATCAGTCTCCAGGGCCTTTGGGCAGTCCCTCGCGTGGATCGTCACCCCCCGCCCCCGCGTGATGAACCCGACGATGGGATCTCCGGGCACGGGGTGGCAGCAGTTCGCCAGGCGTATGAAGATGTCATCGACCCCCTTGACGATGACCGCGCTCGGTTTCCTCGCGGTAACGCGCTTGAAAAGGGCCTCGAGTCTGGACTCCTTTCCCTTCTCCTGCAGCTGTTCCGGCGGGATGAGGCGCCGAATCAGCGGGACGAGCGAGACCTTCCCGTACCCGAGGGCGATACAGTAGTCGTCGGCGCTTTTAAACCCGTTTTCCTGAAGGATTTCCGCGAATTCCTTGGACTTCTGGGTCTTCATGATGGCAAGGGAATACTTGCGCAGTTCACGCTCCAGGATCTGGCGTCCCAGCGTCAGGCTGTGCTCCTGCTGCTCCTGCCGGATAAACGCCCGGATCCTGTTTAAGGCCTTTCTGGTCTTTGCGATCTTGAGCCAGTCCCTGCTCGGCTTGTGCGAAGAGTTGGTGATGATTTCGACCACGTCGCCGTTCTTCAGAGACGCCCTGAGAGGCACCATCTTCCCGTTCACCTTTGCGCCGACACACTGGTTCCCGACCTCGGTGTGGATCGCGTAGGCGAAATCGATGGGCGTCGCCCCACGCGGCAGCTCCTTCACGTCTCCGCGGGGGGTGAACACGTACACCTCCTCCGGGAAAAGCTCGACCTTCACGGTATCGAGAAACTCCCGCGGGTCCTTCATCTCCTTCTGCAGATCAAGGATCTGGCGGAGCCACACGAACATCTGATCGCCCTTGTCCGTCTCCTGTCTCCCCTCCTTGTACCGCCAGTGCGCCGCGACCCCGTACTCCGCGAGACCGTGCATCTCCTCGGTGCGAATCTGGATCTCCATCATCTCCCCATCGGGGCCGAACACCGTGGTGTGAAGGGACTGGTAGAAGTTCGCTTTCGGCATCGCGATATAGTCCTTGAACCTTCCCGGGACCGGGCGCCACAAGTTGTGCACGATTCCGAGCGCCTCGTAACACTCCCGGATCGTCTTCGCGATGATGCGGAACCCGATGAGATCGTAGATGTGTTCGAATTCGATTTCCTGCCTGATCATCTTGTTGAAGATGCCCGAGATATTCTTGGAGCGGCCCGTGATCGCCGCGTCGACCCCCGCCTCGCGAAGCTTCGTCTCGAGGAGGGAGGTCACCTTCCGGATGTGTTCCTCCTGCCCCCGGTTTCTCTCGTCGGCGGCCCGGGCGAGCTCCCGGTATTTGTCGGGGTGAAGAATCTCGAAGCATTTGTCCTCGAGCTCCATCTTCACGCGGGACATTCCGAGGCGGCTCGCGATCGGTGCGTAGATTTCCTGCGTCTCGAGGGCGATGGCGGACTGCCGGTCCGGGGACAGGTGATCGAGAGTCCTCATGTTGTGGATCCGGTCCGCGAGCTTGACGAGGATCACGCGGATATCCTTCCCCATGGCAAGGATCATCTTTCGGAGGGATTCGGCCTTATGGTCGGCCACGTCGGAGATGACGACACGGCTGATTTTGGTGACCCCGTCCACCAGCTGGCCGACGGTGTCCCCGAACAACTCACGGATCTCTTCGATGGTGGCGACCGTGTCTTCCACGGTGTCGTGGAGCAGGCCCGTGACGATCGTCTCCTCGTCCAGGTTCCAGTCGGCCAGGATAAAGGAGACGTTTATGGGATGAATGAGGTAGGGCTCCCCCGATTCCCTCAGTTGACCGTGATGCACCTTCGCCGTAAAAACGTAGGCTTTGTGGATGATCTCGATGTTGGCCGTCGGCCGTATAGATTGGACGCGGTCAACGATGTCGTTCAAACGGAGCATCGCGGGCTCCGGCGTTATCGTTTGACCCGCACCTTCCCCTGGGCAATCTCCCTGAGCGCCACCACGGTGGGCTTGTCTCTGCGGTGGGATGTTTCGATCGACGCTCCTTGCCCGCCCAGGAGCTGCTTGGCCCTCTTTGCCGCCACAACGGTCAGTTCGAAGTGGCTTTCCACTTGCCGTAGGCAATCTTCAACGGTCACTCTCGCCATGATTCACTTCTCCGGTTTCGTGATATAGTTTCGCCAGACGATTGCGGGTCCTCTCGCGGCGGAGTCGGGCCGCCCGTACGATCCATTCCACTCTGTTCACCGCCGCTTCGAGATCGTCGTTCACCACGAGGTAATCGTACTCAAGGAGCTCCTTCGACTCGCCATCCGCGGCCCGAAGGCGCGCCTTCACCTCCTCGGTGCTGTCCCTTCCTCTCCCGATCAGTCTCTGCTCGAGAGACCGCCGGTTTGGGGGGAAGACGGCGATCATAACCGCCTCCGGAAGTTCCCCCTTCACCTTTCGCCCGCCCTGGACGTCAATTTCTAAAATAACATCCCCGCCGCGGGAGACGATCGATCGGACGGCCTCCCGGGACGTCCCGTACAGGTGTCCGTACACGGAGGCGTATTCCAGAAACTCCCGCGAATCTAACATAATATCAAATTTTTCCCGTTCAATGAAATAATAGTCCCTGCCTTCCACCTCCCCTTTCCTCCGGAGACGGGTGGTATAGGATATGGATAGTTCAATATTATCCAGGCGCTGGACAAGCATCCGGCAGATAGTGGTCTTCCCCGACCCGGAAGGAGCCGATATGATGAATACGTCTCCTTTTTCCATGCCTCACTCCACGTTCTGAATCTGTTCCCGGATCTTTTCAAGCTCCGTCTTCGCGGCGACCACCCTCTCCGATATCCCCGGGTGCGCCGATTTGGCCGACGCCGTGTTCAGTTCCCGGAACGCCTCCTGGGAGAGGAAATCAAACCGCTTCCCCACCGCTTCGCTGTCGGTCGTCATCAATCCTTCCATGCCGGTCAGATGGGAAAAAAGCCTGTCGCATTCTTCGGAGATATCCAGCCTGTCGATCAGAAACGCTGCCTCCTGCTGGATGCGCGCGGGATCGACCCCCGCCTCCCCGGAAAGCGCTTCTATCCGTTCCCGAAACCTGGCCCGGGCAAGATCCTTGTTCTCACCGGTGAGGAACGATATCTCTCCTGCCAGAGGGCGCAGCTTCTCCATCGCTTTCCCGATTGCAGCACGGAGCCGCCCCCCTTCCTCCTGCCTCGACCCGATGAGCATGGACAGGGCGCTTTCCACCGCGCCCTCCGCGAGTGCCCAATGCTCCTCCGCCGGGTCGTTTCCTTCCGGGGCAAACACGAAGATGTCGGGAACTCCGATCAGGTCCCGGAAGGAGAGATCCATTCCCAGCGAGTATTCTTCCCGTACGCGGTTCGCCTCCGCGAGAAACGAGGAGAGAAGCCCGTGATTCACCTGGACAGTCGTACCCGCCCTGCCCCAATCCTTTACACTCAGAAATACGTCTACCTTTCCCCTTTTGATCGTTTTCCGGACCATCGACCGTACACGCATTTCCCACGACAGAAATTTCGCGGGGCAACGTACGTGAATGTCCAGAAACCGGTGATTGACGGACCGGATCTCCGCGGTCACCGAACCGTCTCCGTCGTGATGGTCACCCCGTCCGTAACCGGTCATGCTCATCCACATCGGCAGGAATCTCCTCTCTGTCCCCGATTGATCTCTTTCCGGACGAACGTCCGCAACATCGTGAGGAAGGTGCGGATCTCGGGCGACGCCAGATCGGGATACGTCCACGGCAGCGGCCTGTACTCTTCCTTTTCGAAAACGAGCGTCAGGTCCGCGAACACCCCGTCGCGCAGGTAGATCCGGTGGCTGTACGGTTTTCCCGTAGCAAGTACGAAGCTCTCTTCCGAAAGCAGCCCCGGGTCGATGTTCACGGTCCGGTTTCCGTTTTCCCGGAATTCGTCTTCGATCGACTCGGAGGCAATCTTCGCCTGCACCAACGCATCCCGGCACACGACATCGGCCACCAGGAGGAACCGTCGGAACAGCGGGGCCCCCATCTCCTTTGCGTAGTAATCGGTCCGGTCGAAGGGAAACGGACCGCTCGCGTATCCTATTTTCCCGACCCGGTCGGAGATCGTCCGGAGGGTCTTTTCGAAATCTTCCTCTTTCCGGTAGATCACGGAAAACAGCAGCCCGGCCGGCGATGGGATTTTTCTGCGGCTCATCGGGGGGAGAATGTCCTTTTCCGGGCCCGCGGCGTTCCGGTCTTTTCCTCGTGGGCGACCTCGCGCTCCTTCTCCTGCATCCGCAATGCTCGTGTCAGCTTTTCCACGGTGATGGGTGCGGTCCCCACCTCGCCAACGACGACCCCCGCGGCCACGTTCGCGAGGAGGGCGGCGTCCCGTAGTGTCGCTCCCACCCCCAATCCCGTCGCGAGGGTCCCGATCACGGTGTCCCCGGCGCCGGTCACATCGAACACCTGGCGTCCCTGCGCCGGGATGTGAAAGAAGGGCCGGCGACCGCGTTCCACCAGGCTCATCCCCTCCTCCCCGCGGGTGAGGAGAATCGCGCTCGCCCCCGTCTTCCGCAGGATCGCCTTCCCCCCTTCCCATATGTCCAGGTCTCCCGTAAGCTCCCGGCCTCCGAGCGCCGCCTCGGCCTCCGCCATGTTGGGGGTGATCAGGGTGCATCCCCGATAGAAGGCGAAATCGGTCTGCTTCGGATCCACCGCAACGAACACCCCCTTCTTCCTCGCCGCTGCGGCCACCTCCTCCACGAGCTCGCGGGAAAGGACCCCCTTCCGGTAGTCGGACAGGACCACGCCGTCCGCTCCGCTAAGCGCCGTGAGAACACGTTTCTTGAGCGCCTCTCGTGCCCTTTCGGTCGGGGGTTCATGATTCTCCCTGTCGACGCGGACCACCTGCTGCTGATGGGCGATCACGCGTGTCTTCACCGTCGTGGACCGATCCGGGTCGACAACGAGGCCCGCCACGCCGATTCCCCGTTTCCGCAGCAACCGTGCGATCTCACGGCCCGCCGAGTCGGCTCCCACGAGGCCGGCGACCGTAACCCCCGCGCCCAGGCAGGAGATATTGAGCGCCACGTTGGCTGCCCCTCCGAGGCCTTTCGTGTCCCTCGTGACGGCGATCACCGGCACCGGAGCCTCCGGGGATATCCTCTTCACGTTCCCCCAGACGTACTCGTCCAGCATGATATCCCCGACGACCAGGAGTCTGCAGGAGGGGAACCGCCCGATGTAGCCGAAGGCCCTGGCAATGAATCCGCCGTCATTCATACGGCGTCGCTTCGTCGATGAGAAGAATG
>DAOUUI010000095.1 GCA_030668225.1 Deltaproteobacteria bacterium
ATCGGGACTCCGTGGGTGGTTCTGAAAGGGGGGGGGCTGGATATCGCGTCCCGGGCGATCGATGTCGTCTACGACGGGAGGGACTACGTTCTGCTGCAATCGGACCGGCTGGAGTCAAAAAACACGCACGGGTCCGGCTGCACCTTCGCCTCCGCAATCGCCGCAGGGCTTGCCAGGGGGCTGGCGCCGCTTGCAGCCGTCAGGCGGGCCAAGGATTTCATTACCGAGGCCATCCGATCCGGATATCCGATTGGAGGAGGGCATAGTCCCCCCAACCATCTGACCGGCGTCCACAGCGATTGGGCATGATCTGTCCAGGCCCCCCACTTCCGGGCAGCAAGACGAAAATCGTCGCCACCATCGGGCCGGCCTCGGACTCTCCCGAGATGCTGGCGCGGTTGATTCGTGCCGGGATGACCGTCGCGCGGCTCAACTTCTCGCACGGGGAGTTCCGCGATCACGCGGAGCGGATCTCCCGGATCCGCGCCGCCGAGCAGGCCACGGGAAGAAGGGTGGCCATCCTGGCCGACCTGCCCGGCCCCAAGATGCGGATCGGGAAGATCGAGCCGGAGCCCGTGGAGCTCCGCGCCGGGGACCGCTTCACGCTCACCACGGAGGAGATCGCCGGCGATCGGGATCGCGTTTCCGTGAGCTTCGAGCGCCTGCCGCAGGTCGTGTCGCCGGGCGACCGGCTTTTCCTGAACGACGGGCTGGTGCTGCTTGCGGTCGAGGGCGTCTCGGGCACCGACGTCCTGTGCACGGTGGTCGTGGGCGGCGAGCTTCGGTCGCGCAAGGGCCTCAATCTCCCGGGGGTCGACCTCGGCATCTCCGCCTTCACGGACCACGACCGGGCCTGTCTCCGGTTTGCCCTCGAACACGGCGTGGACGCGGTCGGCCAGTCGTTCGTCGAGACCGCAGCCGATATCCAGGCGGTGCGAACGGCGGCCGACGAGTGCGGCAGGCAGCCTTTCCTCGTCGCCAAGATCGAGCGGGCCGGGGCGCTGCGGCACATGGACGAGATCCTCCGGGCCGCGGACGGGATCATGGTTGCGCGCGGCGACCTCGGCGTGGAGGTGCCGCTGGAGGAGATCGCCCTCATCCAGAAGCAGCTCATCGCCAAGGCGGTCCTTGCAGGGAAGCCGGTCATCACCGCCACGCAGATGCTTGAATCGATGGTGTCCCACCGACTCCCCACCCGGGCCGAGGCCACCGACGTCGCCAACTCCATCCTCGACGGAACGGACTGCGTGATGCTTTCCGCCGAGTCGGCGATGGGCCGGTACCCCGAGGAGGCCGTGGCGATGCTGGCGGGAATCGCCGCCGCAACGGAAGCCCAACGTCCACCGGGGCAGCTTACGGGACTGCGAAAACTGTGCGACGAGTCGCCCCCCGCCACGGCCGCGGAGGCGATCGCCTCGGTCGTGGAGCACGCCCTGGAGAAGGTCCCCTTCGCCGCCGTCTTCGTGCCCACGCGCAGCGGCTCCACCGCGCGGATGATCTCCCGGTTCAAGCCGGCGGTCTGGATCGTCGCGTCGAGCCTGGAACCCGCCGTCTGCCGCGGGCTGCTCTTTTCCTACGGCGTGCACCCGGTCGAAGCGGATCCGGAGCGGTGGCGGGAGTTTGCGGGGAAATGGATGCGGGAGCACGGGGTCCCGGGCCGGTTCGCCATCCTGGTGGCGGGCCCGTCGCCCCGCAACCCGGACGCCGATCACCGCATCGAGTTCCTGCGCATCGGGACCGGGACGGAGGATCGTTCGTAACTGTTCACGATACCGAATTCGGGGTCGGTTCCCTACGGGCAGAGGCGTACCGCCGCCCATCCTTCGGGCGTTCGTTCGTACCGGAGCCGGTCGTGGAGGCGGTCTTCAAGTCCCGTCCAGAATTCGAATGTGGAAGGGGTGACGCGGTATCCTCCCCAGTGGGGCGGGCGGGGGACCGGGGTTCCTTCGTGGCGTGCCTCGATCTCCCGAAACCGCGCCTCGAGCGTTTCCCGGAGCGGGAGGGGGCGGCTCTGGCCCGACGCCCACGCGCCGATCTTTGCGCCCCGCGGGCGTCCCGCGAAGTAGGCGTCCGACTCCTCCGCGGTTGTCCTTTCCACGGCGCCTTCGATCCGAACCTGCCGGTTCAAGGGTTCCCACCAGAAGAGGAGGGCTGCCCGGGGGCAGGCCGAAATCTGCACCCCTTTGTCGCTTTCGTAATTCGTATGAAAGACGAATCCCCGGCGGTCATAGGAAGAAAGGAGCACCATCCGGGACGCGGGGCTGCCGTTGTTTCGCACGGTCGAAAGCGACATCGCGTTCGGCAACGCGAGGGACGAGCCGCCCGCCTCGTCGTACCAGATGCGGAACAGATCGAACGGATCCGGGGTTTCCGCAATGTGTTCCATGGTTTTCTCCGGCCTCTTTCCCCGATGCCGGGGGCGTTCGGAATTTTCTTCCGGGAGCGGCAATGGAATCGCCTGGCCCGGAACGGTTTTCATTGTAATCAATATGGAGTGGGTCTGCCGCGTTTCGGTTCAATTTCCCCCTGTGCCGCGGGATGTGGCCGGGATTTTACGTGCGCGCCTGGTGATATAATGAGTCGCGCATTCGACGCTTTACGCAAGCCGTTCACCTCCAAACCCCGAGGGCGAACCCCCTGACCGGGAACGGCAAAGGAGGAAGGGCATGGAGACGCGTCGGAAAAGGCCGCTGTACAGGGAGGTGAAGAATCTCCTCGCCGGGTCGGAGCGACAGGCGAAGGAGAACCTCGACTGGCTCGCAGCCAACATGCACCCGATCTTTTTCGAAACGATGCGCGAGGAGCAGAGGGCTGTTGCCACGCTGTGCCGGGAGCTCGGAAACCTTAGGGACAACCGGCACCTCCTCCTCGCGGAACGGGAGAAGGCGCTGATCATAGCCCGCCTCGACGTCCCCGGATCCCTCTACGAGACGATTCGCCGGATCACGGAGCGGGAGATCTCCTACTCGGAGATGTCCCACTCCGATGCCCCCCTCCCGGGAACCGGCTTCTTCCTTGAGGTGCAGAGATACGAGCTGGACCGGAAAGAGGAACGGGAGATTGCGGCGTACGAGGGGGCCGCTTTGCCTTCCGCGATCCGGCGGCGGGTTCTCGCGGCGGTCCGAAGAGAATATCCGGAGATCCAGCCGAAAGTCCAGGGGAGGGTTCTGGAGATCCTCTGGAGGAACAATCCTTCCTACGTCCACTTCTCTCCCCCGGAGCGGATAGCCCGGATCGTCTGGCTCCTTCACCAGGGAAAGGCCAACGAGGGGGTGTTCCTCGGTCTCCAGGACGCCGGGGGATCGGAAGAGTGGCGGGAGAGCCGGATCCTCCTGGCCGTGTCGAATCCGCCCGAGCGGTGGTTCCTCGCCCAGATCCTCGAGGTTTTCAACCGGCTGGGGCTGGGGGTGCGTCGGGCCTACACCCTCGCCGTCAGCTCAGGTGTCCAGCCCTGGTTCCTGGGGACGTTCTACGTGCGGCAGCGGGGTGAGAAGGTCCTCACGCCGGAGGAGGAGCAGGTCCGGCAACTCAAGGGGGAGCTGTTCAACACCCTGATCCTCTCCAACGCCTCCCCCACCTACAAGGAGTTCGTCGTCCCCCGAAAGATGACGGGCGACGAGGCGTCCCTGGTAAACGCCTTCATCGCCTTCAGCCATGCCAGCCTGGCCCACGTCGATCCGGATCGCTACGACTATGACGAGGTCCATCGGGCCTTCTCTTCCGACCCGGAGATGGCGCTGCGCCTCGTCCGCCTCTTCGAAACCCGGTTTACCCCGGGGGTGGAGGCGCGGGAAGAGACGTACCGCCTTGCCCTTACCGAGGCGGAGCGGGAGATCGAGGAGTACAACACGGGGCACCGGCTCCTGGACGACTTCCGGCGCACGGTCTTCCGCGCGACCCTCGCCATGATCCGGCACACGCTCAAGACGAATGCTTTTGTGGCGGAGAAGCACGCCCTCGCCTTCCGGCTGGACCCACGATATCTCGACGATCTCGGGGAGATGTTCACCTCCGGCCTCCCGCCGGAGCGCCCCTTCCGGGTGACCTTCTTCTTCACCCGCAACGCCCTGGGGTTCCACGTCGGTTTTTCCGACATCGCCCGGGGCGGGTGGCGGACCGTCGTTACCCGGACGTGGGACGACGTCGTCACCGCCGCGAACACCCTTTTCCGGGAGGTCTACGTCCTCGCCCACACGCAGCACATAAAGAACAAGGACATCTACGAGGGGGGCTCGAAGATGGTCACCCTCCTCTACGCCGCGGCGGCACCTACCCGGGCGCTCCTGGACCAGCGCCTCTACCAGGTCCAGCTCGCTTTCGCGAACGCCTTCCTGGATCTCTTCGTGACCCAAAACGGGAAGGCAAGGGACCCCCGCGTCGTCGACTACTACGGGGAGGACGAGCCGATCGAGCTGGGGCCGGACGAGAACATGCACGACGCGATGATCGAGACGATCGCGGAGCTTTCGAGGCGTCGCGGGTACCTCCTCGGGATCGGGATCATGTCGAGCAAGAGGGTGGGGATCAACCACAAGGAGTACGGGGTGACCTCCACCGGCGTGGTGACGTTCGCCGAGGTGGCGATGCGGGAGGCAGGCATCGACATCCGGAAGGACCCGTTCTCGGTGAAGTTTACCGGCGGGCCGAACGGGGACGTGGCGGGCAACGCCATGCGGATCCTGCTGGATCGTTGTCCACAGGTCCGGATCCGCCTCGTCCTCGACGGGACGGGAGCTCTCGTCGACCCGGCGGGGGCGGACCGGAAGGAGCTTTCCCGGATCTTGCTGCAGGACGACATCGAGAGGTTCGATCCTTTCTGCCTGTCCCCGGGCGGGTTCCTCCTCTACCGGAACGTCCGGAAGACGGAGGGGCTCAAGGAGCTCTACCGGAAGATCGAGCGGACGGCGGAGGGGGTGAAGGAGACGTGGCTCACCGTGGACGACTTCTACCGGGAGTTCGAAGGCCTGATCTTCACCGTCCCGGCAGATCTCTTTATCCCCGCGGGCGGCAGGCCGGAGACGGTGGACGGGAGGAACTGGCGCCGGTTCTTCCCGGAGGAAGGCGACTCCACCGTGCGCGTGGTCGTGGAGGGGGCGAACTCGTTTCTGACCCCCGAGGCGCGCCTGAAGCTCCAGGAGCGGGGAACCGTGATTCTTAGGGACGCCTCGGCGAACAAGTGCGGCGTCATCTCCTCCTCCTACGAGATCATCGCGAACCTCCTCCTCTCGGAGAAGGAGTTCTTCGCCCACAAGGAGGAGTACGTGGCGGGGGTGCTCGAGATCCTCGAGAAGCGGGCCTCGGACGAGGCGGAGTTGATCTTCCGCCGTTACCGCGAGGCAGGGGGAAAGGTGTCGTATACGGAGATCTCCGGGTCCCTCAGCAGGGAGATCAACGACTGGTACGCCCGGATCTTCGACCATTTCCAGGCGAGGCCGGATCTTACTCTCAAGGAACCGTTCCGGCGGACGCTCCTGGCCCACCTGCCGGCGGTGATCCGGGAAACCCCGAGGTTCCGCGTCCGGGTGCGCAACCTTCTCCCGAAGGTCCGGGCTGCGATCCTGGCCGCGGAGATCGCCACCACGATCGTCTACCGCGACGGGTTCACAACGGACTTCGGGCAGGACCTCAAGGCCTATGCCGCCAGAAGGTTTGGGGGGCGCGGGGCTGGAGGGTAGATCGGGTTCCGGCCGGGCCGGACGTTCACCGGCCCAGATAGTGGGTAAGCGTACCCTGCCACGCCGGCGCACGGATGATTTTCAGCAAAACGACGTTGATCGGTTCGCGCAGTGGACTTCCCGCCGTCAGGGCGATCCCGTAGTCCTGCCAGCGGAAGGTAGTGGGCAGAACCCCCAAGACTCCCGGGAACTCATTCCGGATCAGGTATTGAAGGATCGGCTTGTCGTAGACGAGCGCCTCGATTTTGCCCTCGGCGATCGCGCGAATTCCCTCGGATGCTGTTTTGTAAGGATAAAACGGGATCCGATTCTCTCTCAGGTAGTCGCTGCTCGTTGTGTCCGCGACGGAGCCGACGCGGACATGCATCAGGTCCTCCGGCCCTTTGACCCCCGACGTCATCTGTATCAACGTGAGACTCGATGTGATGTGCGCGGTGAGAAGCGCGATCAGGACGAGGCAGACAAGCATCCAGAGGAACGCCAACGCGCGTCCCCCGAACGTGATGGGGGTCTTGTCTCCATAACCGACGGTTGTCATGGTGACCACAGACCACCAGGCTCCCGAGCCGATGCCCTTCACTATGCCGCCGCCGAAATGCTTCGGGTTTTTCTTTCGTTCGAACCAATACACGAAAGACCCTATAAACAGCGAAAGAAGAAACACCGCGACGATTAGTTGTAACATGGCGAAGGAAAAGAAGCCCCGGAAGACGTGGAGCCAGGGGTGTTTGCTCTTGTGGGCGACGGCGATGCCGAGGCCTGTGTGGTAGAAGGGGTGGGTGAAGTCCATGGCCTTCTCCCGCTCCGAGGTCACGGTCAGCGCGGCGATGGCGAAATCCAGAGAGCGATCGGTGACTCCGTCGAGGAGGCCCTGAAGGTCGGTCTCGCGAAATTCGAAGGCCAGGTTCAGTTCGGCGGCAATTTCGCGCCAGAGGTCGATGCTGATCCCGGTCCAGGCGCCGTCTTCGGCCTTCATGGAAAAGGGCGGCGCCTCTTTCGTTCCGACCACCAGGGTGCGGCCGTGTGGAGCCTTCTCCCCGGCGGCACTGGCGTTGACAACCAGGGCCATCGCCAGCGTCAGGGTCAACATGACTTTGCTGCCGAAGTTCATGGTTTCTCCACAACCCCCGTTTGCAAGGCGCTCCGCATGCGCGAATCCACGGAACGTAGTATTTGGTAGGATACGGAATTATCATATAGGTCTTTTCCCACGGCCACAATCCAACCGTGGAGAACTTAAAGAGGAGAACTTAAAGACAGGTGTTGATACAACAGGTAATAAGTTCTATAGTATAAAATCCGTAAAGGCATTCGATCCCCTGAAAGTGGGCGATTCGATCCATGCCCGGTTGACGAAAGCGATCGCCATTTCCGTGGAAACACCATGATCGACGTGCTTCTGGACACGAGGGCGTCATGCTGCCCTCCAACGAGGACTAAATTACCAAGGGGGAGAGAAGAATGAAAAATGTTGGCATGGCAATGGCAGTTTTGGCAATTTGTTCTCTCATGCTTTTTCCATCCTGCGCGACGAAGTACAAGAAAGCCGAGACGGAGGCGAAGAAACCCGTAAAC
>DAOUUI010000092.1 GCA_030668225.1 Deltaproteobacteria bacterium
ATTTCTTCCCTCTTCGTTCCGGGTGGTCGTTATTTCCCGTATGCGGAATGGCTTCCATCTTACTCTCCGGGGTGAGGCGACTCAACCGAAATTGGGGCGGGAAGGGCTTGTCTGTTATGATTGGGAAATACCACGTGCGAAAGGAAAAGGGCGGAATGATCCTTGTCCGCATGCCGCAGAAGAAAAAGGAACTGGAGATCCCCGGCCCGAAGCGGGTCAAGGACATCCTGGCCGCCGCGGGTGTTCGCCCCACCACGGTCCTCGTGACGCAGGGGAAGAGGCTGCTCACCAAAGACCAGCGCGTGGAGGACGGCGAAACCGTGGATATCATCTCCGTCGTCTCCGGAGGGTAACCGGTGAAGTGCAAGAGATGCAGGAACGCCGCGGCCGCGGTCGACCTGCCCAGCCACAACTCTGCCTTCTGCCCCGACTGCTTCTTCGTGTTCTTCCGCCGGCAGGTCGAGGTGGGGATCAGGAAGTACTCCCTGCTCGATCCGAGCGACCGCGTACTCGTCTGCGTCTCCGGCGGCAAAGACAGTCTCGTCCTCTGGGACATCCTCATGGAGTTCGGGTACGACACGGAAGGACTCTACATCGACCTCGGGATCGGCGACTACTCGGACCGGTCGAGGGAGAAGGTCCTTGCTTTCGCCGCCGCCCGGGGGAAGGAGGCCATCGTCGTGGACTTGCGCCGGGAGGGAGTGCCGATCCCCGAAACGGCGAAGAGAAGCCACAAGGAGGAGTGCGCCGTCTGCGGGACGGTGAAACGGTACTTCTTCAACCGGGTCGCAGCCTCCCGGGGTTTCACCGTGGTCGCAACCGGCCACAACCTCGACGACGAGGCGTCCAGGCTTCTGGGGAACCTGATGCACTGGCACGGGGAGCACCTGGAACGGCAGCATCCCCTTTTGCCCGATGCGGGTGAGGGACTGGTGCGGAAGGTCAAACCGCTGTGGCGCGTGAGCGAGATGGAGACGGCGGCGTACGGGTTCCTCAAGGGAATCGACTACGTGGTCGAGGAATGCCCGATGAGCCACGACGCCACCTCTCTCGTCTACAAGGAGGCCCTTTCCCTGATCGAGGAGAAGATGCCCGGGACCCGGAGCAACTTCTACCTGGGGTTCCTCACCAAAAAGGGGACGTTCCTAAACTCTTTAACGGGCGCGGAGACCAACGGAGCACCCTTCTCCCCAGGTGAGACTTCGGGGAAGTGCACCGCCTGCGGTGCGCCGACGTACGCGGAAACGTGCGGATTCTGCCGCTTGAAGGAGAAGGCGGGAAAAGAGGCGGCCCGCTGATGGAAGGGAGGAAAACGGGGGGACTGCTGCGCGCAGGGGAGGAGGTGATCCTCGTCGACCCGAAGAGGGAGGAGCACATGATCACCCTCTCTCCAGGGAAGCCCTTCGGGACCCACAAGGGAAACATCCTGCACGACGACATCATCGGCAAGCCGGACGGCAGCCGTGTCTGGACCGCGATGGGAGCCGAGTACCAGGTATTCCGGCCGACGTTCAACCAGTACATCATGAACCTCAAGCGGCACGCCCAGATCATCTATCCGAAGGACATAGGACCCATCCTCCTTTGGGCGGACATCTTTCCCGGGGCCACCGTCGTCGAGGCCGGGATCGGCTGGGGTGCGCTTGCGATCAAGCTGCTCGAGGCGGTAGGGCCCTCGGGCCGCCTCGTTTCGTACGAGGTGCGTGAGGATTTTGCTTCCAGCGGCGCAAAAACGGTCAAGCGGTTCCTCGGCGAATGCCCGAACCACGAGATCAAGGTGGGCGACATCTACAAGGGGATCGGGGAGCGGGATGTGGACCGGATAGTCCTCGACCTGCCGGAACCGTGGCACGTGATCCCCCACGCCGCACAGGCTCTCGTCCCGGGGGGAATTCTCCTCTCCTACCTCCCCTCGACGGTCCAGGTGAAGCAGATCGTCGACCGGGTCGAGAAAGAGGGCGGGTTCACCGTCCCGGAGGTGTTCGAGGTGATGCACCGCCCCTGGCACGTCAAGGGCCAGTCCGTCCGGCCCGTCCAGTGGATGTTCTCCCACTCGGCTTTTCTGATCGTCACCCGGAAGCTCTCCCAAGAACAGGGACGTTCCTAAGAATTTCCCTTTCCAGTCCTAAGAACAGGGACGTTCCTAAGAATTTCCCCTTTCAGGCTTTTTCCTTCCAGGTTTCCTGATTCCGGATCTTAACAAATAACCACCGGCGTCTTCCGAAATCCCAAGCCACCGGCAGATCTGCGCTGCGGACACATCCATCCCGGCCTTGCACTCCCGGAGAACTTGACGTCTGGCACCGACCTCTGAAAATCCCCTGGCCTTGCCCATAATCCTGTCCGCGGGGACCCCGTTGCGCATCGATATGCTTGACAGTATTTCGAGAAACTTCTCATGTAAACGGGAGTTTACTGGTGCCTCAGGAACGACGGCACTTGCGGACGGGAACGATCCCGCGATTTCCCCGGTCTCGGGTGCGGGATCTGCCATGGATGATCCGGATTCGATGAATTCACGATAATGGCTCACCCAATGGGACCCCCCCGGTCCGGGAAAGAAATCCCTCATGGCGGACAGATCCTGCCACTCGGCGTCGCCCCCCGTGAGTATCTGTTTGTGGCCCGTCCAGGGATGGCGATCCAGCTCCCGCATCGATTTGACCTGCCTTCCTCGAAGGGGATTGAGATGGATGTATCGAATTGCCACCCGCATGTGGGACTCTTTCGAAATCAACCGTGATTTGTAGCGGTTCTGGAAGAGATGGCCCACGCGGTCGTATCGTTCGTTGAAGTACATGGAATAACCCGTTAGAAGGCACCGCATGAACAACGACAGATCTCCCCCCCAGCTTCTTACGAGAAGGTGAAAATGATTCGGCATCAACGCCCAAGCGATGCAGGATATTTCCCATCTCTTGAGATTGAACCCCACCCGCTCGAGGAACTGTTGGCGGTCCCGGTCGTCACGAAAAATATCCCTTTTTTCGATTCCGCGGCCATATACATGATGGCATGCGCCCGGAAAGTCGATTCTGGGTCCCCTGGCCATGAACGGAGGCAATTCAATATCTACGCCACACCCGTGTCCCGGGAAAAGAGCACCAAGGTTGGCCGATTTGGACTTCCCGATCCGGAGCACAGGGAAAAAGTTCTCAGGAACGTCCCTGTTCTTGGTTCGATTGTCGGTCTATCAGGGGATTGCGATCCGGTCGTCCCGGATCAGCCGGCGTTCCGGAAGAAGTCGAACGTCCGGGAAAGCCCCTCAGGGAAGCCGATCCGCGGTTCATACCCGAGGAGTTCCTTCGCCAGGGAAATGTCTGCAAGAGAGTCGCGGACATCACCTGCCCGGAGAGGCTCGAACCGGGGAGCGACACGCCGACCGGCCAGACCGTAGACGATCTCCAGGATGTCGAGCAGAGAGACACGATCCCCGCAGGCAATGTTCACCACCTTGCCGCAGGCTTCCTTCGGAGCTTCGCATGCCTGGATATTTGCCCGCACCACGTTGTCGATGTAGGTGAAATCGCGTGTCTGGAGGCCGTCGCCGTATATGGTGGGAGGGGTCCCGGTGAGGACCGCCGTGATGAACCGGGGGATCACCGCCGCATACGTCGAAGCCGGGTCCTGATTCGGGCCGAAGACGTTGAAATATCGAAGAGAGACCGTCTCCAGCCCGTACACCTCATGGAAGATCCGCATGTACTGTTCGCCAGTAAACTTCTGGGCGGCGTAGGGGCTTTTCGGGTTCGGCGTCATCGATTCGCGCTTGGGGAGTTCGGGCGTATCGCCGTAGGCGGAAGACGAGGCAGCGAAGACAACCCTTTTGACTCCGGCGTCCCGGGCCGCGACGAGGAGGTTAACTGTCCCGCTCACGTTGATCTCGTTGGAGAGCACGGGGTCCGCCACGGACCGTGGGACCGAGGGGAGCGCGCCCTGATGGAGGACGAACTCCGCTCCCTCCGCGGCGCGGCGCGTGGCCTCGATATCCCGCAGGTCCCCCTCGATCAACTGGAAGGAATTGCCGTATCTCTCCGCCAGACCGAGGAGGTTCTCCCGCTTCCCCGTAAGGAAGTTGTCCAGGACCCGGACCTTGCGGCCCTCCGCGAGCAGAACGGATACCAAATTCGACCCGATGAACCCTGCCCCGCCGGTCACCAGATAATTCATTTCCACCCGCGCTTTCTTTCCAAGATCCCGGGAGCCTCCCATTCCCTATGAGTTCTTAGGAACGTCCCTGTTCTTGGCTGCGAGTTCTTAGGAACGTCCCTGTTCTTGGGGTCACGGTTTCTCTAGAGTTTGATGATCTTGCCGCCGTTCTTCCCCTTGAGGGCGTTGCGGGCATCGACCACCACCTTCGACTCGCGGGCGACCAGCCGATAGTCGAAATCGCTGTGATCCGTCACGACCACCACGCAGTCGGCTTTCTTAAGGGTTGCGGCCGAGAGCGGCTCCGCCTTCATGTGCATGCCGTGCTCAGCCAGGACCGGCACGTGCGGGTCGCAGTAGGAGAGTTTCGCCCCCTTCTGGGTGAGGAGTTGAAGGATGTCGAGCGCCGGCGACTCGCGGACGTCGCTGATATCCTTCTTGTAGGCGACCCCCAGGATCAGCACCTTTGCGCCGTTTACGGATTTCTTGAACCGGTTGAGGGCGTCGACGATCTTCCCGACAATGTAGTGGGGCATCTGCCCGTTGATCACCCCGGCCAACTCTATGAACCTGGACTCGAAACCGAACTGCTTCGCCTTCCAGGACAGGTAGAACGGGTCCAGGGGGATGCAGTGCCCCCCGATCCCCGGACCGGGGTAGAACGGCATGAATCCGAACGGCTTCGTCTTCGCCGCGTCGATCACCTCCCAGACATCGATCCCCATCCGGTTGCACATGAGGGCGATTTCGTTCACCAGCCCGATGTTCACCGCCCGGAACGTGTTTTCCAGAAGCTTTACCATCTCCGCCACCGACGCGCTGGAGACATGGTGTACAAGATTCAGGGCGCCTCCGTAGAGGGCCGCCGCCATTTTGGTGCACCGCGGTGTCGCCCCTCCCACCACCTTGGGGATGTTCTTCGTGCTGTATTGCGGGTTGCCTGGGTCGACGCGCTCCGGGGAGAAGGCAAGGAAGATGTCCTTGCCCACCGTGAACCCCTTTTCCTCGAACATCGGCACGAGAAGTTCGTCGGTCGTCCCCGGATAGGTGGTGCTCTCCAGGACGATCAGCATGTCCCGGTGGAGGTATTTCGCGACCTGTTCCGCCGCATTCACGACGTAGGAGAGGTCCGGGTCTTTCGTCTTGCGCAGCGGGGTGGGAACGCAGATGTTGACCGTGTCCGCCTCGGCCAGGGCCGAGTAGTCGGAGGTCACCCGCAAAAGCCCGGCGTCCACCGCGGCCTTGACCATTTCGGAGGGGACGTCGTCTATGTACGACTGCCCCGAGCGGATCGCCCGGACCTTCGCCCCGTCGGAGTCGATCCCGATGACCCGGATCCCCGCGCCCGCGTATTCGACCGCGAGCGGCAGGCCCACGTATCCCAGGCCGATGACCGCGGCCGTGAAATCCTTCCGTTTCAACCGGGCAAGAAGATCTTCCTGCGAGGCGACGTCAGACATCGGGGAACCTCCGGCCTAGGCCGTTTTCTCTTTCTTGAGCTCCGCAATCAGTGCGGGCACCGCCTTGAACAGGTCGGCCACCAGCCCATAGTCGGCCACCTGGAAGATGGGGGCCTCCTCGTCCTTGTTGATGGCGACGATCACCTTGGAGTCCTTCATCCCCGCCAGGTGCTGGATGGCGCCGGAGATCCCAAGGGCGAAGTACAGCTCCGGGGCGACGATCTTTCCCGTCTGCCCGACCTGCCAGTCGTTGGGGGCCCACCCCGCGTCGACCGTCGCGCGGGTCGCACCGATTGCCGCATGGAATATATCGGCAAGTTCCTCGACAAGCTTGAAGTTCTCCGGAGACTTAATTCCCCTGCCCGCGGAGACGACGACCCGCGCCTCGGTGAGCTCCGGCCGATCGGACTTGGTTTCCTCCCGGCCTACGAAGACGGTACCACCCGGGTCCACCGTCAGGGAAATCTTCTCGACCGGCGCCTTCGCGTCGGACTGCGGGGCCGGGTCGAAGGCGGTCTGGCGCACCGTGAAAAGGAGCGGGCTTCCTATGAGTTCCACCGTGGCGACGGCATTTCCGGCGTACATGGGTCGCTGGACGCGCAGGCTGTCCCCTTCCTTTGAGAACCCCGAGATGTCGCTCGCCAGCGGGGCATCCAGCAGACCCGAGAGGCGGGGCATGAAATCCTTCCCGAAGGTGGATGCCGGGGCCAGGACGGCCCCGTACCCCTTTTTCTCGACCACCTGTGCCACCGCCGGGGCATAGGCAACAGCAAGATACCGTGCAAACGGCTCGCCTTCGGCCAGGAGAACGGTGCGCGCGCCGTGAGAAGCCACCGTGTCGGCCACCGCCTGCACTCCCTGCCCGAGGACGAGGGCGTCCACCTCGCCGCCGATCATGCCCGCAAGCGTCTTTGCCGCAGTCAGGGTGGAAAGCGTCGTCTTCCTGAACGCCCCTTCCTGGTGCTCGACCACTACCAGTATGTCCGCCATCTATTTCCTCCCTAAGAACAGGGACGTTCCTAAGAACTCGCCCCCCCCTGGCGCAAACCACCAACCGGGCAAGACACTGCGATACCCCAAATTCTTAGGAACGTCCCTGTTCTTGGCGTCCACGTTCTTGGTCAAAGTACTCTGGCTTCGTTTCGCAGCTTGTCGACGAGTTCCGCCACATCGGCCACCCTCTTCCCTCCCGCACGCTCCTTGGGAGAGACCAGGGAGAGGAGACGCACCTTCCGGGCAGTGTCCACCCCGAGGGAATCCGCCGGGATGACCTTCATCTCCTTCTTCCTGGCCTTCATGATGCCGGGCAGCGAGGCGTAGCGCGGCTCGTTCAGGCGCAGGTCGGTCGTGATCACCGCCGGCAGCGTCACCCCGATCGTCTCGAGCCCGCCGTCGACTTCGCGGGTGACGTTCGCCCTCTTTCCATCCTCCAGAAATTCGATCTTCGACCCGAAGGTCGCCTGCGGAAGAGAGAGGATCGCCGCCAGGATCTGCCCCACCTGGTTGTTGTCGTCGTCGACGGCCTGTTTTCCCATGATGACGAAATCCGGCTTCTCCTGATCGACGACCTTCGCCATCAGCTTGGCGACGCCCAGGCTGTCCAACTCTTCCGTCGTCTCCACGAGAATCGCGCGGTCCGCCCCCATGGCCAGGGCGGTCCGCACCTGCTGCTCGCTCTCCTTCGGGCCGATCGTGAGGATCACCGCCTCCCCTCCCTGCTTCTCCCTGATCCGGAGGGCCTCCTCCACGGCGATCTCGCAGAAGGGGTTGATCACCATCTTGATGTTGTCCAGGATGATCCCGCTCCCGTCCTTTTTGATCTTCACCTTCTCGTCCGGGTTGGGGACAGGCTTGATCGCCACGAGCATCTTCAC
>DAOUUI010000143.1 GCA_030668225.1 Deltaproteobacteria bacterium
CGCAGCGTGGCCCTCGTCGGACCGGTGGTCGTGCCCGTGATGCGATTCGTCGGCCCGCCCCGGCACGCCAACGAAGAAAAGGAACACGACGACCGCTAACGCAATGATCCTTCGTTTCATGACTGATTTCCTCCAACTGTCAGGTTTCCGGAAGGTCCCCCTTCCATTCGCCGTTGCCGGGACCGTCCTCTGTTTTTCCCGCTGATTTCCCATTAGAGAACCGGTCCGCCTCCTCGGTTTCATCCGTCGCAGGAACAGCGCCTAAAGGTTTGCGCGCCGAAGCCGCAACGCGTTCGCGACGACGGACACGGAGCTGAAACTCATCGCCGCGGCGGCGATCATCGGGCTCAGCAGGATTCCGAAGAACGGGTAGAGGACCCCCGCCGCCACGGGAACACCCAGCGCATTATAGATGAAGGCGAAAAACAGGTTCTGCTTGATGTTTCGCATCGTCGCCCGGCTCAAAAGCCGGGCCCGGACGATGCCGCGAAGATCTCCTTTAACCAGGGTGACGCCCGCGCTCTCCATGGCGACATCCGTTCCCGTTCCCATAGCAATTCCCACCTGGGCCTGCGCGAGCGCCGGCGCGTCGTTGATCCCGTCGCCCGCCATGGCCACGATACGCCCCTCCCCCTGCAGGCGCTTCACGGCGTCGGCCTTCTGATCCGGAAGGACCTCGGCGACCACATCATCGAGGCCGAGCTTCCCCGCGACGGCCCCGGCTGTCGTACGGTTGTCTCCGGTAAGCATTACGATCCGGATACCGTCCCCGTGAAGCTTGCGGATCGCCTCCGCGGTGGTCCCCTTGATGGGGTCCGCCACCCCGAGAATGCCGGCGGGCTTGCCGTCCACCGCCACGAACATCACCGTCTGCCCGTCCTTCCGGAACGACTCTGCCCTTATTGCAAGGTCGGCGGGATCTACGCCGATGTGATCCATGAGAGCCCGGTTGCCGAGAGCGACGGATCGCCCCTCCACCCTCCCCGTGACCCCCTTGCCGGTCACCGACTCGAATGACTCCGCTTCAGGCGGCTCGATCCCCCGCTCCTTCGCACCGTTCACAATAGCCGCCGCCAGCGGGTGCTCACTCCCCCGCTCGATGCTTGCCGCCATCCGTAGCAGGCCCGTTTCGTCGATTCCGTCCGCCGGCTCCACCGTGATCAGTTTCGGCTTCCCTTCCGTGAGCGTCCCGGTCTTGTCGACCACAAGGGTGTCTATCTTGCGCATCACCTCGATCGCCTCCGCGTTCTTGAACAGGACCCCCGCCGTCGCGCCCTTCCCCGTGGCGACCATGATCGACATCGGGGTGGCAAGGCCCAAGGCGCAGGGACAGGCGATGATGAGGACGGCTACCGCGTTGATCAGCGCGTGTGCCATCCGGGGCTCCGGTCCGGCGAGCCCCCACACCAAAGCCGTGGCGACGGCAATCCCCATCACCGCCGGGACGAAATAGCCCGCCACCATGTCCGCCAGTTTCTGGATGGGGGCGCGGCTTCGCTGGGCCTCCGCAACCATCTGCACGATCCGGGCGAGAAGCGTCTCGGAGCCCACCCTATCCGCCCGCATCACCAACCCCCCGGTTCCGTTCACCGTGGCCCCGGTCACCCGGTCGCCCGCCCGCTTCTCCACGGGGATCGACTCGCCCGTCACCATCGATTCGTCGATCGAACTCGATCCCTCGAGGACGGCGCCGTCCACCGGCACCTTCTCCCCGGGCCGCACGCGCAGCCTGTCTCCCGGACGGACAAGGTCGAGCGGAACATCTTCGTCGGTCCCGTCGTCGCGGAGGCGGCGTGCCGTCTTCGGCGCCAGACCGAGGAGCGCCTTGATGGCGGCACCCGTCTGGCTGCGCGCCTTCAGTTCCATTACCTGGCCAAGCAGCACCAGTGTGACGATGACCGCCGCAGCCTCGAAATAGACCGCCACCTCTCCCGATTCACCCCGGAACGACGAGGGAAAGATGTAGGGGAACAGCGCCGCGACCAGGCTATAGAGGTAGGCGACCCCGACGCCGAGCCCGATGAGGGTGAACATGTTCAGGGCGCGATTCGCGATCGACCGCCATGCTTTTACGAAGAAGGGCCACCCCCCCCAGAGGACAACGGGCGTGCCAAGCGCGAATTCGAGCCAGTCCAGCGTCCGGGGGGATGCCAGATTCTCCAGGGGGCGTCCGGGGATGAAATCCGCCATTGCGACGAGGAACAGCGGAACCGTGAGTACGGCGCTTACCCAAAACCGCCGGCGCATGTCGACGAGCTCCGCGCCTTCCTCCTCCTCCACCGACACCGTACGAGGCTCAAGCGCCATCCCGCACTTCGGGCAATCGCCCGGGGCATCCCGAACGACCTCCGGGTGCATGGGGCAAGTGTACTCCGCTCCGCGACCAATCTTCCCCTCTGCGGACTCCTCTTGGCGGGAAGTTTCGCCCCCTCCCTCAGCGGATAGGTACCGGCCCGGACTCTCCCGGAACTTCGCCAGGCAACCCGCGCTGCAAAACAGATAGTCCGTCCCCGCGTGAAGGAACCGATGGGCGGTTTCCGGCCCGACCTCCATCCCGCAGACGGGGTCGTGGAGACCGCCAGAATCTGCCGTCCCGGGGTGCCCGTGGCGCGTTCCGTGTTCTTTCCCCATCCCATTCCCCCTTGTTTACGATTCCACGATCAATGGCCCTAGGGATGGATACCACTCTTCCCTGGACCGCCTTCTTCAACCCCATCGCGATGTTCGCCATGACCACCGTGCCCGCCGCAGCAACCCCCACCGCGAAGCATGAGGAAAAGGAATAACCCTCCGAGGATCAGCCAGATCAACCAACCTCCCATCATCGTCTTGCCTCCTTCTTGCTTCTTTTTGTTTGTCCTATCCGTATTCAGTCCAATCGTTAAGGACTGCATCAGGCATGCCGTTTTTCTTGTCCCTCCTTGCCTGTTGATTATCAGGGACTTAAGGAGTGAGGATGATCTCATTGTGGCGACGAGACGAGGATTTTCTACAGGAGGTCGAAGAGTATTCTCCGGTTATTCCCCTCCCTTGCTCCGTTCTTGCAACTCCCGGGTTCCCCGGATAGTCGAATCCTTCAGGCGAATCTCCCCATCCATAGGAAAGAGTCTTCATACAATAATCCGCGAGGGAATCCCAATCAGGGGGGCTGATTCCCTGCCCTCACCGTGGCGGGAGTAACGCAACTTGGATGCCGTGCCGCAGCAAAAAGCAACGGGCAAGGGACCGCTGGTAAAAGCGCTCGTCCTGCTCGCGTTCATCATCGGCGCGATCGTGGTCGTCCGCTTCACCCCGGTGAAGGGTTATCTCACACGCGAGGCACTGGGACAGGTGCTGGAATCCGCGGGGTACTGGGCACCTCTTCTCTTCATCCTCGTGTACATCGTCGGGATCTGCCTCTTTGTGCCCGGCACGCTTCTCACCACCTTAGGCGCCGCCATCTTCGGCGCCTATTGGGGGTTCCTCTACGTCTGGGTGGGCGCCATGATCGGCTCAAGCGCAGCGTTCTGGATCGGCCGAACGCTGGGCAGGGAGTTCGCCGCCTCCCTCATCGGGGACAAGCTGAAAAAATACGACGAGGCGATCGAGCGCAACGGTTTCGCCACGGTCCTCTACCTGCGACTCATCTATTTCCCCTTCACCCCCATGAACTTCGGCATGGGCCTCACCCGGGTGCGTTTCCGGGATTACGTCTTCGGCACCGGCCTGGGGATCATCGTGGGCACCTTCATCTTCACCTTCTTCGTAGGCACCGTCCGGGATGTGTGGGCGAGCGGGAACTGGGGGGGTCTCCTCTCCTTCAAGGTGATCTTTTCCGTGGCCCTCTTCGTCTTTTCGTTCTTCATCCCCAAGATCATCAAGAAACTGAAGGGGGAGTGAGGCGATGAAAGCCGTAGCGATCATTCCGCGCAAGGCGAACTCGATCCACCTGCGTGAGGTCCCGAAACCCTCCGTGGGAGACGTCGAAGGCGGCCGGGGAGTGCTGGTCAAGGTGCTCCAGGTGGGGGTCGACGGGACGGACAAGGAAATCAACGCGGGAGAGTACGGGGACGCCCCGCCAGGCGAAGAGTATCTCGTCATCGGCCACGAGTCCTTCGGGGTCGTCGAGGAGGTCGGGCCCGCTGTCACGGAGTTTGCGCCGGGCGATTTCGTCGTGGCGACCGTGCGCCGACCCGGCCAATCCATCTACGACCGGATCGGCATGTACGACATGACCACGGACGACGTGTATTACGAGAGGGGCATCAACCTGCGGCACGGGTTCCTCACCGAATATTACGTCGACGAGCCGGACTATCTCGTGAAGGTTCCGCCTGGCTTAAAGCACGTCGGGGTCCTTCTCGAGCCGACGAGCGTAATCGAAAAGGGGATC
>DAOUUI010000124.1 GCA_030668225.1 Deltaproteobacteria bacterium
GACCACCCGGGACAAGCGTGCCATCTGCAGCTTTGACGTCGCGGTGAACGACGCAAAGCACCTGGCAGCGCTCATCAAGTCGATCGAGAAGGTGAAGAACGTCTACTCCGTGGAGCGGGGGAAGGGATAAGAGATGCGGAAAACGGTGCAAACGGAAAAGGCCCCTGCGGCCATCGGGCCATACTCCCAGGCCGTTCTCACGGGAGGATTCCTGTTCTGTTCGGGGCAGATCTCGATCGATCCCGCCACGGGAAAGATGGTCGAGGGGGGGATAGAGATCCAGACCGAACGTGTGCTGCGCAACCTGGCCGCGGTCCTGGAGGAGGGGGGAGTCTCCCTGCAATCCGTCGTCAAGACGACCGTCTATCTTGCCGACCTGTCCGATTTTACGGCGATGAACGGGGTGTACGGGACGTTTTTTACGGAAAACCCGCCGGCCCGCGCGACCATAGAGGCGGCGAAACTTCCGGCGGGGGCTCTGGTGGAAATCGACGCGGTCGCGTCGGTCGGATGAATCAGAGGGCTTTCAATACCCGTCCTGACTTGATGCATTGCGTGCAGACATGGACGCGTCGGACGGACCCATTGGAGACGGTCTTCACACGCTGTATGTTGGGCTTCCAGACCTTCCTGGTCTTGTTGTTTGCATGGGAAACATTGTTCCCGAAACTGGGTCCCTTGCCGCAGATTGAGCACTTTGCCATGTCACCCTCCAAAATGAAAACTCAACAAAACTAACACGCATGATGACACGAAAGCAAGATCAAATTCTATTAGGGCCCCCAAAGAGGAAGAGAGGGGTTCGCCGGGCCGTAACGGTCCTTATCCTGCTTCTGACCGCCGGAGCTGCCTTTCCTCACCTCCTTGCCCGGTGGGTGGCGGCACCTTTTTCCGGAGACGTCGCCGACGCCATCTTCGTGTTTACGGGAGGGGAGGGCCGGATCGCGGCAGGATACCGGGCCTGGAAAGAGGGGGAAGGGAAAGAGCTATTCATCCTCGGAGCGGGGCCTGAGGCGAAGCTCGCGAGCATTCTCCCGGAGGGGGAGCAGGTTGTGCAGGAAGACCTCCCGCGCATCCATATCGAAGGGTGGTCGGAGAACACCCTGGAAAACGCCGTCTCGGCGAAATTGGTGGTAGTCTCCCGGACGTATCGGAAAGTGATCCTCGTAACCTCCGACTACCATGTGCCGCGTGCGCACCTCACCCTGCGCAAGGTATTGCCTCCCACCGTTTCGATCTCGGTGATACCTGTGACGGCGGCCTGGGGGAGAAAGGGCGCCTGGCACCGGCTCCCGCGCATCTTCCTCGTGGAGGGCTGGAAATACTGGGGATACCGCCTTCTCCTTCCCCCTTGATGACACCTTAGGGTCACGCGTCCGGGTTCCGGTGAAAAAACTCGGGGATCCTGGGCTCCCCCAGCACCTTGACTCTCCTTCCCTTGACCTCAAGCTTTCCCGAAAAGAACAGGCGGATCGCCATCGGATAGATCCGGTGTTCCTGCACGAGAATTCGCGCCGCGAGCGTCTCCTCCGTGTCGTCGTCGTACAGGGGGACGACTGCCTGCACGATGACGGGACCGGTGTCGACGCCTTCGTCGAGAAAATGCACGGTGCACCCGGAAAATCGGACCCCGTAGGAGAGCGCCTGCCCGGGTCCGTGTGTCCCGGGGAAGGAGGGAAGGAGTGCGGGATGGATGTTCAGGATCCTGTTCGGGAAGGCATGGACGAACACCGGGGTTAAGACCCGCATGAACCCGGCAAGGCAGACAAGCTCCGCCCCGGTCCCGCGGATGATCTCGACAAGCTTCGCGTCGAATTCCTCCCGGGTTGAAAACCCTTTGTGATCCACTGATTCTGTGGGGATGCCGTGTTTTTTCGCCCGGACGAGTCCGTACGCGTCGGCCTTGTTGCTGATGACGATCCCGACGCGGCAGGGGATCTCCCCCCTCTCGGAGGCGTCGATGATCGCCTGCAGGTTGGAACCGCTTCCGGAGACGAGTACCGCGATCGACGGTTTTTCGCTCATGGTTTCCCTCCCGTGAGCAAGACTCCTGGTTTGCCGCGTTTTCCCTTTCGCACCTCCCCGATCGCGAAAGCGGGAACGCCTCCTTTCCGGAAGTGGCGCAGTGTCCGGTCTGCGTCCCCGGGGCGAACCATGAGGACCATGCCGATCCCCATGTTGAACGTCCGGTACGCCTCGCTTTCAGGAAGGCCGGCCGTCTCGACGAGCGTGGGGAAGACCGGCGGCATGGTCCAGGTCCCCTTTTCGACAACCGCCACCACCCCGCGCGGCAGGACCCTCGGAAGGTTTCCGACGATCCCTCCCCCCGTGATGTGAGCCATCCCGCGAACCCCGACCTTCGGGAAAAGGGAAAGCACCGGGCGAACGTAGATCCGGGTCGGTCGGAGCAGTTCCTCGGCCACCGTAGCGCCCCACTCCGGGATCCGGGACGTAATCCGCTTTTTCATTCGCTCGAAGACGACTTTACGCGCGAGGGAAAACCCGTTGCTGTGAAGCCCCGAAGAGGAAAGACCGATCAGGGCGTCTCCCGGCCGCACGGCGCTCCCGTCGATGATCTTTTTCCTTTCGACGACCCCTACCGCGAATCCCGCCAGGTCGAATTCCCCCGGTGCGTACACGGAGGGCATCTCGGCGGTCTCTCCCCCGAGAAGGGCGCATCCCGCCTGGCGGCACCCTTCCGCGATCCCCGACACGACCCTGGCACCTTCGCGTGCGGAGAGTTTCCCCGTGGCGTAGTAATCGAGGAAGAACAGGGGTTCTGCCCCGTGGACAAGGATGTCGTTCACGCACATCGCGACGAGGTCGATGCCCACCGTTTCGAACCGCATTGCCATCGCGGCGACCTTCACCTTGGTCCCCACGCCGTCCGTGCCCGCCACGAGGACGGGGTCGCGGTATTTCCTTGCGGGGAACCGGAAAAGACCCGCGAACGACCCGATTCCTTCCAGAACCTCCTTGCGACGCGTTGTCCGAACGATCGGACGAATGAGGGAAACCATGCGGTCCCCTTCGTCGATGTCCACCCCGGCGGAGGCGTAGGTTACTGTTTTCTCCACGAATTTTCCTCTCAAATGGTCGCAGAACGCACTCCCACGTTACTGATTCGCCCGTCTCAATGTCAATGATTTTTCCCCCGACATTCTGTACAATGGTTCGGTTTTCCGGGAAAACCACGATGGAGAGGATATGGCGAAGAAAGTCGGCATCGTGATTCTGGGCGACGAGGTGCTCAAGGCCGAGACCCGCGAGAGCAACATCGCCTTTATGCTCCCCCTTCTCAACGAGTGGGGGGCGGAAGTGGCCTTGTGCGCCATTCTCCCCGACGACGTGCCGACCGTGGTCCGCCACCTGCGATTGTACCTTGCCGAGGTCGATCTGCTGATCCTGACGGGAGGGATCGGCCCCACGCCGGACGACATCACAAGGGAGGCCGTATCGACCGTCGCCGGGATGCCGCTTGTCGTCCACCCGGAGGCTAAGGCCTGCCTCGAGGCGTACTATGGAGACCGGAGGAGCGAAAGCAGGATGGTGATGGCGCGTGTTCCGCAAGGGGCGGTTCTCATCCCCAATACGATAAGTGCCGCTCCCGGGTTTCTCGTGGCGCGGATGGCGGTCTTCCCCGGAATCCCCCGCCTGGTCAGAGAGATGTTCGGCTGGCTCAAACCCTTCGTGGAAGGGAGAAGGGAGGGGCGGGTGACCCTGTACAGCCAGGCCCCCGAGTCTGCCTACGCAGGGATCATGCAGGAGACGATCACCGGTTTCCAGGGCGTGAGAATCGGTTCCTATCCTCTCCTGGAAGGAGGGTACAAGGTCCGGATTGTGTTCCGCTCGTTGGACGTAAAGCGCGCGGTGGCCTCCGCGGACGTCTTTACCGAAAAGATGCGGGCGGAAGGGATGGAGATCACCCACCGGACGGAGGAAGGAGGGACGGATGAGGAATCGTAAGGTTCTTCTCGGCTGCGTACCTTTGGCCGCACTGCTCATGTTTTCTTCCTCTTCCTTCCTTTTCGCGGCGGGAACCGAGGAAGCGCGGAAGGCAGGATGGGAAGAGGGCACACCGGGACGGTGGAAATCCCTCCCCGAAAGAAACGTGGCGGCGGGCGACGATTTCTTCCGGGCGGAGGTCGCCCTGTCCCCGGGGACAGGCGTGCTTTGGGAAAAGAGGATAAAAAGGGATCTTCTGCCAGAGGATTCCCTTTCGATCGAAATGGTTTCCAAGGGGATCAACCGCACCTCCCTGGACTACCGACAGTACGAGGCGCGTTTCCCTCTCTCGGTCACCGTCGTGTTCGGGGAGGATTCCATGGACCTTCCGTGGAAAAAACAGGTTGGGAATTTCTTTCGCGGAATCTGGCACGGGTTTTCCCCCGGCGGTATCCGACTGACTTTCGCGTACGGGAACGAGACGCCGGTAAATTCGATGTACCGCCTGGAGGAGGAAGAAACCGTTTTTATCCTGGGCGGTGAGGAGGAACGGGGGAAGAGGATCAAGAGGTCAAGGAAGATCAAGGAAGATTTCCGGGCCGCTTTCGGGAGGGAACCCCGGGGGCCCGTAACCCGCATTCTCGTTTCGGCGATCAGGCCATCCCGGGAGGACGGCCTGATCGAGGTGGAGATACAGCTTACGTCGACAATCCTGCGGTGAAATCGAGACACGCATCTCACCCGCCGTCAGGATCCTTTCTGATTTGAAATCCGGGTAACAATTGTGATACCAGAATCGTGAGGCCTTATCGATATCCCCTCCTAGTTCTTTAATGGAAAGCGCGTATCTCATTTTAAATCAGTTTGTTAAACGCATCCTCCCAGGATTTCCTGCTTGCCTCATTCAGGCACGAATCTTGTGAAAGCCTCCTCCTGACATTGGCATATGCCGAAACAAATTCGGGACGGGGAAGAATCCATGGATCGGTTCAGCGTCCGCCTCACCATCTCCATAATTATCATGATGGCGATCTTACTTCCCGCGTGCGAAGATTTCCGGGATGGAGGCAGCACTGTTGCGCCCGTGTCTCCGGGC
>DAOUUI010000180.1 GCA_030668225.1 Deltaproteobacteria bacterium
AAGGGGCTGGATGACGAAAAATATCCTGACCGGTGCGGCGCGCGAGGGCGCACGGGAGGCAGCCGTGCAGGAGGATTTTGGCGATTCACAGACCTTCGGGACTGCCCGTGTGAACAGCGTCCTTACATCGGCAGGGATCACCGCGGATTCGGTGAATGTATTCGATCCTGGCCTGCCCGTAAATTCGATACAAGTAGACGTTACGTATACGGTTTCTGTTTTTCTTGCGGGCTTCATCCCCGGCTAGTCCGGTTCCACCATCGGCCTCACGGGGACAGCTACGATGCGCCGGGAAAGGTACTAGCATAAGGAGGAAGAACCACTTGACAGGAGACCCGATCGAATGAACCGGACGCGAATCATCATTGTCGTCGTGGTGGCCGTTCTTCTTGCCCTGTTTGCCAGTATCGGGACCTACCGGTTCCTATCGAATAAAGGGCGAATGGCCGAGGATGCCAGACTCCAGACCGTGGGGGTCATCGTTGCCGATGTGGATATTCCCTTTGGCTCGACGATCTTACCGGGGCAGGTGGTCCTGTCCGCGTGGCCGAAGGACAGGTATCCGAAAGACGTCCTTTCCGACGTGAAGGCCGCGGTCGGTCGGGTCGTACGACGCGAATTCGCACGCGGAGAGCCCATCGTGGAGTCGAAACTCCTCACGACGTCCAAGAACGTCGGAATGCTTTCCTTAAGGATCCCCCAGGGAATGCGTGCGTTCACCGTCCGGGTGAACGAAGCCGTGGGGGTAGGCGGGTTCCTCATGCCCGACGCACGGGTGGACGTCCTGTTGACGACCACATCCTCGGACCAGCGAGCAACGCAGATGTCCAAGATCATCCTCGAGGACATACGTGTCCTTGCTGTCGGCCAGACGATCGACCAGAAAGACAGCAAACCTATATCCGTCGGGACCGTCACTCTCGCGGTGACGCCGGAGGATGCCGAAAAACTTGCACTGGCGAGCAACGACGGGAAAATCCACCTCGTCCTTCGCAACTTTGCGGATTCGGAAAAGGTGAAGACATCCGGAATCAGCAAGGATCGCCTCCTTTCGGGCCAACACGGCATTCCGGGACCGGTGAAAAAGCAGCCGAGTCGCGTGAAAAAAGTTGCACCGGCATCCCCCGTGAGGGTGAAAAGATTTACGGTGGAAGTGATCAAGGGGAACAGCAGGTCGGAAGAAACCTTCTAAATTGTCTCGAGCGTACCGAATTTTCGATGGGGGGTGGGGAGTGGCAAGAAGATCCGGGCTGGTTTTCATCCTTTCCGTGGTGTTCCTTGGGCTGTTTGTCGCGGCGCGCGCGGGGGGGGAGACGCCCGCCCCTCCGGCAAGCTCGATTTACGTCTACGCCAACCAATCGGCTCTCCTCGACACCGATGTGCCCATCAGGAGGGTATCCGTCGCAAGGCCGGAAATCGCCGATGTGATCGTGATCTCCCCGAGGCAGATGCTCATCGTCGGGAAGAGTCCCGGGACGACGACACTGGTCTACTGGAGCGTGGAGGGGGTTACCACGGTCGTCGACGTCGTCGTCGATCCGAACCTGGACAAGGTTCGCACAGACCTGAGCAATATCGCCCCCGGGGAAACGTTCGAGGTCACAACTTCCGGGGATTCCCTGATTCTGTCGGGAACGGTAAGCAACGAGAGGGTGCAGGACCGTCTGGTGATGGCCGCCAAGGTGTATTCCAATAACGTCGTCGACCTTCTCATGGTGGTGAAGCTGGAACAGGTGCTTCTGCAGATCCGCGTCGCGGAGATCAACCGGACCCTGGCGAAGGAGCTGGGGATGACCCTGTTTTTGCAGGGGTTAATCGACGGCAATCTGTTCAAGGGGTTCATAAACCCGCCGGGCTCATTCACCGCCCCTTCCGGCTCCATCGGGGGGGGCTCAGACTCGACCTTCGGCGATCTGACTCAAATCTTCATTGCGAAAACGACCGGTACCACCCAGTTCGCGGGGTTGCTCAGGGTTCTTGAGGCCAAGGGGGCGCTGAAGGTACTTTCTGAGCCGAATCTCGTCGTGGCCAACGGGGACGAAGGAAGTTTCCTCGTGGGAGGGGAATTCCCGGTCGTCATCGCCAGCGCGGCCGGTTCGGGGGCCGCCGCCTCCGTGGACTACAAGGAGTTCGGCATCAGCCTGGAATTCAAGCCAACGATCGTTCCCAACGGGGATATCTACATGAAGATCACCCAGGAGGTGAGCGAACTGGACTTCGGCAACGGCGTCACCATCTCGGGGTTCCAGCTCCCGGCGCTGAAAACGAGGAAGGCCGAATCGGGCCTGCAGCTGGCCGATGGGCAAACCTTCGTCCTGGCCGGTCTCATCGACAGCAAGATTACCAAAACGGTTTCCAAGATCCCGATTCTCGGGGACATCCCGTTCATCGGCGTGCTCTTCCGGAATTCGCGATACAAAAAAGAGGAGACCGAACTGATGGTGATGGTCACCCCGAAGATCGTGCGGCCCCTCAACCAGGAGGAAATCCCGGCGCTTCCCACGGAGTTGATGATTGAGAAGGAAACCAGCCCGAAACTGTTCCCCTAGGGGGATTCCATTCTCGACGGAAGGAGACTTCCCATGGGGGGGCGGAAACGGGGGCAGGTGATCATCATGTTCGTCCTTGCCCTCTTCGTGCTGGTGGGTTTCGTGGCCCTCGGGATCGACGTGGGGTATATGTACAGCGTACGCAACGACCTTCAGCGGAGCGTCGAGTCCGGGGCGCTCGCGGGAGCATTCGCTTTCCACGACGGTGGCTGGGGGTCAGGTGGCGTCCCGGCTTTGCTCCAGGCGAAGGCCGAGGCCCGTGCGACGTTTTTCGCCACCCGGGACCCCGTGGGCGCGGCGCCGCTGCCCAACGGGGCAATCACTTTCGCGTACCCCCCGGGGGAGGTGAACCAAATCCAGGTCACCGCCCAGACTAACGTGAACCTCTTTTTCGCGGGAATCATCGG
>DAOUUI010000136.1 GCA_030668225.1 Deltaproteobacteria bacterium
AGAGGAGATCGTCGCGGAGGTGAAGAAGGCGAACCTGCGCGGGCGCGGAGGCGCGGGATTCCCGGCAGGCGTCAAGTGGGGGTTCCTTCCCAAGGACCTCTCCCGGCCGCGGATCCTCGTGATCAACGCCGATGAAGGCGAGCCGGGGACGTTCAAGGACCGGCTCATCATGACGCGGGGACCCCACCTCCTGATCGAGGGGATCGTCATCACGTGCTATGCCTTAACGACCCACACCTGCTACATCTATATCCGCGGGGAGTTCGTCCGGGAAGCGGACATCGTGCAGGAGGTGGTCGACGAGTCGTACACGAAGGGGTACCTGGGCAGGAACATCCTTGGCTCCGGATTTGACCTGGACGTGACCGTTCACTTGGGCGCCGGCGCCTACATCTGCGGGGAGGAGACCTCTCTCATCAACTCCCTCGAGGGGAAGCGCGGGTGGCCCCGTGTAAAGCCCCCCTTCCCCGCCTCGGTGGGGGCGTTCGGGCAGCCCACGATCGTAAACAACGTGGAGACGATCGCCGACGTCCCCTGGATCGTCACCCACGGCGGGGAGAAGTTCGCCTCTCTCGGGGTGGAAAAAGACGGCGGGACCCGTCTGATCTGCGTCAGCGGCCCCGTAAAGAAACCGGGCGTTTTTGAGCTGCCCGTGGGAGAGTCGCTTCGTTCGATCATTTACGAGCACGCGGGAGGACTCCGGGACGGGAAGACGCTCAAGGCCGTGATCCCCGGCGGTTCCTCCACGCCGGTGCTTCGGGTCGACGAGATCGACGTGGCCTTCGATTTCGAATCGTTGCAGAAGATCGGAACGATGGCGGGATCGGCCGGCGTCATCGTCATCCCCGACGGGACGTGCATGGTGCGCGCCCTCTCCGTGCTCATGAACTTCTACGCCCACGAGTCGTGCGGCCAGTGCACTCCCTGCCGGGAGGGGTGCGGCTGGATGGCAAAGGTCCTGTGGCGCATCGAGAACGGCGAGGGGAAGGATGGGGACGTCGAACTCATTCTGGACGTCTGCGACAACATGCTGGGCAGGACCATCTGTCCGCTGGCCGACGCCGCGGTGATGCCCGCCCAGTCGTTCATATGGAAGTTTCGCGAGGAGTTCGACCGGCACATCCGGGACAAGAAATGCCCGTACGGGAACAGGTTTTAGGGAAACCATGCCGACCTTCACGATCAACGGAATCTCCGTGGACGTCCCCGAGAGGACGACGGTCCTCGAGGCCGCGAAGACGGTGGGGATCGAGATTCCCCACTACTGCTACCACCCGAAGCTCTCGATCGCGGGGAACTGCCGCATGTGCCTGGTGGAGGTGGAGAAGTTTCCCAAGCTGCAGATCGCGTGCAACACCTTCGTGACCGACGGGATGGTGGTCAAGAGCAATACCGAGAAGGTGAGGCAGGCGGTCACGGGCGTCCTGGAGTTCCTCCTCATCAACCATCCCATAGACTGCCCGATCTGCGACCAGGCCGGCGAGTGCGGGCTGCAGATCTACTACATGAAGTACGGCCTGCACAAGAGCCGGTACGCTTTCGAGGACAAGGTACACAAGAAGAAGGTGCAGGATATCGGCGGCCAGATCATCCTGGACGCCGAACGGTGCATCCTCTGTTCCCGGTGCATCCGGTTCCTCGAGGAGGTCACCGGCACCTCCGAGCTCGAATTCTTCCAGCGGGGAGATCACTCGGAGATCTCCCTCTTCCCCGGCCGGCCGCTTGACAACCAGTACACGGGGAACCTTGCCGACATCTGCCCCGTGGGGGCGCTGACCAGCAAGGATTTCCGGTTCAAGTGTCGGGTCTGGAATCTGCGGGGCGCCAAATCGATCTGCCCGGGCTGCGCCAACGGCTGCAACGTGGAGGCGCACTTCAAGGAGAACATCCTCTACCGCCTCGTGCCCAGGCAAAACGACGAAGTCAACCAGACGTGGATGTGCGATCCCGGAAGGCTCGAGTACAAGAAGGCGAACGAGGGAAGGCTCCTCACCCCCGCGGTCCGGGAGCACGGGGGCCTGAAGGCCGAAGCCTGGGAGGCGGCCCTTTCCGCCGTCGCCTTCCGGTTCTGGGAGACGGTCGAGAAGAACGGTTCCGAATCGGTCGCCGTCATCGCGTCGCCTGCGTTCTCCAACGAGGAACTGTACCTCACCCGGAAGCTGGCGGACGAGGTCCTGCGCACGCCGAACCTGGGATTCTCCCCCCGAACCTCAGGCGACGGGTTTTCGGACGACTTCCTGATCAAGCCCGACAAGAACCCCAACACCCAAGGGGCCAAGCTTCTGGGATTCTCCGAGGAGAAGTTCGAAGACATCGTGCGGAAGATCTCGGACGGGAAGGTAAAGGCGCTGCTCGTGTTCGGAAACGAGATCGCCGACTTCTCGGAGGAGAAAACCGGAGAACTCCTGGCCGGGGTACCCTTCGTCGTCCAGATCGGAACGAACGAGGGGAGCGTCTTTCGTGCGGCGCACGCGATCCTGCCGTCCGCGTCGTTCGTCGAGAGGGGGGGGACGTTCACCAACCACGCGGGCCGCGTCCAGCGGTTCTGGATGGGGTTCCCGCCCAGGGGAAATGCGAGAAGCGGCATCGAGATCATCACCGGGCTGGCGAACCGACTCGGCGCGGGGTGGAAGTTCGCCGGGGAGGCGTCGGTGTTCCGGGCGATCGCGCAGTCCGAGGCTCCTTTCGCCGGGATGAGCTACGAATCCCTTGGTGAGCAGGGGCAAATGGCCGGAGGGAAAGGATGAGCGGGCTGTTCGACCTCGTGGTGTCCGTGGCGCGGGTGGCGGTGATGCTTGCCTTCACCCTCTCCCTCGTTCCGATCTTCGTGTGGGCGGAGCGCAAAGGCGCGGCCTACATCCAGGACCGCCGCGGGCCCAACCGGGCCAGGATCCTGGGGCTTACCCTCGGGGGGCTGTTCCACCCCTTGGCCGACGCGCTCAAGCTCCTGTTCAAGGAGGACTTCATCCCCGACGGCGCCCACCGGCTCTTCTACCAGATGGCCCCGATGTTCGCCCTGGCCCCGGCGCTGATGACCTTCGCCGTCATCCCCTTCGGGCCGCCGGTCGAGATCGCGGGGCGCGTGGTCGCCCTGCAGGTCGCGGACTTAAACGTCGGCATCCTCTACATCTTCGCCATCTCGGGGATGTCGGTCTACGGCGTGATCCTGGCGGGGTGGGCCTCCAACAGCAAGTATCCCCTCCTGGGGGGGCTGCGCGCCTCGGCGCAGATGATCTCCTACGAGGTTGCCCTGGGGCTCTCCATCATCGGGCTGGTGATGGTCTTCCGGTCGGTCAGGCTTTCGGAGATCGTGGCCTCCCAGGGGACGCTCCTGTGGGGGATCGTGCCGAAGTGGGGCGTGTTCGTGCAGCCGCTCGGCTTCCTCCTCTTCCTCGTCGCGGTCTTCGCCGAGGCGAACCGTACTCCCTTCGATCTGCCGGAGGGGGAGTCTGAGATCGTCGCGGGATTCCACACGGAGTACGGATCCTTCAAGTTCTCGATCTTCTTCATGGCCGAATACATCCACATGGTGGTCGGCGCGGCCCTGATCGCGACGCTGTTTTTCGGCGGCTGGCAGGTCCCCTACCTGGCGGACTCCGGCTTCCTGCTGCCCGGAGGGCTAGCCCTGGGGCTCCCCGGCGCCCTGGTGTTCTTCCTGCGGATCGGGGCGTTCGTGGGAAAGGTGTTCTTCTTCGCCTGGCTCTTCATCTGGGTCCGGTGGACGATCCCCCGGTTCCGGTACGACCAGGTGATGCGCCTGGGGTGGAAGGTGCTTTTGCCCCTGTCCCTGGCCAATATCTTCGTGACGGGGCTTGTCCTGCTCCTGATCGACGGAGGCGCGTGACGAACCCATGGTGATCGGAGTGAAAAAGGTCGCGCGGCCCCGGAAGATGTCCGGGGGGGAAAGCCTCTATCTCCTGGAGATCCTTAAAGGGCTCGGGGTGACGATGGGGCATCTCCTGCGCAACATCCGGCACCAGGAGAACATCGCCACGATGGAGTACCCCGAAGTCCGCAGGGTGATGCCCCCCCGGTTCCGCGGACTGCATCGGCTGATGAAGCGCCCCGACGGGACGCCCCGGTGCGTGGCGTGCTTCTGCTGCTCCACGGCGTGCCCCGCGGTGTGCATCACCATCGTCGCGGGGGAGTCTCCCGACCCGTCGATCGAGAAGTACCCGGTGCGGTTCGACATCGACATGCTCCGGTGCGTCTTCTGCGGCCATTGCGTGGAGGCGTGCCCCTGCGACGCGATCCGGATGGACACGGGCTGGTTCACTCCTGCCGAGCATACCCGGGAGAAGCTCATCTACACGATCGACATGCTGTTGGAAAAGTAGGAGAAAGATGGAACAGATCCTCTTCATCGTCTTCGGCGCCATCGCGGTGGGCGGCGCGATCATGGTGGTCACGCGGCGGCACCCGATGTCCTCCGCGCTCTTACTGATCCTTACGCTCTTCGCCGTCGCTGCGCTCTTCGTCCTCAGGCAGGCGCACTTTCTCGCGGCGATCCAGGTCATCGTCTAC
>DAOUUI010000050.1 GCA_030668225.1 Deltaproteobacteria bacterium
GGATTCCTCTCCGATACGCTCGCGACCTTTCGCCCGCTCGCTGCCGGTTCCGCTCGCCACCATGTTCGCCTTTCGACGGGACGCTCCTTGGGGGGACATTCCTATATCAAGTGGTCCTTTGAGGAGTGTCCCCCCCCCCAGCCCCCAGCCGCGATCGCCGCGTCGAGTTTGCCGCGGATACGGGAGACGAGGTCGAACAGGCGCGGGGGCGGAAGATCCCTGCCCTGCACCTTGAAGGTGTCCACGCCGACTCCGATCCACGGTGCAAGCCCCTCCTCGATGGAGTGGGAATCCCGGGAGAGGGGAATCCCCCGGCACACGAGATGGCACCTTCCGGTCCGCTTCGCGGAGGCAGGCGTCCCCGCTCCCGAAAGGTGCGGACGCTCGGGCAGTTCCCCCCCTTCCCGGACGTACCCGGGCAGCGCGCACTTCCCCTGGAGGAGAATTTCCGGCCGGCAGTGGACGAAAACCTCCACACGGATGCCGCTTTCCGCCTTGATGGCGGGGATCTCCCCCGGGGTCAGGGCGGTCGGCAGAACGATCGCGTCCGCCCCCATGTCCCGGTAAAACCGTGCCTCGGGGGGGTTGAGCGTGGAAACCCCTACGGAGGCCGTGATCCGCAAGGATGGCAGTTCCCGCCGCACGAGCGAGATCACCCCGGGATCGGACAGGATCACCGCAAAGACGCCGTATCTTTCAAGTCGCGTAACCGTGGACAGGAACTCGGGAACTTCCGCGTCGCCCGGTATGGTGTTGAGCGCCGCGTGCAGCATCGCCCCCTTCTCCCGGCACAATGCCGCGGACTCCCGGATCTCCCCGGGAGTGAGCGCCACGCGCTCCCCGTCGCGACTCCACCCCCGGCAGCCGACGTAGACGGCATCCGCCCCGGCGGACAGGGCGCAGCTCACGGCGGCGAGACTGCCCGCGGGCGCGAGCAGTTCGGGCGCGTGCATCCGATTGCCGGTCTCCATCCTTGTTATTATACCCGTAAGGGGGATCGATCGCCCTGCCGTAAGCCACTGATTCCGCTGACTTCGCGCAAGGGGTGTGATTTTTTCGGTTGACTTGGTCAAGTGGTCAAGTATTGTAGGGTCGATTATATATACTGTATCCACGCAATGAGGCGACTTCCCCGCCCCTCTTCCTTGAGGTAGAGGGGTTCTGCTTTGATGTGAACAACGGAAGGCGGTGTGCTCCGGATGCTCGTTGATTTCGCAACGGTTCTGGTGTTTATCGTGCTGGGGGCGGTGACCGTGGCCCTCATGCTGGGGATCTCCCGGCTGCTCCGGCCCCGGAACCCCACGCCGGTCAAGCTGGACACGTACGAGTGCGGCGAGATCCCCATCGGCTCCGCGTGGGTGCAGTTCAACATCCGGTTCTACGTGGTGGCCCTGATCTTCCTCATCTTCGACGTGGAGGTGGCGCTCCTCTACCCGTGGGCCGTCGTCTTCAAGAAGCTTGGCCTCCTGGCGTTCGTGGAGGCGTTCATCTTCATCGTCATCCTGCTCGCGGGTCTGGCCTACCTTTGGAAGGAGGGGGACCTCGACTGGGTGCGCACCCTCCAGGAAACCCCTGCCGCGAAGGAAGGGAAATGAGCCAGGATCCTGCACAGAGCGGTCCGGGACCCGCGGCGAGCCCGGGGTCCCTCGGCCCCGAAGCGCATGTCATGGTGGGCAACGCCGACAAGTTCATCAACTGGTGCCGGAGGTCCTCGCTCTGGTACCTTCTGTTTGCGACGGCCTGTTGCGGCATCGAACTGATGCAGGCAGGCGCCTCGCGGTACGACCTCGACCGGTTCGGCGCCGTCTTCCGGGCGACCCCCCGGCAGTCGGACCTGATGATCGTCGCCGGGACCATCACGCACAAGATGGCTTCGCGGGTGATCCGCCTGTACGAGCAGATGCCCGAGCCTAAGTACGTGATTTCCATGGGTTCCTGCGCGAACACGGGTGGTCCCTTCTACAAGGATTCGTACTGCGTGGTCAAGGGGGTGGACCTGCTCATCCCGGTGGACGTCTACGTCCCCGGATGCCCCCCCCGCCCCGAGGCGCTGATCGACGGTATCATCAAGCTGCAGAAGATCATCGATCAGAAGAAAAATTTCGCGGCAAAGGCGTAAAGAAACCAATTGGAACCGAAAGAGATCTTCGAGAAGGTTACGGAAAAGTTCGGAGGGAAGGCGGTGGAACTCCAGGGAGAGGGGTTCCGCCCCGCATTTGTCGTCGTATCCCCGGAGTCGGTCCGCGAGATCGCCCTCTTCCTGCGTGACGACCCCGCGATGAAGTTCGACTCGCTGATGTGCCTGTCCGGCGTCGACTACAAGGATCGCTTCGCCGTCACCTACCACCTCCATTCCCTTTCGGTCGGGCACCAGATCGGAGTCAAGGCGTACCTCCCCCGGGAGGCGCCGTCCCTGCCGAGCGTCGATATGGTGTGGCCCGCGGCGAATTTCCAGGAGAGGGAGGCCTTCGACCTGTACGGGATCGTCTTCGAGGGGTCGTGGGACCTGCGCCGCATTCTGCTCCCGGAGGACTGGGAGGGGCACCCGCTGCGAAAGGACTACAAATACCCCGAGTTCTACAACGGAATCAAGGTATGAAGGCACGCGCGGAAGCGCTCCCGACACAGGAGATGCTCATCAACATGGGGCCGCAGCACCCGAGCACCCACGGGGTGCTCCGGGTGATCCTGCGCACGGACGGCGAGGTGGTGGTAAACGCCAGGCCGGACGTGGGGTACCTGCACCGGGCGCTGGAGAAGATCGGCGAGCGGGTCACCTACGCCCAGTACATGCCCTTCACCGACAGGCTCGACTACCTGGCCGCCATGAACTGCAACGCGGCGTGGGCCTGGACCGTGGAGAAGCTGGCCGGCATCGAGGTCCCGGAGCGGGCGGAATACATCCGCGTGATCGTGTGCGAGCTGAACCGGATCGCATCGCACCTGATCGCCTTCGGGTCGTTCACCGCCGACATGGGGGCCTTCACGCCGTTCCTCTACGCCATCCGCGAGCGGGAGCGGATCAATGATCTGTTCGAGGACATCTGCGGCAACCGGCTGACGTACAATTACGTCCGCATCGGCGGCGTTTCGGCCGACCTGCCGGACCGGTTTCTCGAGAAGACGAAAGAGTTCCTCGATTACTTCGCGCCGAAGGTCCCCGAGTACAACAACCTGATCTCGTACAATAAGATCTTCGTCCACCGCCTGGCCAACGTTGCGGCCGTGACCCCGGAGGATGCCGTCGGCTACGGACTCACGGGGCCGAACCTCAGGGGCTCCGGGGTACCGTTCGACCTTCGGAAGAACGAGCCGTACTCGGTCTACCCGGAGTTCGACTTCGACGTCTGCGTCGGGACGGGGGAGCGGGGAACGTTGGGGGACTGCTTCGACCGGTACATGGTTCGGATCAACGAGATGAAGGAAAGCGTGAGGATTGTGCGCCAGGCGATCGAGCAGATCCCCGAGGGGCCCGTGATGGCCAAGGTCCCCCGGATGTTCAAGCCGCCCGTCGGGGAGGTGTACTTCCGCGCCGAAAACCCCCGCGGGGAGACCGGGATCTATCTCATCAGCGACGGGACCGTGAATCCGTATCGCCTCAAGATCCGGGCACCCTCTTTCGTGACGATGGGCATCTTCGAGAAGATCACCAAGGGGCTGATGATCGCCGACGTCGTGGCGGTCATCGGCAGCTTCGACATCATCCTCCCGGAGATCGACCGGTAATCATGATGGAATCCCTCGCCATATCCCTGGTAAACGCCGTGCCGGTACTCTCGGGCGTCCCGCTGTGGACGATCACCCTCCTGATCATGGTCATGGTCGCCGCCGTCGTCCTCACCTTCGCCCTGACGTACTCGGGGCTGGCGACCTACGTGGAGCGGAAGGTGGCAGGCGACATCCAGGCGCGCGTCGGGCCGAACCGGGTGGGCCCCGTGGGGATCCTCCAGTTCCTGGCCGACGGGATCAAGCTCCTCCTTAAAGAGGACATCATCCCGGCCAAGGCGGACCGCTTCCTCTTCGTCCTGGCGCCGTACCTCGTCTTCGTCGGCTCGTTCGCGGCCTTCGTGGTCGTTCCCTTCGGGGTGGGGCTGATCGCCTCCGACCTGAACATCGGCATCTACTACGTGATGGCGATCACCTCCCTCGTGGTGGTGGGGGTAATGCTTGCGGGGTGGTCCTCCAACAACAAGTGGGCCCTCCTGGGGGGGATGCGTGCGGCGGCCCAGATCGTCTCGTACGAGATCCCGGTGGGAATGGCGCTCCTTCCCGCGGTCCTCATCGCCGGCTCCCTCTCCCTGCAGGACATCGTGCGGTCCCAGGGGGGGTTGTTCGGGATCTTCGGGTGGAACCTCTTCCACAACCCGTTCACCTTCCTCTCGTTCTTCCTGTATTACGTCGCCGCGCTCGCCGAGACCAACCGGACCCCCTTCGACATCCCGGAGGCCGAGTCGGAGCTTGTTTCCGGCTACCATGTGGAGTACTCCGGGATCCGGTTCGCCTTCTTCTTTCTCGCCGAGTACGGGGACATGTTCGTCGTGTCCGCCCTGGCGACCGCCTGCTTCCTGGGGGGGTGGCACGTGCCGTTCCTCGACGCGGAGGCACTTCCCGCCCTCTGGGGCAACCTGTTCTCGCTGGGCGTGTTCCTCGGCAAGACGCTTAGCCTTGTCGTGCTCATGATGTGGATCCGGTGGACACTGCCCCGGCTGCGCGTGGACCAGCTGATGCGCGTGGCGTGGAAGTATCTGGTTCCGCTCACGTTTTTCAATCTCCTGGGCGTTTCCCTCTGGCTTCTGCTGTTCCACGGGAAGGGGATCCCCCAGATGATTGCATCGCTCTTCGGATAACGGGATGGGCTTGAAAGATTACCTATACGACATCTGGGAAGCCGTGGCGACCACCGCGAAGGGAATGCGGATCACCGCGCGGTACGGGGTGGACCCGAGGGAAACGATCACCCTCCAGTACCCGGAGGAGCGCTGGGAGCCGTCGGAGAGGTTCCGCGGGTTCCTGTACAACGACATCAAGACGTGCACGAGCTGCACGATGTGCGTGCGGGTCTGCCCGGTCGACTGCATCTCCCTCGAGTCCGTCCGGGGCGCCGACAAGAAGATGGTGCTTGCCTCCTACGATATCGACATCGGGCGCTGCATGTACTGCGGGCTCTGCGTCGAGGTGTGCCCCCCGAAGTCGCTCAAGCATACCAGCGGCTACGAGAAGGCCTCCGTGGACCGCGGGGAACTGATCCTCCACTTCATCCACGAGGACGCAGGCGAGATCAAGGCCCGCGTGGCGAAGCAGGTGGCGGAAGCCGCGGCGAAGGCGGAAGCGGAAAAAGCGAAGGCGGAATCGGAAAAGCCGGAGGCGGAGATGGCGAAGGACGGGGATCCGGACTCCAGGGCTGCACAGAAGGATGCGCCTCCGCCTGCGGGGGGAAACCCTGAAGGTGGCGGCGCCGCGGAGAAGAAACCCGGGGAGGAGAAGGAATGACGGGACCGGCGGATGTGATCTTCTACGTGCTGGCGGCCCTCACGGTGGGATCCGCGATCTTCGTGGCGACTCTCCCGAACATCATCTACGCCGCGGTGGCGCTGCTATTCACCTTCTGCGGCGTCGCCGGTCTGTACGTGCTCGTCTCCGCGGACTTCCTGGCGGCCACGCAGGTGCTGGTGTACGTCGGGGGGATCCTCGTGCTGATCATGTTCGCGGTATTCCTGTCGAACCGGATCTCTTCCGTCAAGCTGTCCAACCCGGTCCATTTCCGGCTGCCCGCGGCGGCGATCTGTCTGACCCTGTTCGGCGTGCTGGCGTACACGGCGATATCCCCGGCATTCGTCCTGAAGCAGGAGATCACGTACCAGCCGACGACCGCCAGGATCGGCGAGCTTCTGATGACCCGGTACCTGCTTCCGTTCGAGGTCGCCTCCGTGCTGCTTCTTGCCGCTCTCATCGGCGCGGCGCTGCTTTCGCGACCGGACCGGCCCGACATCCCGAGACCCGACATGGAGGAGCCGAAGTAGATGACGCTGGACAAGCTGCTGGTCATCGGGGCGGCGCTTTTCTGCTGCGGCCTGTACACGATCCTGACGCGGCGCAACGCGGTCGCCGTACTCATGGGGGTGGAGCTGGTCCTGAACGCCGCAAACATCAATTTCGTGGCGTTTTCGCACTACGTGTCCCAGTTGATCGGAGGACAGATCTTCGCCGTGTTCGTCATCGTGCTCGCGGCCGCCGAAGCGGCTGTCGCACTGGCCATCTTCCTGCGGATGTTCGCCACGACGGGCACCGTGGAAGTGGACATGGCCGACCATCTCAAGGGTTGATGCAACAGACGAAATGAAAGGGTGAACCGTTGATCCGATACGCCTACATCATCCCGTTCCTGCCGCTGCTCTCCTTCTTCGTCAACATCGCGGTCGGGAAGCGGCTTCCCCGGAAGGGGGATTGGGTCTCCCTCGCCACGATCGGAGCAGGGCTAGTGATGTCGATCGTGATCTTCTTCGAGGTCTTCCGGATCTACGATCCGAACTTCAAGTACCACGTCGTGGTCCCGTGGCTGTCCCTGGGCGACCGGTTCGTCATCAACGCGGGGATCCTTATCGACAACCTGACGGCCGTGATGCTCGTCATCGTGACCCTCGTCTCGTTCCTCGTTCACCTGTTCTCGGTCGGGTACATGCACGGCGACCCGAAGTACAGCCGGTTCTTCGCCTACCTCTCCATCTTCTCGTTCTCCATGCTCGGGCTCGTCCTGGCCGAGAGCTTCTTCTTCATCTACATCTTCTGGGAGCTGGTCGGGTTTTCCTCCTACGCGCTCATCGGGTTCTGGTTCGAGAAGAAGTCGGCCGCCGACGCCGGCAAGAAGGCATTCATCGTGAACCGGGTGGGCGACTTCGGGTTCCTGATCGGGTTCCTGATCCTGTTCGCCGCGACGGGAGTACTCGGGTTCGACGAGGTCTTTCTGGGGATTTCGGAAGGAAAGATCGGCGGGACCCTCCTGACGCTTGCGGGAATCGGGATCTTCTGCGGCGCGATCGGCAAGTCGGCGCAGTTCCCTCTCCACGTCTGGCTCCCCGACGCGATGGAAGGCCCCACGCCGGTATCGGCGCTGATCCATGCGGCGACGATGGTGGCCGCGGGCGTCTACCTCGTCGGGCGCGTCTACCCGATCTTCACGCCGGACGCCTTCCTCTTCATCGCCTATACCGGCCTGATCACCCTCTTTATCACGGCCACGATCGCGCTCGTAGCCACCGACATCAAGAAGGTCCTCGCCTATTCCACGTGCTCCCAGCTGGGGTACATGATCATGGGCTTGGGGGTGGGCGGCTTCACCGCGGGCCTGGCGCACCTGACCACCCACGCCGCCTTCAAGGCGTGCCTCTTCCTGGGCTCCGGGTCGGTCATCCACGCGGTCCACAGCCAGGAGATCACCGAGATGGGGGGGCTGCGGAAGAAGATGCCGATTACCTTCCTCACCTTCCTCATCGCCACGCTTGCGATCTCGGGGGTACCGCTCTTCTCGGGGTTCTACAGCAAAGACATGATCCTCAAGGCGGCCCTCCTGTTCGGGATGAAGAATCCGCATCACATGATCCTGTTCGCCGGGGCGCTTTTGACCGCGGGGATGACGGCCTTCTACATGTTCCGACTGGTGATCCGAACGTTCCTCGGGGAACCGAAGGACCACCACAAGTTCGACCACGCCCACGAGTCTCCCCCGAGCATGTGGGTTCCCCTCGTGGTCCTGGCGGGGCTGTCGTTCTCCTTCTGGTACAGCGGGTGGTTCGGCGACCTGATCAAAAAGCCGGCTCCCATCATCCCGGTCGTCGCCTCGGTTTCTGCGCCAACGCCTGCCGGGCATCCCGGGGAAGCGGCTGCGATGTTGCACGCCGGGGCCGGGGAGGCGACGCACGCGTCCGCCGTTCCCACGGCGCATGCGGAAGGCGGGCACGGGAAGGCGGAACATGCCGCTCCGGCGTCGCAAGGGGAAGCGCACGGTCCGGCCGTTCCCGCCGGCCATGGAGCGGGGTCAGCCGGCCTGTCCGCCGTAGCCTTGGCGGAGGCGGAGGGCCACGAAGATTCCCACGAGGCGCACCTGGATCACGTGGCCCACATCTGGTCGATGGTCCTTTCCGTCTTTTTCGGCACGTTCGGCATCGCGCTGGCGTTCGTCGTCTACCGGTTCGGGTGGATCAATCCCGAGAAGGTGGCGTCCGCGTTCCGGCCCGTCCACAAATTCCTGCTCAACAAGTGGTACTTCGACGAGTTGTACGAGGCGACGGTCATCAACGGGATGAAGGCCTTCTCCCGTGCACTGGGCTGGTTCGACCTGCACGTCGTCGACGGGCTCGTCAACCTTTGCGCACAGGTGGGCGTCTGGATCTCGTACCTTATCGGGAAGTTCGACGACGCCGTGGTCGACGGCGCGGTGAACGGCGTGGCCGACGTCACGATCGGCAGCGGATCCATCTTCCGCCGCGTCCAGACCGGAAAGCTCTACCACTACGTGTTCGTGCTGGCGGGCGGCGCGTTGATCATTTTCCTGATAAAAGCTTTCTGACCGGAGGAGGTCTTCCTTGGACTTTATCAACAGCCACATTCTGAGCCTGATGACGTTCCTTCCCCTGGCCGGCGCGGCGGTCATTCTCACGGTGCCGGGCGGAAGGGACAATCTCGTCAAGACGATCGCCGCCGTGGCGGCGTTTCTCCCGATCCCTCTCGCGGTCCAGCTCTGGTTCACCTACGACCGCACGGTGGCCGGCGTGAACGTGGCAAGCCAGTTCCAGTTCGTCGAGCACTATTCCTGGATCCCCTCGATCAACGTCGAGTACTTCCTGGGCGCCGACGGGATCTCGATGCCGATGATCATGCTCACGACGATCATCTCCTTCCTGGCGGTGATCGGTTCCTGGAATATCGACAAGCAGATCAAGGGGTACATGGCCCTCCTCCTCCTCCTCGAGACCGGTATGATGGGCGTCTTCTGCGCCCTGGACTTCTTCCTGTTCTACGTCTTCTGGGAAGTGATGCTCCTGCCGATGTACTTCCTCATCGGCATCTGGGGCGGCCCGCGCAGGGAGTACGCCGCAATCAAGTTCTTTCTCTACACGCTCCTGGGATCGATCCTGATGCTCATTGTGATGCTGGCGCTCTATTTCAACACGACCGACCCGGAGACGGGCGGGCACACCTTCAACATGCTCCACTACATGCAGCAGTCGACCCACAACGGGTGGCTCCAGGGGTTCGATGTCCGGATCCTCCTGTTCCTGGGGCTCTTCATCGGATTCGCGATCAAGGTCCCCCTCTTCCCGTTCCACACGTGGCTCCCCGACGCTCACGTCGAGGCGCCGACCGCCATCTCGGTCATCCTGGCCGGGATCCTCCTGAAGATGGGGACGTACGGGCTGATGCGGATCTCCTTCCCGATGTTCCCCGACGTGACGAAGTGGTTCGTCATCCCCATGGCCATCCTGGGGGCGATCAACATCGTCTACGGCGCCCTGTGCGCCATGGCCCAATCCGACCTGAAAAAAATGGTCGCCTACTCCTCGGTCAGCCACATGGGGTTCTGCCTCCTGGGGATGGCGGCGCTCACCCCGGCCGGGATGGTCGGCGCGGCGTTCCAGATGTTCTCCCACGGCATGATCACCGCCATGTTGTTCTTCCTGGTCGGCGTCGTCTACGATCGGGCGCACCATCGCGACATCGACGGGTTCGGGGGGCTGGCCGCCGTCGTCCCGGTCTATACATTTTTCATCACCGTGGCCTTCTTCGCGTCCCTTGGCCTGCCGGGGTTCTCCGGATTCATCGCCGAGGCCATGATCTTCATCGGGTCGTTCGGCGTGTTCCGAACGATCGTGATGATCTCCGCCTCGGGGATCATCATCGTTGCCGCGTTCCACCTCTGGGCGCTCCAGCGGGTCTTCCTGGGACCGCTCAACCCCAAGTACGCCCAGCTCGAGGAGATCAACGCCCGCGAGATCTTCTGCCTCGCCCCGCTGGCGGTGATGACGCTTATCCTCGGCGTCTACCCGATGCCGGTGCTCAACCTGATGAACGCATCGCTGATTCGGCTCGTAGACGTCGTGAAGATGGTGATCTAGATGCCCCTGGGGAACCTCGAAAGCCTTCGCTACTTCCTGCCGGAGCTTGCGATCACCACGACGATCCTGCTGCTCATCGTCGTCCACGTCGTCGGGAAGAACCGCCGCTCGCCCGCGGCGGCCCTCCTGGCGCTCGTCGGAACGGGCACGGCGCTCCTCTTCGCGTGGATGACCCCCGCGGGAGAGGGGATGGGGCTCTTCGAGGGGATGGTGGTGCTGGACGGCTTCGCGGTCTTCTTCAAGGTGCTGACCGCCCTGGCGACGGCGATCGTCATCTTCATGTCGATCGACTGCCTCGAGCTCGCGGACAGGACCCAGGCCGAGTACTATGTCTTTCTCCTCTCGGTTTTGCTCGGCATGTTCCTCCTCTCCTCGGCAACCGACATCGTGATGGTCTACCTCGCGCTCGAGCTGGTCTCGATCCCCTCGTACCTGCTCGCCGGCTACCTGAAGGGGAAGGCGTCCTCGACCGAGGCGTCGATGAAGTACGTCGTGTACGGGGCGACCGCCTCCGGAGTGATGATCTACGGGTTTTCGCTCCTGTACGGCATGACGGGGTCCACGCAGATTTCCGAGATCGGCCGTGTCCTCACCATGGGAACGGTGCCCCTGCCCGCGTTGCTGGCGGCGGTGATGGTGACCGTGGGGTTCGGGTACAAGATCGCCGCCGTTCCGTTCCACATGTGGAGCCCCGACGTTTACGAGGGCGCGCCCACCCCCGTGACGGCCTTCCTGTCCGTTGGGCCCAAGGCCGCCGGGTTCGCGATCCTGGTCCGGTTCTTTTACACCGTCTTCGCTTCTCCCGGCGATGCCGACGGGATGTGGAAGCTCTCCTCCTCCGTGGACTGGCCTTTCCTGTTCGCGGTCATGTCCGCGGTGACGATGACGGTGGGGAACCTGATCGCCATCAACCAGCGGAATGTGAAGCGCCTGCTCGCCTACTCCTCGATCGCCCACGCCGGGTACATGCTGATGGGGTTTGTCATGCTTAGTACGGCGGGTCTCAAGGCGATCCTTTTCTACCTTGTCGTGTATCTCTTCATGAACCTGGGCGCCTTCTACGTAGTGGTCCTGGTCGAAAACGGAAGCCGGAGCGAGGACATCTCCCATTTTTCCGGGCTGGGCAGGAGGGCACCCCTCGCCGCGGTCTCCATGGCCGTCTTCCTGTTCGCGCTCACGGGGATTCCGCCGTTTTCGGGGTTCATCGGCAAGGTCTACCTGTTCGCCGAGGTGATTCACCAGGGGGTCTACTGGCTGGTCCTCGTGGCGGGAATCAACAGCGTGATATCCCTGTATTATTACGCCCGGATCCTGAAGGTGATGTTCCTGGAGGACCCGACACATACGGGAGAGCTTTCTGTTGCCTTCGTGCCGAAGGTCATGCTGGCCATCCTTGTTGTTCCCACGCTCTTGCTGGGGATATACTGGGAGCCCGTGATCCGCATCGCCGAGTCGTCTGTGCGCATACTGACCAATTAAAAGGAAGGGGCCGTTGGCAAATCTCGTTTCCTCCATCCAGTTTGCCGACCCGTATTTCTCCGTACTCCTTCTCCTGATCATCGCCGTCGGGATGTCGGTGGGGTTCGTTTTCCTCTCCCAGGCCCTGGGCCCCCGAAAGTACGATCGGATCAAGTACAGCGTCTACGAATGCGGCGTAGACCCGTTCACGTCGGCCTCCGTGCGCGTGTCGGTGAAGTTCTACCTGGTCGCGCTGCTCTTCCTCCTCTTCGATCTGGAGACGGCGTTCCTCTACCCGTGGGCGGTCCTCTTCCGGGACCTGGGCCTGTTCGGCTTCATCGAGATGACCATCTTCGTGGGGATCCTCCTCGTGGGACTGGTCTACGCCTGGAAAAAGGGAGCGCTCGATTGGCAGTGAACCGCGAGAAGGACGGCGCACCGGGATTTCTGACGACCCGGTTCGAGGCGATGCTCGCCTGGGGGCGAAAGTACTCGATCTGGCCGTTCACCTTCGCCACCGCGTGCTGCGGGATCGAGGTGATGGGGGCATTCGGGACCCATTACGACATCGCCCGGTTCGGGGCCGAGGTCATCCGGTTCTCCCCCCGGCAGGCGGACATGCTGCTCGTGGCGGGTACCGTCAACTACAAGATGGCGCCGGTCCTGCAGCGCATCTACGACCAGATGCTCGAGCCGAAGTGGGTGGTGGCGATGGGAGCATGCGCCTCCTCGGGGGGCTTCTACAACAACTACAGCGTCGTCCAGGGGATCGACAAGTTCATGCCCGTCGACATCTACATCCCCGGGTGCCCGCCGATCCCGGAGCAGATCATCGATGCCATCGTGCTCATCCAGAAGATGATCGAGACGGGGGAGCCCCGGGCCCGGGAACGCTGGCCCATCAAGATCTAAAGGCGGATTTTAAGAATGACCGACAAACCAAAAAGCATCGTGCTGCAGAAGCTGACCGAGCGGTTCGGAGCCGACATCGTGGCGACCCATTCCGACTTCGGGGACGACACGGCTCTGGTCCGGCGGGAGAGAATCGTCGAGATCTGCACCTATCTGCGGGACGACCCGGATCTCCTGTTTGACTTCGCGATGGATCTGACCGGCGTGGATTACCTGGGGGAGGAGCCCCGGTTCGAGGTGGTCTACCACCTCTTTTCGCTTGAGAAGAAGCACCGGGTGCGCATCAAGGCACGCGTCCCGGAGGAGGACCCGGTGATCGACTCGGTCATCCCGGTCTGGGTCGGGATGGACTGGTTCGAGCGGGAGGCGTACGACATGTACGGCCTCATCTTCCGGGATCACCCGAACCTCAGGAGGATCCTCATGTACGAGGAATTCGAGGGACATCCGCTGAGGAAAGACTACCCTAAAGCGAGGCGCCAGCCGACCGTGGGCCCGCAGGAGTAGGAAGAGCATGGCTGAGATCGAGGCAACCAGGAGGGAAACCGGAACGCTCGACATGCAGGCCGAGCCGATGATCCTCAACATCGGCCCGTCGCACCCGGCAACGCACGCCACCCTCCGGTTAATCGCGGAGCTGGACGGGGAGACGATCCTCAAGATCACGCCCGAGTTCGGGTACCTGCACCGGTGCTTCGAGAAGGAGTCCGAGAACGCCACCTGGA
>DAOUUI010000029.1 GCA_030668225.1 Deltaproteobacteria bacterium
CCGTTCCCGTTCTCCTTGTCACGCCAAATCCGGGAAATCGGGGATGTCAGGCACGTCCGAAATCGTCCTCGAAGCGTTCGATGTCGTCTTCCCCGAGGTACGTTCCCGCCTGGACCTCGATGACGATCACGTCCTCCTGCCCGACATTTTCGATCCTGTGGACCGCCCCCAGCGGGATGTCGAGGGATTGACCCGCCTGCATCCGGATCGCCTCCCCGTCCCGCGTGACCAGGGCGTCGCCCCGTACGAGATGCCAGTGTTCGGCCCGGTACTTGTGCCTTTGCAGGCTGAGGCGCTTCCCCGGGCGTACGAGGAACCGCTTGACCTTGCACCCTTCCTCCTCGTACAGGACGAGGTAGGATCCCCAGGGGCGATCTCCACGTTCGGCACGGTTGGGTTCTTCCCGATTCAACGGCGGACTTGTGTGGGGAATTCGTCGGGCATGATGCCGCTCACGGCGCCCGGAGTCAATTCCTTAACATCTCCCTGATTTTCTCCAGGTCTTTCTTCACTTTGCGAAGAACGTCCCTGTGTGTTTTGTCCTGCAGGTTCAAGCCAAGCTGTTTGCTTTTCTCCTTCAACCGTCCCTTCAGCTTCTTCTGTGCCCCTTCGATCGTAAACCTCTCGTCGTAGAGGAGTTTTTTGATTTCGAGCAATGTGACGACTTCATGCTTCTTGTAGACGCGGTGTTTGGAGCGGTTCTTCGCCGGCGTCAGGTCGAACTCCGTTTCCCAGAACCTGACAACATAAGGCTTCACGCCCAGGAGAGAACTTACCTCTCCGATTTTAAAGTAGAACTTGTCCGGGATTTCGGGAACTGCCACTCCTGCCCCCGGAGACGATCTAGGCTTTGTCTTCGTTGATGAACGCTTTCAGGATCTGACTGGGCCGGAAGGTGAGTACGCGACGCGCCGTAATCTGGATGTCGTCGCCGGTCTGGGGATTTCTCCCCTTGCGGGGGCGCTTGTCGCGCAGGATGAAGTTTCCGAATCCGGAAATCTTGATCTTTTCCCCGTCCTTCAAGATATCCTTCATCGTATCGAAGATTGTCTCTACGATATCCTGCGACTCTTTCTTCGAGAGGCCGCCTACTTTCTCGTAAACTATCTCCACTAGGTCAGCCTTTGTCATCGCGTTCCCCCTTTTCGTTGTTATTACGAGGTGCGAATTGATCCGCCGAACCGATTCTCCAATAGATTTACTATCTTGGTATGTATACTATGGACTTCGGCGTCCGTCAAGGTTCTGTCTTCCGCCTGGATTCTCACCCGGAACGCGACGCTCTTTCTCCCTGTCCCGATCTTCTCTCCCGTGAACACGTCGAAAACCTCCACCTCGCGTATCTCGGGGGATAGCGCCCGGATCATTGCCAGCACATCTCCCACCGGTACCCCTAAGGGGAATATACACGCAATATCTCGGAAAACCGGGGGAAATTTCTGGATCGCCCGATATTGAACGGCACGCAGGGAAGACATCGCCTCCTGGATTCGGATCTCCGCATAATAGGCCGGGCCGGGGATTTCCAGGGCGGACAGAAGCTCCCGCCGGACAGCCCCTACCCATCCGATCACGTCTCCGCTTTTTCCTATTTCCGATGATTTCCCGGGCTCGAGGAAGGGACGGGAGAGCGAGGGGATGAAGTGAATAGACTCGCACCCCAGGAGGCGCAGAATCGATTCGGTAACCCCCTTGGCATCGTAGAAGTCGACCGGATCCGCCCCCATGCTCCAGTTGCCGGGCATCCGCCGGCCGTACAGGACAAAGGCAAGGCGAGGCTCCTCGAAATGACCTTCCAGGAAGGACTTCCCGAACGCCTTTCCCACCTCGAACATCCGGACGTCGTCTACAAAGCGACGGATGCTCGTCTCCACGTTGTGCAGAAGCCCCATGAGCAGATGGGGGCGCATCATGGTGGCTTCCTCGGAAATCGGATTGGAGAGCCGCATCGCGTCGGAGGAGTCGAATCCGAGCAGGGAACCATGCTTCTCCCACTCCCTTCCGGAGACGAAGGAGAAGTTGATCGCCTGGGAAAAACCCTCCGTACGCAGAAACTCGGACGCCCTTTCCACTTCCGCGGCGAACAGATCGTCCCGGGAGAAATCGGGGGCCCCCGATTCGGGGTAGGTTGTCGGGATCGTATCGTACCCGTTGAGCCGGGCGATCTCCTCGATGAGGTCGATCTCCCGTTCGATGTCGAAACGATGGGCAGGAACGGTAATCTTCCAGGGGCCTTCTCCCGTATCGTTTACGGGGAATCCGAGACGCGAGAAGACATCCGTGCACTCCCGGTCGGAATAGTCGCGCCCGATGACCCGTGTCGCCCGGGCGGGTCGGAACGGAATGGCCCTCCGGTACTCCCCGTCTCCCCCGATGTCGAACGATCCCGACGCCACCTTGAAATCGGCGAACCCGGAAAGCAATGCGACGGCCCGGTCGGTGGCGTACATCGTACCGGACGGGTCGACGCCCCGCTCGAAGCGGTATGACGATTCCGAGGACAATCCCAGGCGTCTCGCCGTGGACCGGATGGAGGCAGGTGCGAAATGCGCGCTTTCGAAAAGGATCCTGCTTGTGCCCCCTAGAACCTCGGTGTTCTCCCCTCCCATCACCCCGGCCACCGCCACGGGACCTTCCGCGTCCCAGATAAGCAGCATTCCGGACTGGATCTCCCGTGCGGTGCCGTCCAGCGTCGTGAACGTGCGCGGGATCCCCGATGTCCGGACGTCGATGCGGTTCCCCGCGAGTCGATCGAGGTCGAAGGCGTGCATCGGTTGACCGAGTTCGAGGAGCAGGTAATTGGTGATGTCCACGATGTTGTTGATGGGGCGTACGCCGCAAAGCGCCAGGCGGCGTTGGATGAGAGGGGGGGAGGGAACGATCGTCACGTCCGTGATGACGCGGGCGGAATAGCGCGGGCACAGATCCGTGTGTGTCACCGCTACGGATGCGATCTCCCCGATGGGCGGGCCCGTCTCCGCAAATGACGCCTCCGGGAGGACAACCTGTTCCCCGGTTATCGCGGCGACCTCCCGGGCCACGCCTAAGACGCTCAGGCAATCGCCCCTGTTGGGGGTGATCTCGATGGTGAGGAGCCAATCGTCCATTCCGATCGCAGGGGCAAGCGGGTTGCCCACTTCCGTATCGGCCTGGAGAATCATGATCCCGGGCGATTCCTCCGCCAGGCCGAGTTCCTGCTCCGAGCAGAGCATCCCCTCCGAAACCTGGCCGCGGATCTTCGCCTTTCCGATCTGCATGCCGTTGGGAAGCCTGGCGCCTGCCCGCGCGAGAGCCACCACATCCCCGGCTTTCATGTTCCTCGCACCGCAGACGATCCGGTACTCTCCCTTGCCGTCCGTTACGCGGCACAGGGAAAGCTTTTCCGCGTTCGGATGAGGGTCCACTCCCAAGATGCGGGACACCACCACGTCTTCCATCCCCTCCCCGAGGTACCGGCAGGAGGATACTTCCACTCCCGCCATCGTGAGGGCGTCCTGGATCTCCCGGGGGGAGAGACGCGTATCCACAAATTCCTTGAGCCAGGTATAGAGTACTTTCACTGTCGTTCCCGTAACCGGTTACCGGCTGTCTTTTAGAACTGCGAAAGGAATCGGGGGTCGTTCTCGAAAAAGAGGCGGATGTCGCTGATCCCGTGCCGCAGCATGGCGATGCGCTCCACGCCCATCCCGAAGGCGAAGCCCGTGTACTCTTCCGGGTCGTACCCGACGAATCCGTAGACGGCCGGATCGATCATCCCGCATCCGAGGATCTCGAGCCATCCGGAGTCCTTGCATACGCGGCAGCCGGAGCCGCCGCAAATGACGCATCGGATATCGACCTCCGCCGACGGCTCGGTAAACGGAAAGAAGCTCGGACGGAAACGAAGCGGATTGCTTTCTCCGAACATCATCCTGCAGAACTCGGTCAGCAACCCCTTCAGGTCCGCCATCGTGATGGTTCGGTCGACTGCGAATCCCTCGACCTGGTGGAACATCGGGCTATGGGTGATGTCGGAGTCGCAACGGTACACGGCGCCCGGTGCGATCACGCGCACGGGAGGCCGCATCGTCTCCATGGCCCTTATCTGGATCGGAGAGGTGTGCGTCCGCAGGACGAGATCTCCTCCCGGCCAGTCCAGGTAGAACGTGTCCTGCATGTCTCTCGCGGGGTGGTCTTTCGGAATGTTGAGCGCCTCGAAGTTGTAATAGTCCTTTTCGATCTCCGGTCCGCCGCGGATCGAAAACCCGAGGCGCTGGAATATGGCGATGATCTCCGACATCGTCCAGGAGATCGGATGGCGATGACCGAGGCGGGGGCCGCGACCGGGCAGTGTCACATCGATCTGTTCGAATCCCTCGCGTGCCCGTCTTCCCTTCTCCCGGATCTCCCCGAGCCTCCGGGCGAAGGATGCCTCGAGGTTCGATCTCGCCTCGTTTGCCGAAGCGCCTACCCTTTTGCGATCCTCGAGGGCCAGGGAGGCCACGTTCTTCAGAATTTCGGATATTGCCCCTTTCTTTCCGAAGTAGCGGCCCTTGGCATCGAGAAGGTCACTCTCCGTCTTCGCGGAGGAGATCGCCCGCAGGCCTTCCTCGGTAAGGATCGCGATCCGTTCGATCGTGTCGGGCAAGGAGTACCCGCCTCCCCTATCCGAGCATGGCCTTGGCGGAATCGACGATGGAGCGGAACCCTTCCGCATCCTTGACGGCGATGTCGGCCAGGACCTTCCGGTCGATCTCCACTCCGGCCTTCTTGAGTCCGAAGATGAACTGGCTGTAGGAAAGTCCGTTCTCCCTCGCGGCGGCGTTTACCCTTGCGATCCAGAGTGCCCGGAACTCCCGTTTCTTCGTCCGCCTGTCCCGGTATGCGTACTGCTGGGCGCGCGCGACGGCCTCCTTGGCGGATCGGAGCAGCCGACCGTGCCCCCCACGGAACCCTTTGGCCGCCTTCAGTATCTTTCGGCGTTTCTTGTGCGAATGAACCGCTCTTTTTGCTCGTGGCATCGTGCTCTACCCCTTCTTCGCGCGGCCTACAGGTACGGCAGCAGGCGCCGGATCGATTTTTCGTTGGTCGAGTGCACCAGCGGGGTTTTCTTGAGGTTCCGTTTCCGTTTTCTGGTCTTCCCGGTAAGGATGTGGCTCTTTCCCGCCTTTGCCCGACGGATACCGCCTCCCCCCGTGGCGGAGAAGCGTTTCGATGCACCGCGGTTGCTCTTCATTTTCGGCATTACCGTTCCTCCTGTGTTTCCGACGGGGACGCCTGCTTCTCTTCCGCTTTCGAAGACGTTTCCCCGCTCTGCTTTTCCTGTCTCTCGGGTTTCCTTTGTTTCTCGGGTTTCACGGGTTTTCTTTTCGGCGCGATCGGGGCGACGATTGTCATCATCGTCCTCCCCTCCATCTTCGGAGCGCTTTCGACCTTGGAGAGATCGGCGACCTCCGCCACGATTTGCTTCAGCATTTCGAACCCGCTCTGGGATGCGTAGGACATTTCCCTGCCCCGGAAACGAACCGTCACCTTCACCTTATCCCCGTCCTCGAGGAACTTCTTGATGCGGCGGATCTTCACGTTCAGATCATGCTCGTCCGTCTTTGGCCTGACCTTGATCTCCTTGACCTGGATAAGGGTCTGCTTTTTACGGGCTTCCTGCTCCCGTTTGCTCTGCATGTACTTGAACTTGCCGTAATCCATGATCCGGCAGACGGGCGGATCCGCGTTCGGCGCCACCTCGACAAGGTCGAGATCGAGGCTCGTCGCCCTCTGCATCGCATCCTCGGTAGAGACGATTCCCAGCTGCTCCCCATCGGCCCCTACGAGGCGCACACTGGGAACGCGGATATGTTCGTTGATTCTGGATTCCTTTGCGATGGCTCCCTCCTTTATCTTTCCTGGTTTTTCGTTTCTTTCCGAATTGCCTCGAAGAACTCCTCGGGGGACATCGGCGGAAATTGTTCCCCTCCCCGCCTGCGCGGAGACACCTGTCGCCCGGCAACTTCCCGGTCGCCGATCACGAGTGCGTAGGGGACTTTCTCAAGCTGTGACTCCCGGATCTTGTAACCGAGTTTCTCGTTCCGGAAATCCCCTTCTGCGCGAATCCCCTCGGCACGAAGTGCGGAGACCACTTCCTGCGCGTACTCGATGTGGCGGTCCGCGACGGACAGAACGTCTGCCTGGACCGGCGCGAGCCAGACGGGGAAGGCCCCTCCGTAATGTTCCACAAGTACGCCGAAGAATCTCTCCAGAGACCCCATGAGCGCACGATGGATCATGATGGCGGGATGCTCCGCCCCGTCATCCCCGATGTACGTCACATCGAACATGGCCGGGTTGTTGAAATCGACCTGGATCGTCGAGCATTGCCAGGCCCTGCCCAGGACATCCTTTATTTTTATGTCGATTTTCGGACCGTAGAACACACCCTCCCCGGGGTCCACCTCGTACGGCAGTCCTTTCCTGTCCAGCGCGCGTCTTAGCGCCTCCTCCGATTTCTCCCAGTTTTCCGGCGTGCCGGCGAATTTTTCCGGTCTCGTGGAAAGATAGATCTCGTAGTGGTCGAACCCGAACCGGCGCAGCACGAAAATGGTGAAGTCGAGAAGGGAGAAGATCTCCTCATCCAGCTGGTCGAGGCGCAGGAACAGGTGCGCGTCGTCCTGGGTGAATCCACGGACCCGCATAAGGCCGTGCAGCGTCCCGGAAGGTTCGTACCGGTAGACGGTTCCAAGCTCAGCGTACCGTACGGGGAGATCTCGGTAGGAGCGCATCCGGGATTTGTAGATCTGGATGTGGAACGGGCAGTTCATCGGCTTCAACTGGTAATCCTGCCCTTCCACCCCGATGGAAGAGAACATGCTCTGCTTGTAGAAGTCGAGGTGGCCGCTCACCCGCCACAGATCGATTTTCGCGATGTGGGGAGAAAAGACGAGGTCGTATCCCGCCCTGGCGTGTTCTTCCCTCCAGAAATCCTCCATGATCCTGCGAATGACCGCCCCTTTCGGGTGCCAGAGAATCAGCCCCGGCCCGATCTCCTCGTTTATGCTGAACAGGTCGAGCTCTTTCCCGAGCCTCCTGTGATCGCGTTTCTTGATCTCCTCCAGGAGGTGCAGATACTCGTCGAGCTGCTTTTTCTTGGGGAAGGCACATCCGTAGATGCGGGTGAGCATCCGGTTCCGTGAATCTCCCCGCCAGTAAGCACCCGCGGTACTCATGAGCTTGTAGACGCCCACCTTCCCGCTGCTCGGAAGGTGCGGTCCCCGGCACAGGTCGAGGAAGTTCCCCAACCGGTACAGGGAAACGGCAGGTTCGGGGATATCGTTCAGCAGCTCCTCCTTGTATTTTTCCCCGGGAAATCTCGCCAGCGCTTCCTCCTTGGACACCTCTTCCCGGAGAAAGGGGTAATCGGCCTTTACGATTTCCCCCATCTTTTCCTCAATCCGTTCGATGTCTTCCGGTGTAAACGGATTCTCCACGTCGAAATCGTAATAGAACCCGTTTTCTATCGCAGGCCCGATGGTGATTTTCGCCTCCGGGAAGAGCTCCTTGACCGCCGCCGCCATCACATGCGATGCGCTGTGCCGCATGATCTCGATTCCGTCGGGGTCCCCGGGCGTCACCCATTCGACCTTCCCATCCGGAGGCGCCTGGGCAGCGAGGTCCCGCAGAAACCCGTCAATGCGGGCGGCGATTGCCACCTTCGCTTTTCCTTGTTGTTTTGCCAGCTCCAAGAGCGTCATCGTACCCGTTCCCGTAAAGCAAAAATCTCCTCTAGCACCGGTACCCCGGCGCGAGGCCAGAAAGGGTTCCACCGTGCAGGCAAGAGAAAATGGTGGGCGATACTGGACTTGAACCAGTGACCCCCTGCATGTCAAGCAGGTACTCTAACCAACTGAGCTAATCGCCCTCAAGGCCATAAAGCATATTATAGTTAGCAGAACGTTCGCCAAAATGTCAATTAAAATATAGATATACTAACGTTGCTGACCGTTTCGTAGAATCCTCCGGGAGTGGGGTCGAACAGGTGTACCGCGGCCCCCGTTTCCATGGCGATGTCCGCAAGAGGCATGTTGTCGAGGAAAAGGTCACCTGCATCCCGTAGGCACACGGAGGGGATATACACCCGGGAGGCCCCTTTTTTCCGCAGGGCGGACAGGATATCCTCCCCCGCGAGAAGGCCCGTAACCGTCACGCTTTCTCCCATCAGGCGGTTTTTCACCGGCAAGTGGGTGAATCCGGCCCCTGCCCGCAGGGAGAATTCATTCAGAAATCCGGCTATATACGTTCTGGGGGAGACCCCGCTTATCACCGTGCCTCCCGCATCCGTCCTCTTCCACCTCTTCCGCCGGAACAGGGTTCGCGAGTCGGTCAGGAACCTCCGGAGGAGCCCCACGCCGTTGCATATCTGCGCGAACGAGCCGTAGGCACGGCGTCCGGGGATCTTTGCCCCTGCAATCAGGTAATACTCGTCCGCAGCAACGGCAAAGGGCTCGCCTTCCCGGTTCCCGAGACGACGTCGCAACCGGGCGAGCAGCGAGAGCGTCGCCGCCGCCTCCCGGCGGTTGACTGCCCTTAGGGGGGGAAGTCCGCGCCTGTGCGAGGTGAGCCCGACAGGCACCACGGCGACGGTCATGAGCCCGGGCCGAAGGCCGGAGAGCTCCGCGAGCGACCGCGCAAGTTCCTTCCCGTCGTTTATCCCCGGACACACGATAATCTGACCGTGAAGAACGATTCCGGCCGATAGGAGGCGACGCATGACCTCCATCACGTCGGCCGCGCGGGGATTTCCGAGCATCCGCCTGCGAAGCCCCGCATCGGTCGTGTGGATGGAGACGTAGAGGGGGGAGAGGCGGTAGCGGATGATCTTCCGGATTTCCTCCTCGGTGATATCGGAGAAGGTAACGTAATTTCCTTCAAGGAAGGATAGCCGGACGTCCTCGTCCTTGATATACAGGCTCCTGCGCATCCCCTTCGGCAGTTGGTGAACGAAGCAGAAGATGCACCGGTTCCTGCACCGGCGTACCCGAATCGGCTCCGGAAAGATCCCGAGAGGATCCCCCGCGGTCCGGATGATCCTCTCCCTCTCCTCTCCTCGCTTCGTTTCCCACTGGAGAAGGAACCGCCTCCGGCTGGTAAGATAGTGCAGGTCGAGAAGATCGAAGACGTCCTCCCCCGCGACGGAGAGGATCCTGTCGCCCGCGTTGATCCCTGCGCGTTCCGCGACGGAGCCCCGGGACACCGATTCCACACGGACCCCGGCACTTTCCTGCCGGTTCGGGTCCGCGGCGCGCTCGAGCGTATTTCCAGTGCTACGCTTCATGGATGCATAACATTATCGCATATCGCGGGCGGATAAATTTCGGGCGCAGGGATGCGGGCATTTAACAGAGCCCCCCGGATTCCAGAGGTCCGTTCCTGAAGAGACCGTGCACCGAGAGGTTCGATGCGCCGCTTCCGGCGAGGCGCCCGGCCGAGGCGTACCCGCCGCGGTACGGTGAGGACGGGCAACGAAGCCGGAGCGGATGCAGCGGCCCTCGAATGCCGGGATCTGAGGGAATGGACCTCTGGAGGCCGGCGAGCCAGGTTCCCCGGGATCCGGCACTCGCAGCCGGACGCACGACCACGACCCACGCCGCAGGGGAGGAAGAGTTCTTAGGAACGTCCCCGTTCTTCGGGAACTGGTTTCGTTTCATGCACGGGAAAGTTTCCGGATCCCGATAAGGAGGTATTGGAGCCCCGAAACCGCAGTCGACAGGGCGCACATTGCGACAACCGCCCCTGTCACCCAGACCTCGGAGCCCGCGGGGACATGACCCCATGCCCCGGGGAACGCCCGGCTGGCCAGGAAATAGATCACGGTCAGGATCTGGACGGCGGTGTTTCCCTTGCTGATCCCCGTGACGGCGATATCCTCCGAATCGAGCAATATCAGGTAGAGCAGGCTTCCGACGAGAATGAAGATGTCGCGGCTGATCACCATGATGGCCAGCCAGAGGGGAACCACTTCCACGATGGCGAGAACCACGAATGACGTTGCCATGAGCAGTTTGTCCGCGATTGGATCAAGGTAGAACCCGACGACCGTCCTCTGATGGAGCCACCTTGCCAGGAGACCGTCCAGCATGTCGCTGGTCCCGCATATGACGAAGACCAGGAGTGCGGGCCGGAACCTGTTGGAGATCAGCAGGTAGGCAAAGAGAGGAACGAGAAGGACGCGGGTGGCGGTAAGCCCGTTGGCGATGTTGATCAGCCTCGCCTGGTCAAACCGCTTCCGGACGAACGGTGCAGCCATACTCCTCCTTCCACTTCTTTGAGCAACGCCGGTATCCCGGATCCCGTCGCAGCCGAAATGCGGATCGCCCCCGGGGGGCAGTACCCGGAATCCCCCGTCAGGTCCGACTTGTTGATGGCAAGAAGGGATGGCTTAGCGGAAAATCCGAGCTCCGCAAGAATTTTCTCGACGGACGAGATGCTTTCCTCCATTTCCCCGGAACTCCCGTCGCCCACGTGGACGAGCAGGTCTGCTTCCCCGATCCCCTCCAGCGTGGCAAGGAACGCTTCACGGAGCTCGGACGGGAGGTCATGGATGAATCCCACGGTGTCCACCAGAATCGCCGTGCCGCCTCCGGGCAACGAAAATCTTCTCGCGGTGGGGTCGAGCGTTGCGAACAGCTTGTCCGCCACGAAGACGTCTGCCCCGGTCAACCGGTTGAACAGGGTGGATTTCCCGGCGTTTGTGTATCCCACCAGCGCTACGACGGGAAACCCCATCTCCCTCCGCCTGCGGTAGTGAAGCGTCCTCGTCCTCCTTACCGTGAGCAGTTCCCTCTCAATCTGTCGGACGTGGGTCCGGATCCGGCGCCGGTCCTCCTCGAGCTTCTTTTCCCCCGGGCCTCTTGTTCCGATGCCGCCTCCGAGCCGGGAAAGATCCCTCCTCCCCCCGGTCAACCGCCCCACCCGGAAGGAGAGCTGGGCGAGCTCGACCTGGAGCTTCCCCTCCCGGCTGTGCGCCCTCCGGGCGAAGATATCCAGGATGACCTCCCTGCGGTCGAGAACCTTGACGCCAAGTTCTCTTTCGAGATTAGCCTGCTGGTTCGGCCGGAGAAGATTCTGGAAGACGACCAGGTCCACGTCGTTTTGCTGGACGGTTTCCCGGAGGCTCGCAATCGTTCCTGAACCGATCAGGGTTGCCGGATTTTCCCTGGAAAGGGGCTGGGGACGAGTTCCGGCCACGATCCCGCCTGCGGCCGTTACAAGGCTCGCAAGTTCTTCGAGCAGGTCGGCAGGGGGAGGGGCTCCCGGATGGGGCCGTCTTTTGCGCTGTGCCCATACAAGCCAGGCCCGCTCGGGGGAATCGGTCACGCCCATCGTCAATGGAGTCGCAATACGTCGTACCCGAACCTCACCCGTAATTCGCGTGCCAGTGTGAGTGACGGGGCGACGCCATAGGTTTCCGGCAGGGCGAGAACCGCCTCGTATTCCCCTTCGCGCACGAGGTGCAGAAACCCCCTTTTCTCCCCGGCGTTCCGCTCGAGCATCTTTCGCAGGTCGAGGATGTCGGCAGGTGTCATCCTGTCGGTGTAGATCTGGAAATGGACGGACCGGGCAAGCCGTTCCCGGACGTTTCCCATCTGGAAGATCTCCGTCGCGATGACCTTTACGGTCTTGTCCTCCGCTTCCACCCGCCCGACGAGGAAAACCGGTCCTTCGCAGGAAAGGGCATCCTGGCTTTGCTGGAAGACTTCCGGGAATACGATCACCTCGATGACGCCCTCCTGGTCCTCCAATTGAAGATAGGCCATCTTCTTGCCCTGTTTCGTCGTCTTCTGGCGAAGGGAACTGATGATCCCCCCGATTCTTATCTCCGTGCCCGAACCCATTAAAGGCACCCGCGACGAGACGGCATTCGCGAAGAGCTCGATCTCCCCAGGGTACTCGTCCAGCGGATGACCGGTGATGTAGAATCCGAGCGCATCCCGCTCGTGTGCCAGCCTTTCCCGTCTGCTCCAGGTGGGAGGGGAAGGTGTTCTCTCCGGTTCCCGCGCGGAGGGGGTTTCGATGGGCGCCGCGAAGAGAGCGTACTGGCCGGATTCCCGCCTTCGTGCTGCCTCCTGGGCCTCTTCCATCAGGGACGGAAGTCTTTCGAACAATCCCCCCCGGTCGGGTTCGAGGGAGTCCAGGGCTCCCGCCTTGACAAGACTCTCGACCGCTCTTTTGTTCACCTTGCGAAGGTCCATGCGGGAGAGAAAATCCGTAGCCGTAGCGAACGGTTCCTCCTCCTTTGCGTTCCCGATGACTTCGATGGCGGCCTCCCCCACTCCCTTGATCGCGGAAAGCCCGAACCGGATCGCCTGGCCGGAAGGATGGAAGGCGAAACGGGATTCGTTGACGTCCGGAGGAAGAACAGGGATGCTGCGCTCCCTGCAGTACGCCATGTACCGGATGATCTTCGCGGTGTCTCCCGACTCCGAGGTCATCAGGGCGCAGAAGAACTCCACGGGATAGTGCGTCTTGAGGTAGGCGGTCTGGTAAGCCAGAAGCGCGTACGCCGCGCTGTGGGACTTGTTGAATCCGTATTCGCCGAACTGTGCCATGAGATCGAAGATGGCCGCAGATTTCCTCCCGGATATCTTCTTCTCCTTCGCCCCCTCGAGGAAACGGACTTTCTGGTTTTCCATGAGCGCCGGGTCCTTCTTCCCCATGGCCTTTCGGAGGACGTCCGCCTCCCCCATGGAGAAGCCACCGAGTGCGACCGCGATCTGCATGACCTGCTCCTGGTAGACGATGACGCCGTACGTATCCCGCAGGATCTCCTCGAGCTCCGGCAGCAGGTACTCGATCGCCTTCTGCGCGTGCCGCCTCGCGATGAAGTCCTCCACCATCCCGCTCTGGAGGGGGCCCGGCCGATAGAGGGCAACCGCGTCGATGAGGTGGGTGAACCGGTCCGGTTTGAGGCGAAGGAGCAGATCCGTGAAGCCCTGGCTCTCGCACTGGAAGACTCCTGCGGTGTCCCCCCTGGAGAGCATTTCGTAGGTCTCCGGGTCGGAGAGCGAAAGCGTGTCGACGTCGATCTCCTCCCCTCGCCCTTCACGGATCAACTGCCGGGTGTTGTGGATCGCCGTGAGCGTCCGCAAGCCCAGGAAATCGAATTTGACCAGCCCGACCTTCTCGATGTGCTGCATCGGGAATTGCGTCGTGATTTCGCCGTTCGAGTTCCTGTACAGGGGGACGTACTCCGTGATCGGCCGGTTCGCGATGACAACTCCGGCAGCGTGGGTCGAAGCGTGACGGGACAGCCCTTCGATCCCCTTCGCGTACTCGAAGAGATCGGCAACTTTCGGATTTCCTTCGATCATCTCCTGCAGTCTCGGCTCGACCGCAAGCGCTTTCCTGATCGTCATCCCGAGGTCCGGCGGGATGAGCTTCGCGATCGTGTCGACATCTGCGTACGGCATCTCGAGGACTCGTCCGACGTCGCGAACGGCGGCCCGGGCCTTCATCGTTCCGAAGGTGATGATCTGGGCGACATTCTCCTTTCCGTACCGGCGCTCCACGTACCGGATTACCTCGTCCCGGCGGTCCTTGCAGAAGTCGCAGTCGATGTCCGGGAGGCTGATCCGCTCGGGGTTGAGGAATCGCTCGAAAAGCAGGCCGTACGTCAGGGGGTCGACCTCTGTAATCCGTAAGGAATACGCGACGAGGCTCCCCGCAGCGCTTCCCCGGCCCGGTCCCACGGGGATCCCCTGTTCCTTCGCAAACCGGATGAAGTCCCAGACGATCAGGAAATAGCCTGAAAACCCGGTTTTTTGGATGACTGTCAGTTCGTACTCGAGCCTCTTCCGGTAGTTCTCCTCTGTCTCCGGCCCGATTTTCCCCGATCGCGTCCTCATCTCCTGGAACCGCCGGAGAAGCCCATCCGTGGCAAGTTTTCCCAGGTACTGGTCCGAGGTCATCCCCTCGGGCACCTGGAACTCCGGGATCTTGTTATGCCCGAGATCGAGTTTCACGTTACAGCGTTCCGCGATCGCGACGGTGTTTTTAAGGGCATCCGGGGCCACGTGCCCGAAGGCCCGTTCGAATTCCTCCGGCGCCTTCACGTAGAACTGGTCTGTCTCGAACCGCATCCTGTCCGCTGCTCCGATGACCTTTCCCGTCTGCAGGCAGAGCAGGATGTCGTGTACCCGGGCGTCCTTCCGCTCGAGGTAGTGGCAATCGTTGGTGGCCACGAGCGGCGTTCCCATCCTGCGGGCGAGTTCGATGATCTTGGGGTTCGCCCTGTTCTGGGCGGCCATCCCGTTGTCCTGGATCTCGAGGAAATACCGGCCGTCCGGAAAGATCTCCTTGTATTCCTCGACGGCTTCCGCCGCCCGTCCCTTCTTATCCTGGGCAAGCAGGACCGGAATCTCTCCCTGCAGGCAGGCGGAGGTGGCGATAATCCCTTTCGCGTGCTCGCGAAGGATCTCCTTGTCTACGCGGGGCTTGTAGTAGAACCCCTCGACGTGGCCCCGGGACACCAGCCGGATGAGGTTGTGATACCCCTCGTCCGATTCGGCCAGCAGGATGAGGTGGTGCGGCCTTTCCTCGCCCGGCGTCGACTTGCGGTCGTGACGGGATCCGGGGGTCACGTAGACCTCGGCCCCGATGATGGGCTTGATCCCTTCCTGGTTCGCCTTCTCGTAGAAGTCCACCGTGCCGATCATTCCCCCGTGGTCGGTCAGCGCCACGGCGGACATCCCCATCCCGGCGACCTTGCGCACGAGGTCCTCGATCTTGATCGCCCCGTCTAAGAGACTGTACTGGGAATGCAGGTGCAGGTGGACGAATTCCTTCAACAGTTGCCCCCTGGTGGTGCCGGTTCCGGCATCCCGCCCTGTTCTACTCCCATTCTATCGTGCTGGGAGGCTTGGAGGATATGTCGTACACAACACGATTGATCCCCTTGACCTCGTTGATCATGCGTGTCGAGATCCGCTGGAGCAGGTCGTACGGGAGACGGACCCAGTCGGCGGTCATCCCGTCCTGGCTGTGCACGGCGCGAACGGCAGCCACGTTCTCGTACGTCCTCTCGTCGCCCATGACACCCACCGTCTTGATCGGGAGGAGGACGGCGAAGGACTGCCAGATCGATTCGTAAAGGCCGGCGTTTCTCACCTCCTCCAGCACGATGGCATCGGCCTCCTGAAGCATGCAGATCCGCTCCTCGGTCACCGGCCCGATGATCCGCACAGCCAGTCCCGGCCCGGGGAACGGCTGCCGGTCAATAATATGGTCGGGGACGGAGAGTTCGCGGCCGAGCTCACGCACCTCATCCTTGAAAAGTTCCCGGAGCGGCTCGACGAGCTTCAGGTGCATCTTCTCCGGGAGGCCCCCGACGTTGTGGTGGGACTTGATCGTGGCCGACGGCCCCTTGAAGGAGACGCTTTCGATCACGTCGGGATACAGGGTGCCTTGCCCCAGGAACCGGACTCCCGGGATCTTTCCCGCTGCCTCTTCGAACACCCGGATGAACTCCTCGCCGATTACCTTCCGCTTCGTCTCCGGGTCGGAAACCCCTTCAAGGGCCTTCAGGAACCGATCCGACGCGTCGACGTACTCCAGGTGAAGTCCGATCCCCTCCCGGAAGGTGTGCAGGACTTCTTGCGTCTCGTTCTTGCGGAGCAGTCCGTTGTTTACGAAGATGGAGGTCAGCTGGTCGCCCAGGGCCCGGTGCAGCAGAACCGCCGCAACGGAGGAATCGACACCGCCGGAGAGGCCGAGCACGATGTTCTCCTTCCCCACCGTTTCGCGAATCCTGCCAACGCTTGCCTCGATGAAAGAATGCATCGTCCAGAGGGGAGACAGGCCGCAGATGCGGAAGAGGAAGTTGGACAGGATTTCCTTCCCCTTGGGGGTATGGGCAACTTCCGGATGAAACTGGACACCGTACAGTCGATGGGCTTCGTCTGTCATGGCTGCCACGGGGGAGTTTTCCGAAAGGGCGATCGATGTGAACCCTTCCGGCATCTTTTCAATCCGGTCCCCGTGGCTCATCCACACCTGGATCGTCATGTTGTGCCGGAACTCCTCGATCCCGAGGAACAAAGGGTCGCCCCACTGGCCCCGGATGTTGGCGAAGCCGTACTCGCGATCGGCGGTCTTTGTCACCTTCCCACCCATGAGATCGGCAAGGAGCTGCATCCCGTAGCAGATCCCCAGGACCGGTACCCCCATCGTCAGGATGTCTTTCGAAATCCGCGGCGCGCTCTCCCCGTAGACGCTGGCGGGACCGCCCGAGAGGACGATGCCGTCTGGCCGGAAATTCCGGACGAACTCCGTCCCGACGTTGTATGGATGGATTTCGCAGTACACCTTCAGTTCCCGGATGCGCCGGGCGATGAGCATCGTGTACTGCGACCCGAAATCGAGGATCAGCACCTTTTCGTTCAAACCATTACTCCAGGCGGTAGTTCGGCGCTTCCTTCGTGATGATGACGTCGTGGACGTGGCTCTCCTTGAGTCCCGCCGCCGTGATTTTCATGAACTTTGCCCGCTTCTTAAGGTCCGCGATGTTCCTGGCGCCCACGTATCCCATTCCGGATTTCAGACCCCCGACGAGCTGGAAGATCATGGAGGACACCGGCCCCCGGTAAGGGACCCTTCCTTCGATTCCCTCCGGCACAAGCTTCGCTTCGGATTCGACGTGGGCCTGGAAATAACGGTCCCTGCTTCCCTTTCTCATCGCCTCGAGCGATCCCATCCCTCGGTACACCTTGTACGATCTCCCCTGGTAAAGCACGATCTCCCCGGGGCTTTCGTCCGTCCCTCCAAACACGGATCCGATCATCACCGCGGTGGCTCCCGCCGCAAGGGCCTTGGTGATGTCCCCCGAGAACTTGATCCCTCCGTCCGCGACAAGGGGAATTTTCTTCTTCGACGCCGCTGCGGCGCACTTCATGATCGCGGAGATCTGGGGAACGCCCACTCCCGCGATTACCCGGGTGGTGCAGATCGACCCCGGCCCCACGCCCACCTTCACGCAGTGGGCACCGGCCTTGATGAGCGCATCCGTTCCCTCGCCGGTCGCCACGTTTCCGGCAATGAGCTGAACATCCCCGAAATTTTTCCGGATTTCCCTGACCACGTCGGTCACATCGCGGGAATGTCCGTGAGCCGTGTCGACGCAGACGATGTCCGCACCGGCCGAAAGAACCATGTCGATCCGATTTTCCCAGCCGGGGCCGACGCCGACGGCCGCCCCGACGCGCAGCCTTCCCTTGCCGTCCTTGCAGGCGAGAGGGTATTTCTTGATTTTCAGTATGTCCTTGATCGTGATGAGTCCGCGCAGGTTGTTGTGCCGGTCGACCACGAGCAGCTTCTCGATCCGGTTCTTGTGGAGAATCTCCTTCGCCTGTTCGAGCGTCGTCCCCA
>DAOUUI010000233.1 GCA_030668225.1 Deltaproteobacteria bacterium
ACGCCGCCGGAAAGGGTCCCGCGCATGAAGGCGATCCCGAGCTCCGCGGTGATTTCCGGGTCGGAGGAGAGAGCACGGTCCCCGATCACGGGGTTTTCCGGGTTGCTGTCGACGTCGAGAACAGGAGCGAAGTTGATGTCGATCCCGACGGCGCGAAGTTCCCCGGCCATCGACTCGCCGACGGCCTCCGCAACGCGCGAAGCACGGCAGCAGAACAGGGAGTAGCACCGGGCCGGGGGAAAGCGGGTAAATCCCGGTGCCGTGAGGCGCATCACCCTGCCCCCTTCCTGGTCGATGGCGATGAGCGGGGCGGGACGTCCCCTCCCGGCGGCGGTGCGAATCTCCCGGCACAGATCCCGGACCTGGCGGGGAGTCTCCACGTTTCGCGAGAAAAGGATTACCCCGGCCACCGTTCCCTCCCGGAGCCATCGTGACAGCCGCGGGGGTACCGTCTTTCCCTCGAACCCGAACATCAGGGGGCCTGGGCTCCCAGGCTGCTTCATCGGACACCTTCTCCTTTCTCCCGGACTCGCATCCGTTTCCGAAACCTTTATCATAGTCCCGGATCGAAGGGGAACCATATCCGTTATCATGAAGAGAGACTTTCCAATCCACTGAGCAAGGAGGGAAAACCGTGAAAGCCATCGTGATCGAATCGTTCGGGGGGCCGGAGGTGCTTCGCCCGGCGGACGTTCCCTCTCCCGAGCCGGCAGCGGATGAGGTGCTGATCGAAGTCGCGTACGCTGCGGTGAATCCCGTCGACTGGAAGATCCGGGAAGGGATGCTGGCGGGCATGTTTCCCCACGAGTTCCCGGTCATTCTCGGATGGGACGCCGCGGGGACGGTGAAGGACACGGGGAAGAACGTCACGGGGTTCCGGATCGGCGACCGGGTGTACGCCTATTGTCGGAAGCCGAAGGTCGGTTTTGGCACCTACGCCGAATTCGTGACGATGAACCAGGCCGCGGTGGCGCCCATGCCGAAGAATGTCGGGTTTGCCGAAGCAGCCTGCATCCCCCTGGCCGGTCTTACCGCATGGCAGTCCCTGTTCGACGCCGCGAAGATCCAGGCGGGGGACAGGGTCCTCATCCACGCGGGGGCCGGAGGTGTCGGGAGCTTCGCGATCCAGTTCGCAAAGCATACGGGCGCGGAGGTGCTCACGACGGCAGGCGGGGCCAACCATGCGTACGTGAAATCCCTGGGAGCGGACGTGGCCATCGACTACAGGAAGGAGAATTTCATCGACGCCGTCAGGAAGAGGGAGCCCGGCGGGATCGACCTCGTCTTCGACGCCGTGGGGAACGATGTGCAGCGGAAAAGCTACGAAGTTCTGAAAAAAGGGGGAAAGCTCGTATCCATCGTGAATGTCCCCTCGGAGGAGGAGGCACGGCGTTACGGGGTCGAGGCGGCCCACGTCTTTGTCACACCTGACGGGGAGCAGCTCCGCCGGATCGGGGCGCTCCTCGAGAGCGGCGCCGTCCGGCCACCCGCCCTCCAGGAAATGCGCCTCGAGGAAGCGGCAGAGGCGCAGCGGCAAAGCCAGGCGGGCCGCGTGCGGGGAAAGATCGTGCTGAAGATCCGTTGAGGCCCTGCGCGGACGCCTCTATTTGATCGCGCCTACCGTGAACCCGGCGATGAACCGGTCGACGAACAGGTTGTAGAGAATGGCGATGGGGACGGAGGCGATGAA
>DAOUUI010000213.1 GCA_030668225.1 Deltaproteobacteria bacterium
ATACATGACGGCCACGGTGTCGCTTACGTGGCGGATCACCCGCAGGTCGTGGGAGACGAAAAGGTAAGCGATCCCGTATTCCTCCTGGATGTCGCGGAGCAGGTTCAGGATCTGCGCCTGCACGGAGACGTCCAGGGCCGACACCGGCTCGTCGGCCACGACGAGCCGGGGGGAGAGGGCGATCGCCCGGGCGATCCCGATTCTCTGTCTCTGTCCGCCCGAAAACTCGTGGGGGTACTTGTCGGCGGAGTCGGCGGAAACGCCCACCCGCCGGAGAAGTTGCTCGGCCATCTCCCGGATCTCGCCCCCGCGGGCGATCCCGTGGACCCGCCACCCTTCCCCCACGATGTCACGGACCCGCATCCGGGGGTTCAGGGAGGAGTAGGGATCCTGGAAGATGATCTGCATCTTTTTCCGGGTCCGGCGGAGCTCCTCGCCGGATAGCGCCGTGATGTCCCGCCCTTCGAAGACCACCCTTCCCGCGTCGGGGGAGATCAGACGGATCGCCACCCGCCCAAGCGTCGTCTTCCCGCACCCCGACTCCCCCACCAGCCCCACCGTCTTCCCCGGGAACACTTCGATCGACACGCCGTCGATTGCGGTAACCCGCAGCGTCTCGGTGGAGAAGAACGATTTCCTCACCGGGAAGAACTTGCAGATGTTCTCCAGAAAGAGAAGAGGGCCGCTCTCCAGGCTCATCCCGCGTCCCCCTTCCGGACCTTCCTTTGATGGTGGCACGCCGCCTGGTGGCCCGGAGCGTACTCCTCGAGAGGAGGATCCACCCGGTCGCAGACCGCCAGTTCGTCCCTTTCCGTTTCCCCGTCGCGGAAGCGGGCCTTGGCCTCCTGCCGGAAGGGGCACCGGTCGGCGAAGGGGCAGCCGGGCGGAATGGCGTCAAGATCGGGGACCGTCCCCGGGATCGACGGGAGCCTTCGTTCCCCGGTTCTCCTCCCGGGGAGGGAGCGGAGCAACCCTTGCGTATAGGGGTGTACGGGATCGGCGAAGAGATCCGCCGTCCGCGCGATCTCTACGATCCGGCCCAGGTACATGATCGCCACCCGTTCGGCAAACTCCGAGACCACCCCGAGGTCATGGGTGATGAGGAGGATCGCCATCCTCTGCTGTTCGCGCATCTCCCCGAGGAGGGAGAGGATCTGGGCCTGGATGGTGACGTCGAGCGCCGTGGTGGGCTCGTCCGCGATGAGGAGCGCCGGCTCGAGGGCGAGCGCCATCGCGATCATCGCCCGCTGCCGCATCCCGCCGCTCATCTGGTGCGGGTACTCCCGCGCTCTCCTCTCGGGATCCGGCATCTTCACCCGCCTGAGCCACGTAACGGCCCGCGCGGCGGCCTCCTTCTTCCCGCAGGTCCGGTGGGCGGTGAAGACCTCGGCGACCTGGTCTCCGATGGTGAGAACGGGGTTGAGCGACGTCATCGGCTCCTGGAAGATCATCGAGATCTCCTTCCCGCGCACCTCGCACATCCCTTTCTCGGGGAGAGGGAGAAGATCCCTCCCGCGGAAGAATGCCTTGCCTCCCTCGATGACGGCGGGCGGGGAGGGAATAAGCTTGAGGAGAGAAAGGGCCGTCACCGTCTTTCCGCACCCCGACTCCCCCACCAACCCCAGCGTTTCCCCTGGTAAAAGGGAGAAGGAGACGCCGAACAGGGCGCGCACCTGCCCCCGCTCCGTGCGGAAGGATACGGTGAGGTCCCGGACCGAGAGGAGGTCAGCGCTCACGGCGATCCCCTCCGGGGGCTGCTGCTTCCTGTGGGAGGACCCTGGCTCGCGGGGGATTCCACTCCGCTACGCTCGCGACCTTTCGCCCGCTCGCTGCCGGTTCCACTCGCGTACCGGACGCCGCTTCGCGGCGATTCCCATTCCTCGCTCCACAGGCCGCTGCGTGGAACCCCCCGCTGCGCCTTGGGTCCACGGTACAGGGCGGA
>DAOUUI010000080.1 GCA_030668225.1 Deltaproteobacteria bacterium
GGGCCGAAGCAAGGAACGGGACGGAGTGATTTGCGTTCCCCGGCCCATTGACGTGGCAGGATGTCCCGTTGCTGGTATCGGAGAAGCAGCTCGGCGCCGCGCTGTCGGGGGCCGTGCGCCCCTGCGTGACATCGTGGCAGATCGCGCAGGCCACGTCACGGTTCCCGGAGTCCCGGTGGGAGGCGACATAACCCGGGAACGGCTGAGGCGCCTCGAACCAGGGGATGGAATGGCCCCTGGCGGCAGTATGGCAAGTAGAAGCCGAGCAGGAGGTGGAGGCGGCGCCCCCGTCAAACTGCGTCGTTCCCGGAGTTCCATGGCAGGTCTGGCAGAACGACAGGTCCTGCTTCGCGGTCAGACCGTGGAAATTCGCACCGCCGACGGCGGGATCGAGCCAGTCGGCGCCAAGTGCGTGGGGCGCGGCCTCCCCGTGGCATAGCGTGTTGTTGAAGCACCCGGCCGCGGTGCCCTGCGGCGCGGGAGTCTCCGGATGATTCGCCGGATTGTTCGCCGACCCGGGGAAATGGCACGCCGCGCATACCGACGCGTTCTGCGGGGCCGTATCCGTATGAGTGGGGCCCGACGAGGCGCGCCACGGTATGGCCGGATGGGGGGACTGCACCCCCGCGCCGTGGCACGCGGCATTGTTCAGGCAGGAGACGAGCGACCCGTCGCCGGTGAAGTCGACCGCATGGCAAATCTGGCAGGAGGTAAATCCTCCATTTCCCGGGACTCTCTTCGCCGACGCGCCGTGCACCACAGGAGAGTCCCAGCCAGGAAGCGTGCCGTGGTGGCAGGCCGCGGTGAAACAGGAGGTGTTCGCGATCCCCCCGGTCAGGTCGTCCCCGTGGCACGGCGTGCACTCGCTCGCCGTGGAACCGACAAATCCCGGATGGGTCGAGAGGAAGTTCGCGGGATGGCTCCCCTGGTCATTTACGAGGCTGAATGCCGACGTGTTGCCGCCGCCGGACGAGCACCCGCCGGATACCAAGCCTACGAATATCCCGAAAAGGATCGGCCAAAGGGGCAGGATTGCACTCCATCCCCTCTTTCCTGCTCTCCCAAGTCTCACGGAATCCTCCAAACGGAACATGTTTCTCCCCCGGGGGCGGCAAGATGTCGGGCCCCCCAATTCCATCGCGGCATTATTTTTACAAATAGGAACAACTTGCGTGCAAGGGTTGGGCCATATTTATGGGACAATAAGCCCAAAACAAACGGCACCTTATTCCTATTATGGTGAAGGGTGGTTGCAAGAATGTAACTTCCTTCCCTCGAGATTTCATTTTTCGGATTTGGACCCCTGCGGAAAATCCCTTTCAAAGTCCGACCTCATTACCAATCCTCGCCGTCATGGTCCTCCCCGTGGCACAGCGTGTTGTTGAAGCACCCCGGGGTGACCCCGGCCGGGACAGGTGACGGCGGGGTTATGACAACCGATCCGCCGCCCAAGTGGCAGAGCGCGCATACCTCCGCATTTCCCGTATCCGTGTTCGTATGCGTCCTTGCGCTCAATCTCCACGGGGAAGGCGAATGGGGAGACATGACCTCGGAACCGTGGCAGAAGGCGTTGTTCAGGCAGGAGGGCGCGTTGCCCGTGCCCCCGAAATCGTCGCCGTGGCAAGTCTGGCAGAAAGCGACCCCGCTTGCTATGCCCGGCGCCGACTTCGCCGAGAGTCCGTGCGCATCGGGATTCGCCCACCCCGTCGGGTGGAACACCGTGGGGAACGGCTCGTTGTCTGTTAAGGCGGTCCCGTGGAAGTTGCCGCCTGCCTTGTTCAGCCTGGTAAGCGATTAGAAGGTCGGGCCGTTCGCATGGCACTCTACCCCGTTCCGCGAGGCGAGGAAGCAGGAAACGTTGGCTATCCCGCCGGTCAGGTCGTCCCCGTGGCACTCCGTGCACGCACTGCCGTCGGGAAGCGCGAAAGCCGCATGCGTTCCCCCCGTGGAGGTAACCCATCCCGCGGGGTGGTTCCCCTGGACGTCAAGGCTGGATGAGGAGGGCCCGGACGAGCACCCGCCGAACCCGACGGCAACAAGTATCCCGAAGAGGATCGGCCACAGGAACCGGACGTTGTTCTTCTTCCCCATTTTCGCTTTCCTCCGTTTCACAGTTCCCATAAACCGGAATATGCCTCCTGCCTCACCGGTGGCAGGCCCGGCACATGGAGTCGTTCTTGTTTCCGTGGCACCGGAAGCACGAGCCGGGGTCGAGGCGCCCGTCGATCTGGTGCAGCACGATGTAATCCCCGCGGTGCGGGAGAACCCGGTCGGGCCGGTCCCCCATCTTCGTGCTCGGCTTCAGTTCCTCTTTCCGGACGTGGCACGTCTGGCAGAACGAGGGGGCGTGGCACGACGCGCACAGGTTCTGCGCCTGCGACGCATACATCGGGTGCAGGCTTTTGACGAACACGATCGAGTGCCGGAAGGTGGCGTACGGTTTCAACGCCCCCGTGGATACGTCCTCGTGGCATTCCAGGCAGTCGGCACGCCATCCGGCCAGATCCTCCGGGTGCTTCGGCGGAATGGACTCCTCCTGGGACAGGACGGCGCAACCGAGGGAAAGGGACAGGGCGACCGCCACGATGAACAACCCCGCAGTGGCGCTGCGCACCGCCGGTTTTACGAGAAGGAACCACCCGCCCTTTTTCGCGTGCGAGGATATGGATCCGGGTCTCAATTGGTTCGCCTCCCTGTCTGGTCGAGTGGTGTGAAGTTTTGCACCGTCTCCTGGACGGCGGAGAGATCTCCAAAGTTTTTCCATGCCTATCCCCCCTGCCCTTGCCGGGACTTCAAGTTCCTGTCCAGGCGGATCTTCATCTGGACGCGCCTGTTGGCCTGCCGGCCTTTCGCCGTCGCATTGTCGGCTATGGGGAAGCGTTCCCCGTACCCGCGCATGCTTAGGCGCATCGGGGAGACCCCGTTCCGCACGAGGATGTCGAAGACGGTCCGGGCGCGCTTTTCGCTCAGTTCCTGGTTGGATTCGAGCATTCCCATCGAATCGGTATGGCCTTCGATCGTCACCAGCGTCTCCGGGTATCGCTTCAGGATCTCCGCCGCCGTGGCGAGGGACTTCCTTGCCGCCGGCTTCACTTCCTCACTGCCCACGTTGAAGGCGAGGTCCGACGGCAGGGTGAACTCCACGACCTCCCCCCGCCGCCCGACGATGGCATCCTGGAACTTCGCCCGGATCTCCGACGCCATTTGGTTGAGATAGGTGCTCGGGTCGGAAACGGCCTTTGCCTGCCTGTCTTCCCGCGGCGTCAGGGACGGTACCGGGACGGGCTTTGGCGCTTCCGCGGGCTTACCGGAGATATCGGCTCCGGCCGCAAGGCCTGCAGGCAGTGCGGCGACCTCACCCGCTGGGCCGCCGGCCGCCGGGAGTCCGGTATCGGGCTTCGCGAGGACCGCTTCCGGGGCGGAAGCCACCGCCGGGAGCTCTGTCTCAGGCGTTGCGGGAGCGGTTTCCGGAGAGGGCGCAGTCTCGACAGGCGGCGTTTCCGCCGCCGCGGCCTTCGTTTCCTCTTTCCCGGCTCGTCCCAACAAGCCCTCTTCTCCCGTCGAGCCGCTGAGATCGATCGACACCCGGACGAGTCCGGCGTAGTCCTCCGTGAACCTCGGGCTTCGTGTGTACGTCACGTCCCCGGAAAACTTGAGATACGGAAGCGCCTGGACGCCGGCGGACCCCACGACTTGGTACGCGTCATCGATTCCGCCTATCGGTTCCTCGTACCGCTGGGTCAGGGCATCCAGCGAGAAGCGCCACAGTCCCGGGGAATAGATCGCAAAAGCCCGGAACTCCTGATACTCGTTCTCGGCCCGGTCCGCCGACACGAAGGCCGCCGACAGCCCGGCCACGTCGTTCCGGTCGTTGTAGGCATATCTAAGCCCCAGCTCGGCCCGGGTGGCGTCTCCCGGATTGCTCAGTTCATGCTTGATGCTTTTTACCCCCGCCTCCACCGTCAACCCCTCGGCGATCTGGAAGTCTGCGATGGCGAACACGCTCTGCACCTCGTCGGTGTTGTCGATCGTGGGGGAGAGGAACGCGGAATGCAGGGCCGTCTGGAACAGGTCCTTGTACGTATACTCCTCGTACCCCACCGCCAGGTCCAGACGGGAGATGGAAGTAATGCGCAGGACGTAGCGCTGCTGGGCCATGGCGCTGGTAGATACATTGTAGAAGGCGCGCCCCGTAAGCTCCACCGGGATGCCCGGGGAAATCCAGAGGTCCCCGCCGATCATCTCCCGGTCATCCCCCTGGAAATCACCCTTTTCCATGAGGTAGCTGACCCCGATCTCCGCGAACCCCGCGCGGGAGAAGAACAGGCGTCCCCCGTAGATCGAGTCGCCCGTATCCGTGGGGGTGATGGTGCGCTCGACGGGAACCCCCCCGAAGACGGAGAGACCCAACCCCACCGGGGTCCTCCCCTTCAGGAATATCCCGTCCATAATCTCCGCCGCCGTCCCTTCCGTAAGGAAAAACCGTCCCAGGCGCATCTCGGCGTTCCCCGTGGGATGGAGGTACTGGAGGTAGGCGCTGGCGAGATCGCCTCCTGTCCCGTCGTCATCGGTGTCGTCCGCCAGGTCGACACGGCCCCACCCGTAGAAGTGGAAGGAGAGCGGCATCCCGCCCAGCTCCCGTGCGCTCCCCGAGAGGTACTCGTACAGGGGAGCGAACTGCTGGTCGTCCCCTCCCGCAACCTCCCTCTCGTAATAGAGAAGGTACGTCCGGGAGGAGAGGTTGATTTCGGCGGCACGGCAAGGAGCGGGAAGAAGGGCTGGGAGGAGGAGAAGAAGGGTCGCACAACACAGGCCCATCCCAAGGCGCGTGTTCACCCCGTGGCTTGCATCTCGCATCGTGTATCCCCCGTCGTGGCGTCTTATCAAGAGAACCGGTTTTTATCGGGGGGCCCGGGGAGACGACGCCGGGGCCCCTGTCACCCTCCGAACGGCAAGAGAAATTCCCTGCCGTTTGACCGGCACACCACATGCATATCAGGAATGGCTCGCTCGCAAGCGGTGCGCCACGATCATCCGTGCAACCGGTTGAAAAGAAACAACATTTTTCGATTTTCGGGGCCGAAACGGAAATACGATAATGTAACCGGTACTGCTTCCTGGTCCCAACTATTATCGCATTTGCACCGCCCTGTCAGGGACGGCCGGCCAATATTAACGCACAAAAAACGGATGAGAAAGTTTACAATATCATCGTTTGCTGGATTCCAAAACAAAAAGATTCAGGAGTAATTATGAATATCCGCATCTGCCTCACGATCGCCACCGCTATCATTTTCATGGCCGCCTCTTCCCCTACGAACGCCATGATGAAGGAGGGGTGCGCCAGCGGCGAGTGTACCGATTGCCACAGCCTGACGCGCGAGGAGGCGGAAAATCTTCTTGCAGGAGCGGTTGACAACGTTTTGAGCGTGAAGCCGAGCGCCGTGGGGGGATTGTGGGCAGTCGATGTCGTGAAGGAGGGGCGGAAGTGGCCCGTATACATCGATTTCTCGAAGAACTACCTCATCAGCGGCCAGGTCATCCGGATGAGCAGCAAGGAGAACGTCACGGAGAGCCGGTCGATGCGACTCAACGCCGTAGACGTCTCCTCGATCCCCATAGACGACGCAATCGTTGTCGGGAACCCGGAGGCGAAGCGAAGGATCATCGAGTTCTCCGACCCCGACTGCCATTTCTGCGCGAAGCTCCACGCGGAGGCCAGGAAGATTGTGGCAAAAAACCCCGACGTCGCATTCTTCGTGATGCTGTACTCCCGGAGAAACGACCCCACGACGATCCAGAAGATCCTCTCGATCGTGTGCGGAAAGCAGGACGCCCCGAAACTCCTGGACGACGCTTTTGCCGGCAAACCCCTGCCCCAGCCCGGCCCTACGTGCGATTTTGCCGCTGTTCAGGAGACGGCCCGCATCGCCTCGCAACTTAACCTGCGGGGGACTCCCGCGATGATCCTGCCCGACGGCAGGGTCGTAAACGGCTACCGGGACGCGGACACGATCCTGAAATTTCTGGAGGAAACACCGCCGGCCGCCCAGGCGAAGTAGCGGCAAGCATTATCCTTAAGCCGCGCCAAGAATCCCGGCGGACCCGGTGCGATCGCAGGTTCCCGCCTGCAACCCCAGGAGGTTCCATGAAATTTTCTGCTGCGATCCTTTGCCTTGTCGCATTTCTGCTATTCCCTGCGTTCCCTGCCACTCACGCCTTTCAGAAAGAGGCCGGCCCGGTGAAGGAGTGCGCCGAGTGCCACTCGTTGAGCAAGGAAGAGGCCGGGAAGATCCTCGGGGGGATGGTGGACAATGTCTTCGCCGTTGTGCCGGGGCCGTTCCCGGGAACCTGGGAGGTGGACGTGGAGAAAGGGGGAAAGAAGGTCCCCCTCTACCTGGACTACTCGGGGAAGTATCTGTTCAACGGCCAGGTCATCCGGATGAGCGACATGGAGAACCTTACGGGCGTTAGGTACACCGACCTGAACCGCGTCGACGTCTCCATGATCCCGCTTGACGACGCGATCGTCTACGGGAACCCCCGGGCGAAACACAAGGTCATCGTCTTCGACGACCCGGACTGCCCCTGGTGCAAGAAACTCCACGGGGAGATCAAGCAGGTCGTGGCGCGCGACCCCGAGGTAGCCTTCTTCGTCCGGGTGTACGCGCGAACCAACAACCCGAAAACGGTGAAGAAGGCCCTCTCCATCGTCTGCGGGAAAACGGAGGCGGCGAAACTCCTGGACGATGCATTCGCCGGGAAGAAGCTTCCTCCGGCAACCTGCAAGACGAACGCGGTGGAGGAGACGGCGAATCTTGCCGGGAAGCTGGGCATCCGGGGAACGCCGGCGATGGTCCTTCCCGACGGCAGGGTGATCAGCGGCTACATGAAGGCGGATGCGATTCTGGGGCTCCTTCGGGAACCGAAGTAGCGGAACTGCTGAATGGCCTCGTCGAACCGATCGACCGGCAGATTCGCGCCTTCGCCTCCCCGGGCGGTACGACGGGGAGTGCATCCGGGGGAGCAAGGGGGAAGTAGAGTATTGGAGGGGGGATACGCGCAAGTTGATGGCAAATTGCCATCAGTTGCCGGAAAAGACCCTCCAGGACAGGATATGGCACAAGATCGGGAAAGGGAGAGCGCGTTGATGGGACCATGGACGAGGGATTATCCGGACACGGGAGGACCGCGTAGATGAAGGTCCGATCCTCCATGTCCGCACCGGCCGCATTCCTGCTTCTTTCCCTTCTCCTCGCGCCCGTTCCGGCCCCCCGGGCGGACGAGGGTCCCCGGCTTTATCCGGTCGTCGTTAAGGGCAAGTGGGGCTACATCGACAATACCGGGAAGGTGGCGATCGAGCCGCGGTTCGGCGCGGCCTTCAATTTCTCCGACGGGCTCGCTCCGGTCCAGGTGGGCCCCGGACGGGAAGGGAAGCGCGGCTACATCGACCGGACGGGAACGGTGGTGATTCCCCCGCAATACGACTGGGCCGGGAACTTCCGGGAAGGACTCGCCAACGTCCGGATCGGGAACCGGATGGGCTACATCGACCGGACGGGGAAGGCGGTCGTACCTCTCACCTACGCAGGGAATTACCCCTTTTCCGACGGGCTGGGGATGGTGGTCGACTCCTCCTACAAGTTCGGCTTCGTCGACAGGAAGGGGAAGGTGGCGATCCCGCCAAGGTACGAGAGCGCTTTCGGATTCTCAGAGGGGCTGGCGGTGGCCGTGACCGGGGGCAGGGGGATGTACATCGACCGGAAGGGGAAGGTGGTGCTCGACACCTCCCGCTTCGACGCGGTCATGCCCTTCTTCGAGGCGCGGGCCATCGCCATGATCGACGACCGGTGGGGGTTCATCGACAAGACGGGGAAAGTGGTGATCGCGACGACGTGGGACGGCGCCTTCCCCTTCTCGGATGGGCTTGCCGCCGTCAACCGGGGAGGGAAATTCGCACAGTCCCCCTCGCCCCACATCGCCGGGGGGAAGTGGGGATTCGTCGACCCGTCGGGAACGGTGGTGATCGAGCCCGCCTTCGACTTCGTGAGGAAATTCAGCGAGGGGATGGCCCCGGTGCTTCAGGACGAGAAGTGGGGATACATCGACCGAGGCGGTACGTTCGTCATCCCGCCGCGGTTCGACGAGGCGCAGGAGTTCCAGGGGGGGCTAGCGCGCGTCAAGACGGGAGGGAAGATCGGGTACATCGACCGGACGGGGCGGTACGTCTGGGAGCCTTCCGAGTGAACGGGAGGCTGATCAGCGGTTATATGCAGGCGGATGCGCTGCTCAGGCTCATCCGCCAGGAGAAGTAACCCGCAGCGCAGTTCGCAGAAAAAAAAGCGGCCGGTTGCCTCTGCCGCCCCGCAATATTAACTTTTTTTTTGGATCTTATTCGAGGGATTTCCTCCGCCTCATTCCTCTCCGAACCGAAAGGGTGAGGAACGCGAGGATCATTAGTGCGTACGATCCGTCGATTTCACCAACCTCCCGACCGCCTCTAACTTTCGTAATCGTGCATCCTCCCCTGCCACCTCCGCTGGTCAACTCCACCGTGGGGGGAGGAGGCGGGCTTTGCGATACGCCCGGGCCGCCCTGGTCGACGATGGTCCCATTCGCGGAAAGATCGTCATCCCCCCTGTTTCCATCCACGAAATGCAGGGTGACTTCAAACCCGTTGACCGTTGCGCCCGTTTGCGTCTGGTCCTGGTAGAGGAAATCGTACCAGTGGGGGGTCGGATCGCCCGGAGTCGCCCCGTACTTGAAATAGGCACCCGGAGTCACTCCATCTAGGAAGATCGTGACAGCGGCAGATGCGCCGGGCTGCAGACCACTCATCACGAACGTTAAGAATCCGTAGGGAAACGCTATATCGGTGGGAGCCCCGGGGGGAAGGGGAACGGCCTCTACGCCCTCCAGATTGCCCGAACCTTCCAGCGTCACGTAGTGCGTCCCATCGAATGTGTGCAGCGAGGCAACGTTATCCTGCTGGCTGTCCGGGATGCCGTCCTGGTTCCCGTCGTAGTTGCCGTCCGTTCCTTCCGGTCCCATTTCTTCCGTATCCGGGACACCGTCACCATCGTTATCCTCCACCGGAACATCGACGATGGTCAC
>DAOUUI010000016.1 GCA_030668225.1 Deltaproteobacteria bacterium
CTGGGAGTCGGAAACACGGAAAACGGGCGGAAAATATTTACGGACAAGGGATGCATCAAATGTCACGCCATCTTCGGAAAAGGAGGGAAGGAAGCGCCGGATCTGGGGAAAACCGTTTCCCAGGCGAACGTCACGTCGCTGATCACCCAGATGTGGAACCACGCGGGTACCATGCGGGAAACGTTTGCCAGGAAGAAACTGTCGTGGCCGTACTTCCACGAAACGGAGATGAACGACCTGATCGTGTTCCTTTACTCTTTAAATTACGAGGACAAATCCGGGGATGCCGCGAAGGGAGAAAGAATATTCCGGGACAATCGATGTGCCGACTGCCATTTCAATACAGACGCGGACAAACAGAAGATCGTCGGTGACATCAAATCGGCCAACGCCATCCTGTTCGCCACGCACCTGTGGAACCACATCCCTGCCATGGAGGCTGCCATGGTGACCCAGGCGGTGCCTTGGCCCGAGATGAGCGGCCAGGATTTGCGGGACGTCCTCGCATACCTTCGGAGTCAGTAACCGGGCGCAACGCGAGCCGGTCGGCACCTCCGACCGGTTTCCTCATTGGGAAAGCAAGTCCGCTTCTTCCTCGATCTCTTCCACACGCCGGACGAGAAACAGCTCGTCGCCGATGTGGGGGTGGATCCCGTCTTCGCTCACGTGAAAATCGCCGTTCATGATCGGGATCGCGATCCGAAGGAGCATCGTGAAGATCAGCAGGCCCGTCGCCCAGATCCCCAAGGAAACCAGTATCTCGACCCCGGTGGGGGAATACTCGTAAAAACCACCGAGAACGTCGGGGACAAACCCCGGAATCACCAGCCCCATCCCCTTCTCGATGTACACGCCGACGAAGACGAGGATGCAGCCGATGTTCAGGGTGACCTGGTTCTCCCTCGTCTGCGGGATCAGAAAGAGGAAGAAGGCCGTGATGTTGAACAGGGTCGCGGTCCAGATGTAGGAAACCAGGTCCGCGTGCCCGTGGAGCCCCTGGTACAGGTACTTCATCGGCGCAAGGTGAGCGGTGTCGGAGTAGTACTCCTTGAACACCTCGGCGCCTAACAGGAACAGGTTGATGAACATCGCGTAGGCGATGAGCTCCGCGATCTTGAAGATCGCCTCGTCCTTGATCCTGAACTTCGTCCACTTCCGGATGACCTGGAACATCAGGATCATGCCGGCCGGGCCGGAGCAGAACGCCGAGGCGAGAAACCGCGGGGCAAGGATCGACGCGTTCCAGAAGGGCCTGGCCGCCAGGCCGTTGTAGAGGAAGGCGGTCACCGTGTGGATCGATATCGCCGCCGGAATGGAGAACAGCAGAAGGGGCGTCACGTACTTCATGTTCGGCTCGCGCCGGTAGTAATAGCTGTACAGCATGTATCCCGCGATCGAAAAGTTCAGGACCAGGTACAGGTTCAGAACGACAACGTCCCATGCCAGAAGGGACTGGGGAAAGTTCAGGATCCCGATCTTCGGGATCAGGTGCCAGAACCGGTCAGGCCGTCCGAGGTCGACCGTGACAAACAGCAGGCACATCACCATCGCGGAGACGGCCACGAGCTCGCCGAGGATCGCGATCTCCTTGATCGGCTTCCACTGGTAGACGTATGCCGGGATGACGAGCAGAATGGCGGCGGCGGCCACCCAGACCATAAAGGTAAAATTGGAGATGTAGAATCCCCAGGACACCTGGTCCCGCATGGCGGTGGTGATCAGCCCGTTGTACATCTGGTTGGCGTACGCGAGGATCCCGATTCCCATAAAGACCAGGAGGAGACAGACCCATGTATAGTAGAGCTTGCTCCCCCGCCCGAGGAGGGTGAAACACCCCTTGATAAATGCCCAGACTTTCTTCATCCGTTGCCTCCCCGCATGTCACACGGAGTAGAAGTAGTAGAACTTCGGCTGGGTATTTAAATCCTCCTTGAGGATGAACACCCGCTTGTTCTCGATCACGAACCGGATCTCGCTCTCATGGTCGAGCAGGTTCCCGAACTTCCGGGCCCCGACGGGGCACACCTCGACACACGCCGGGTACTTCCCTTCCCGCTCCCTTGTGCGCTGCATGCAGAAGATGCACTTTTCGACCACCCCGACGGGCCTCGGGCGGTTCCCCAGGTAATGCGTGTCCGGGTTCATCTCTCCGGCCGGAAGACCGGGCTTCTTCCAGTTGAAATGCCTCGCGCCGTACGGACAGGCCGCCATGCAATACCGGCAACCGATGCACCAGTTGTAATCCACGACCACGATGCCGTCGTTTTCCTTCCATGTCGCCTGGACCGGGCACACCTTGGTGCACGGCGGGTTTTCGCACTGGTGGCACTGGACAGGCATGTAGAAATGTCCTTCCTCGGGAACTTTCGCCGGGTTGTAGTAGTGCTCGGCGTGCTCCAGGTCCACCCCTCGCTCCTTGTCGAGTCTTAGCACCCGGATCCAGTGGATCTGCGGGTCTCGGGACTGGTTGTTTTCGTTCACGCACCCGTACACGCACCTGCGGCACCCGATGCACCGGGAGAGGTCGAGGCCATACCCGTACAGCACGCCCTCCATGGGAGGAGACGTCTTGACCTGCACCGGCTTGCCGTAGCGGGTGCTGTATTCCTTTTCGAGCCGGGACACGACATCCCGTATCTCGGATTTGCTCAGCTCGCGGAAATTCTTCTGGAAAAACGATTCCCAGAAAGCGGCGGACGCATCCTTCCCGGGAAGGGCCAGTGCACCCACCCCCGCCGCCAGTCCCTTCAGCGCTTTCCGGCGCGAGAGCTGGAAGGTGCGATTCCCGCTCGTTTTCCTGTTTTTATCCGACATGTTGTTTTCTCCTCGTGGAGATCATGGGAAAACCACACCGTTACTGTATGTTTTCGGCCCTCTCGGGAGGCGCCTTCGGCGGGATCGGCTTGAACCTGGGGTTGTGCGGATTATGACAATGCGCACAAAGCAGGTACTCCTTCCTCCCGTTCCACTTCCCCGTGCGCTTTCCGTGGATGCCCATCCTCCAGTCACGGTACTTGTCCCCGTGGCACTGACCGCACAACCGGTAACTCTGGGTGAATTCGATCCTTTCCCCGGATACCAGCCGAAGTTTGTCGCGATTCCTCCTGTCATGGCAGTCCAGGCACCATCGCTCGTGCTCGGCATGGTTTTTCAGTTCGATGTCCGTGTGCTCCTCTGTAAGCTCCCGGCGGCGCGGATCCGGAGTCATGTCGGCGTGACATTCGGAGCAGGGGAAGATCCCCTCCGTGAACGGAGGCGGCGGAACCATGAAGTCCTCGGTCTCCGATTTCGGGGGCGTCAGCCAGAACTCCCGGCGGCCGGCGTGCCCCGCAACCGCCACAAGTACCAGGACAACCGCCATCGCAAACAGGATAACAATGTGCGTTGATCGATTTTTCATATCACGTCCCGCCTTGTGTTGAAAAAGTCCTACGGTACTGCCCTCCTGCGGAGAGGGGAGGCGGACTTTCCCGCCTGCCACCCCTTGCCGGGCTCTGTTCGTCGTGTCGGGCCATTATTTCGCAGACGCACATCGATCCGGAGCAGCACAACCCCCGGATTGGACCCTCCGCGGAACTTTTCCCTCACCCGTCCTGCATCCGCAGGCCCTGGTTTTCCAGAAAATCCAGATACTCGTAGATGATGTTGAAGTGGGATTCCTCCTCGCCCGAAAGAAGTTTGAAAAACCTCTTTTCCTGGGGATTGGTCGCATCCCTCGACATCCGCAGGTACATCTCCCGCCCCATCGCCTCGAAGGCTAAGGCCCTGCGCATCCCGTCCGCCGCTTCCCCGGAGATGACCTTCTCCTTCCGGATCCGGCTGTGCTCCCGCCGGAACAGCCGCATCCTCGTGTCGTGGGGGGCGCTTGGCACCCTGGGGAATTTCCCCTCCTCCTCGAGCTTTCGGGCGATCGCCTGGATGTCCTCCATGTGTTTCGTCTCCATCTTCGCCAGCAGTAAAAAGACATTCTTGGCGAAGGGATCCATGCTTTTGGCGGCAGCCGCGGTGAAAAAGCGCTTCCCTTCCGTCTCGAACCGCAGTGCCCTCTCCAGCGCGCTTGCGGGGCCCCTCTTTCCTCCTGTCGGACCGGTTTTCGGCATTTCCTGCCCCCCTCTTACGGAAACTGTTTTAGCGTACTATTATGCATTCCCGACCCGCGGGATTCCAGCGCTTTTCGGGCCCCTCCCCAGGAGGGGCTCACTCCCGCGCCCGGGCCTGCGACTCTTTTTTCTTCGGACGCTGCCCCGCCGCCAGCACCTTCTTGCGGAGACGGCCCGCCACCGGCGTCACTTCGACCAGCTCGTCCCCGTTGATGAATTCGATTGCCTTCTCCAGCGACATGACCCTCGGCGGCACGAGCCGAAGCGCCTCGTCGGTCCCCGCTGCGCGGATATTCGTGAGTTTTTTCTCCTTGGTCACGTTGACGTCCATATCGACCGGGCGGGAGTTCTCTCCGATGATCATCCCCTCGTACACGCGCTCCCCCTCCCCGATGAAGAGGGTTCCCCGCGGCTGGAGATGGTAGAGGGCGTATGCGGTTGCGCGCCCCTCCCGGTCGGCCACCAGCGCTCCCGCGACCCGGTCCCGGATGGCGCCCTGCCAGGGCTCGTACCCGTCGAACAGGTGGTTGAGCAGGCCGGTGCCGCGCGTCTCCGTCAGGAACTCCGACCGGAAGCCGATGAGCCCCCGCGAGGAAATCCGGTATTCGAGCCGTGCCCGGCCCCTCCCCGGGTTGATCATCCTCACCATCTTCGCCCTCCGGATCCCGAGACTCCGCGTGACGGCCCCGAGGTACGCCTCGGGGACGTCGAGGAAAAGCATCTCGACCGGCTCCTGGAGGACGCCGCTCTCCACCCTCGTGATGACCTCCGGGCGGGAGACGGAGAGCTCGAACCCCTCGCGTCGCATCATCTCGACGAGGATCGCCAGCTGCAGCTCCCCCCGTCCCATCACGGTGAACGAATCGGTCCCGGAAAAATCGATCCGGAGCGCGACGTTGACCAGGAGCTCTTTCTCGAGACGCTCGCGTAGATTGCGCGACGTGACGAGACTCCCCTCCTGCCCGGCGAAGGGGGACGTGTTGATCGAGAAGGCCATGGCGACCGTGGGCTCGTCGACCGCGATCCGGGGAAGCGCCCGGGGGTTTTCCGCGTCGGAGACCGTGTCGCCGATCGTGGCGCGCTCCGCGCCGGCCAGCGCGACGATATCCCCGGCGGAGGCCTCCCGGACCTCCTTTTTGGACAGCCCGTCATACCGGTACAGCGCCGTCACCTTGACCCGCTCCGGGGCTCCCTCGCCCCCGCACACCGCAACCGTACCCCCCGCCCGGACGGCCCCGTGGAAGATCCGCCCGACCGCAAGCCTGCCCAGGTAGTCGCTGTAGTCGAGATGCATGACAAGAAGTTGGAGGACCGCCGCCGGATCCCCGGACGGAGGCGGGATGTGGGAGAGGAGCCGGTCGAACAGCGGGCGGAGGTCGTGCGACTCTCCCCCGTCCCGTTCCCTGGCCACCCCCGCCCGTGCGTTCGTGAGCAGGATGGGGAAGTCGAGCTGGTCCTCGGTCGCATCCAGGTCGATGAACAGGTCGTACACCTCGCTGATCACCTCGTCGATCCGGGCGTCCGGGCGGTCGACCTTGTTCACGGCGAGCACAACGGGGAGGTCGCGCTCCAGCGCTTTCTTGAGAACGAAACGCGTCTGCGGGAGCGGTCCCTCGGAGGCGTCGACGAGGAGCAGGACCCCGTCGACCACCTTGATCGTCCGCTCCACCTCGCCTCCGAAATCGGCGTGTCCGGGAGTGTCCACGATATTGATCGTCACGCCCCCGTAGACCACGGAGGCGTTCTTCGCCATGATCGTAATCCCCTTCTCTCGCTCCAGGTCGATGGAGTCCATCACCCGATCGGGAACGGTCTGGTTCTCCCGGAAGATGCCGCTCTGCCAGAGCATCGCGTCGACCAGCGTGGTCTTTCCGTGGTCCACGTGGGCGATGATCGCCACATTCCGGACAGGGAGGGTGGGCATGCGGGAACGCTTCTTACGCGAAGGACCGGTCGAAAAGATCCCGGATCGCCCGGCGGCCGTTCTCCTCCAGGAACCGGGTGCCGGTCCCCGTGAACCGGGGGCTTCGAATTCGCGGTTCCCCGGCCTCCGTCACCTCGGACCACTTGTCCCCGGCCCACCGGAACCACCGGTCCGCATCCTGGTCGAAGACGAAGATCGGCTTGTTACACAGCTTCGCGAACTCGGCCCCCCACCCCGTCCCGCCGCGGACGGTCCCGTCGCCGAGGATCTTCCCGATCACGAAGATCTCCTGTCCCGCGTTGACCTGGTACCAGATCGTCTGGAGCACCTTCCGGATCCGGGGAGTGTCCGAGTAGGTCCGGTTCATCAGCCGGGAGACGTAGGAGAGGCTTACGTCGCCGTTGCGGAGCTCCTCGCGGCTCAGTATCCGGACCCCCCGGGCCCGGGCGATGTCGTTCCCCTCGAAGGTGAAATGGATCTCCTCGATTCCGAAACGTTCCGCCTGGACGCCGAACTCGTATTCGGCCCCGTTGGCGCCGCCGCTGTACAGAACGGTCTCTTCCCGCATCCGCATCTCCCCCTTTGCCATGCCGGTTCGGAACAGGTTTTCCACTATAGCACGGAGGCCCCCGGGGTTTCGGATCTCGCTCCGCAGCCTCCCCCATCCGCAGCGGTATACCGCTGCTCCGGGGGACTTCGTCGGAGGGGGGCTCCTTCGGCTTGCTGCGCCCTGTACTGGGGACCCGGTGCGCAGCGGGTGGTTCCGCGGAGCGGGGGGACATTCCTATATCGAGTTGTACGTTGAGGAGTGTCCCGCAGAAAGGCGAAATTTGCGTAGAGCGGAATGGCAGCGAGCGGTCGCAGGTCGCGAGCGTAGCGGAGAGGAATCCCCCGCGAGCCAGGGTCCCCGGTCGGAGGATGCCACGGTCAGAAGCGCCCTCGCAACGGAGCGCGCAAATGCGGCGCCCGCCGCAGGGGCGGAAGAGTTCTTAGGAACGTCCCTGTTCTTAGGCGCTTTCCCTACCCCGGAAGGAGAAGGGCGAAAACCGTCGAAACGGAGCGCACTCTACTGTTCATCGGGTGCCCGTTTCCGGGGAGCGTCGCCCAGCGCCTCGCCCACCATCCGGCCCAGGTCCCGGCGACGGAACGGCTTCTGGAGAAATCCCGAAAATCCCGATGCCACGATCTCCCCGATCCTCCCTCTCTCGTCGTATCCGCTGACCAGGACGGCCCGGGCGGAAGGGTCGATCCGGCGGATCTCCGCAAACGCCTCCTCCCCCGTCATCCGGGGCATCATCATGTCGAGCAAAACGAGGTCGATCTCCCCGCTTTGCTCCCGATGGAGGTCGACCGCCTCCCTCCCGTCGCGGGCTTCCAGGACGCGGTAGCCGAAAGACTCGAGCATGGCGCGCACCATGGCCCGCACATCATCCTCATCGTCGGCGATCAGGATGGTGCCCGTCCCGCACAGAGGGTACGTCTCCTTGCCTTCCTCGACGGGCGGTTTCCCGGCCGCCGCGGGGAAGGAGAGGGAAAAAGTCGTCCCCTTGCTCACTTCCGAGGTCACCCGGATGGACCCGTCATGGCTCTCCACGATGCCGCGAACCGCCGCCAGCCCCATTCCGCGCCCGATAAACTTCGTCGAGAAGAACGGCTCGAAAATCCGCGAGACCGTATCCGCATCCATTCCGCACCCCGTGTCCGACACCTCGAACACCAGCTTCTTCCCCGGGGGGAGGATTCCGGAGCCGATCGTCCTTTCCGTCCCTTCTCCCCCGGACACCCCGGCGGGAGGGGAGCCGTCGGGGGAGCTTTCCTCCTCACGCGTCCGGAGCGTGAGAACGCCTCCGTCGGGCATCGCCTCCGCCGCGTTCAGGCACAGGCTCATGACCACCTGCTTCATCTGGAGGGCATCGGCCAGGATCACGGGGTCCTCGCCGGCAAGTTCGAGACGCACCTCCAGCGAGGGGGGAAGGGTCGTCTTGAGAACCGGGATGTTCTCCCGAACGATCCGGTTGATCGACACGGTCTCCGGGCGCTCCTTCCCCTGGCCGGCATACGCCAGAAGCTGCCTCGTGAGTTCCGCCGCCCGACTCCCCATCCTGTCGATCACGGCAAGATACCCGGCCGCCTCGTCGTTCCCCGCGAGAAGCAGGGAGAGCATCTCCGCCGTCCCGGTGATCCCCACGAGCAGGTTGTTGAATTCGTGTGCCACCCCCCCCGCCAGCATCCCGATCGTTTCCAGCTTCTGGCTCTCGAAGAGGCGGCTTTCCATCATCTTCCGCTCCGTGATGTCCCTCGTGACCCGGAGGATATGAAGAGCATCCCCCCGGCTCCCGGGCACGGCCGAGCAACCCGTCTCCACCTCCGTGAATCCGCCGTCCTTCCTACGGATGCGGTGCTGCATCGTGACTGCGGGGACCTCCCCCGCGGCGAGCCGGCGGTTCGTCCCGCTCATCTTTTCCTGGTCCTCCGGGGGAAGGAAAGCCTCTCCGGTGCAGCCGACCATCTCCTCGGGGCGGTACCCGAGCATCCGGTACGCCGCGGGGCTCGCGTAGAGATACTTCCCGTCCGTGTCGTGCAGGGAGATGAAATCGAGGGCGTTGTCGGCGAGGAAACGGTAGCGCGCCTCGGACCCTTTCAGCCTCTCCTCCATTCTCCGACGCTCGAGGGCCGCGGAAAGAATGGAAACCACGGCTCCCGCGATGCGCAATCCCTCCCTGTCCCATTTCCGGGGGGAGCCGTACCCGTGGAGGGCGAGCAGTCCGACCAGGCCGGTGCCGAACTTCAGCGGGGCAAGGAGCAGGGACCGCACGGCGTGCTGTTCGTGGAGGGACCGGACCGGGTCGTCCGGCGGCAGTGTCGAGACGTCGTGCGTCGCCAGCATCCCGTGGGCGCGCAGATGCTCGAGGGCGGCGTCCCATCGGGGGTCCGGGCCGTACAATGCCCGGAGGTCGGGCCCTTCCCCGGAACCGGCGAAGTGGCGGACCTCCGCGTCGCCGTCCTTTTCCCGGTAAGACACGAGATAGCATGCGTCGACACCGCACAGGCCTACGATTTCACGGCAGACCTCCCCGAGAAGCTCGTCCAGGCCAAGCCCCATCGCGCAGATCCGCGCTATTTTCGGCACCACCGCCGCGGGAATCTCGAAAGAGGACGGCAAGACGTCTTTCCGAAGTCTCCCGCGAAACGGGATCGGGTCCCGCAAGAACAATCCCTCCGCCGCGAGATATCTGCCTGAAACGTCTATTATGTATGAAAGAGGACGGGATGTTGTCAACAAACCGAACCGCATTGCATATCACGGGAAACAGACCCCGATGCGTCTTAAGGGAATCGTTTTTGTTTGCGGCGAGGGAAATACCTGCTTCAATATAGGGCAGATATGAACTCCATTACCCGTCGCGAAATCCTGGATGCCCTTCTGGGTGGCGTCCCCGCTTTCGTTTTCACCTTCCGGCGAAAGGGATTCGAGCTTCTCTCCGTCACGGACGGGGTGAAGGCCCTGACCGGGTTCGAGGCCCGGGACCTCCTGGCCAGCCCGGGCCTTTTCGTCTCCCGCCTGCTCCCCGAGGGGAGGGAGAACCTGGAACGTCTCTCCGCGGATCTTTCGAAAGACCGGATGCCGACGTGGGATTTCCCGTTCCGGTGCGCCGACGGGAGAACGCGGTGGTTCCGGGCCCGCATCACGCTGGGGGAAGGTCTCCCCGGAGACCCGGAAGCCGTCACGGGAATCGCCCTCGACACCGAGGAAGAGCGGAACGCCCGAAGGAAGTCGCACGAGGGGATTTCCATCCTGCATACCGCCAGTGCCGTGATCTTCTTCGCCGACCTCGAGGGGAATATCCGGTTGTGGAACGACGCTTCCGAACTCTTCTTCGGCTGGACCCGGAAGGAGATGGTCGGGTCCGCCCTCCACCAGCTCTTCCCCGTTCCCCCGATAGTCGTCGACGGGATGATCCGCACGGTGCGGTCCGGAAGGACGGTTTCGCAGGAAAGCCGGCTGAACACGAAGTCCTGGGGGGAGGTCGACTGCCGGGTGACGGTCTCCCGCGTATCCGAAGAGGGCGGTGTCCCGGCGGGAATGGTCATCACCGTTCTGGGTACGGCGGAACAGAAGGGTCTGGAAAGCCAGCTCCAGCAGATGATCCCCCGGCTTCGGACGATCGAGCGGGTGAACCGGGTCATCGCGTCGGACTGGGACATCGGCAAGGTCCACGGACGGATCGCGGAAGAACTTACGAAGCTGGTCGACTTCGACCGCAACTCCGTGGCCGTCTTCGAGGAGGGGGAGGATCCCCTCCTCATCCACACCTACTCGAAGGGACGCACCGACCTCGGGACCGGAAGCCGCATCCCGCTCGACCAGTCGGCCCCCGGCTGGGTCCTGTCTCACCGCGTGACGCGTGTGGACGACGACATGGCGGCCTCCCCGGACCAGTTCGTGGAAAACGAGGTCCTCCAGAGGGAAGGGATGCGTTCCCGGCTCATGATCCCGCTGTTCGCCGGGGAGAGGATCGTGGGGACGCTCAACTTCAACAGTCGCCGGAAGGGAGCGTACTCCCTGATGACCGTGGAGAGGCTGGGGAGCATCCCGGACCAGATGGCGATGGCGATCGAAAAGTACCGGATGGTCACCAGCCTGCGCACCTCCGAGGAGAAATACCGCCTCCTGTTCGAACAAGGCCCCCCCGCGGTCACGGTGGGCAGGAACGGACACTTCCTCGACGTGAACGAGGGTTGCCTGCGGCTCTACGGCTACGGGAGAGAGGAATTCCTCCTCCTCGCCGTTTCCGATATCTCCGCCTCTCCGGAAGAGGAATCCCAGGTCGAAACCGTCCTGCGCACCGGCATGCCGGTGGAGGTGGAAGTATCGCAGAAACGAAAGGACGGAACGCATTTCTGGGGATTGCTCAACGTGTTCCCGGTCTCGGGGGATCTCGTTCTGGGGCAGATCACCGATATCACCCAGCGGAAGGACGCCGAGGAGGCCCTCCGAAGGGAGAAGAACTTCTCCTCCCGGATCCTGTCGGTCGCGAACGTCCTGATCGTCGTGATGGACCGGGAGGGCAGGATCCTGCTCTTCAACCGGAAATGCGAGGAGGTGACCGGGTGGCAGGAAAGCGAGGTCCGGGGGAAGCACCTCTGGGACCTTCTTCTGCCCGAGCGGGTCGTTGCCCCGATCCGGGAGGCGTTCTCCCAGCTGGACGAGAAGGACCTCTTCCCGTTCTACGAAAACCCCTGGTACACGCGGGACGGGAGGGAGCGGAACATCCGGTGGAACAACTCGGTCACGAGGGACGAGCGGGGCGAGGTGGTGTGGGTAATCGGGACCGGAATCGACGTCACCGAGCAGAGGAAGCTCGAGGAGCAGCTGCGGCACATCCAGAAGATGGACGCGGTGGGGACCCTGGCGGGAGGGATCGCCCACGACTTCAACAACATCATCCAGGCGATCATGGGATACACCTCGGTGCTCAAGGCCCGGATCGGGGATGCCGACGCCGGGGCGAAGGAGATCGAATCGATCAAACGGGCAGGCCTCCGCGCGTCCGAGCTCACCACCCAGCTTCTCGGGTTCGCACGGGGAGGCAAGTACGAGGTCCGTCCGGTCGACTTCAACCAGGTCGTGGAGAAGGTCGTCTCCATGATCCGCCACACCTTCGACCGGTCGATCGAGATCCGGCCGGAGCTGGCCGACGGGCTTTCGGCCGTCGAGGGGGACGCGGGACAACTGGAACAGACCGTCCTCAACCTGTGCATCAACGCCCGCGACGCCATGCCGAAGGGCGGAATTCTTACGCTCGGGACGCGCCACGAAACGTTCACGGGAGGGGAAGAAGGAGCTCCCGAGGGGACCCCGCACGGAACGTACATCTCCTTCTCCCTTACCGACACCGGCGTGGGGATTCCCCCCGAAAACATCCCGCGCATCTTCGAGCCGTTTTTCTCCACGAAAGATCCCGGGAAGGGGAGCGGGATGGGACTGGCGATGGCGTACGGCATCGTGAAAAACCACGGGGGAACCCTGGATGTCCGGAGCGTCCCCGGCAAAGGGACGACGTTCCGGGTGCTGGTGCCCGCCTCTTCGAAGGAGATATTGCCCTCGCCGCCCCTTCTCCCGGACGAACCGGTGGTCGGCGGAACGGAGACGATCCTCTTCGTGGACGACGAGGAGTCGCTGCGGATGCTGGCTGTGGAGATGCTTGGCAGGCTCGGCTACCAGGTCCTGACGGCCGGGAACGGCCTTGAGGCCGTGAAGACCTTCGCGGAGAGGCGCGGGGAGATCGCGTTGGTCATCCTCGACATGATCATGCCCGGATTGGGCGGGGAGGAGACGTTCCACCGGTTGAAGGAGATCGACCCCTCCGTCCGCATCCTGATCTCCTCGGGGTATGCCGTGGAGGGAAAGCCCCAGAGCCTCCTTTCGGCCGGGGCCGCAGGATTTCTCCAGAAACCGTACCGGGCCGGAACCCTCGCGGCAACATTGCGCAGGATTCTCGAGGGCGACAACCCGTAAATCCTGATGGAGGAGTGACTTTCTTCCTCACTCCTTCCAGTGGGACTTCTCGAAGCGCCGGATCTTCTCCACACGGCGCCGATGGCGACCCCCGTCGAAAGGGGTCGCAAGCCACTTCCCCACGATGCTTCGCGCCCGGCGGGGCGGAACCTCGTCCGCCCCCAGCACGAGCACGTTTGCATCGTTGTGACGCCGGGACAGCTCGGCGTCCGGCACGGTCGACACCAGCGCCGCCCGCACCCCCCTTGCCTTGTTCGCCGCGATCGCCATCCCGATGCCGGACTTGCAGATGAGGATGGCCCGGTCGGCCTCCCCCCGCCGCATCGCCGCCGCGGCGGCGAACCCGTAATCGGGGTAATCCACGGGGTCCAGGGACCCGGTCCCCAGATCCCGGACCGCATACCCCTTCCCGGACAGGAACCGGAGGAGGTCCGCCTTCAACGCCACTCCCCCGTGGTCTGCGGCCAGAATGATCCTCGGGCCCTCGCGGGTCGTCGTCAACCGTCCACCTCCTGCCTTTCCAGCGCGTAGTGCGCTGCGCCGAGCAGCGCGGCCTTGTCGTCCCGGATCACCTTGACCGGCACCCGCGACAGAAACTCCCGGAACCGTCCCTTGGAGAGAAACGATTCGAGAAACGGCCCTTCCGAGAGCATCGGCAGGATCGCGGGGGCGACTCCCCCTCCCAAAACCGTTCCCCCCGTCGCCATCACCTGGAGGGCAATGTTTCCCGCCTGCGCCCCGTAGAGGGACGAAAAGAACCGGAGGGCTTCACCGCAGGTGCCCGAGCCCCCGGAAAGCCCCTCCTGCACAATGACGCGTGGCGGGGCCTCCGCGGCAAGGCGGGCCTCGACTCCTTCGGATTCCGTCATCCCCTCGGATTCGCGGAGGAACCGGTAGATCGCATGCAGCCCGGGGCCCGATACCGCCCGCTCCACGCTCACACGACCGTGCCCCTCCCGCAGGTACCGAAGCAGCCGCACCTCCCGCTCGTCCCGCGGGGCAAAATCGGCGTGCCCCCCCTCCGAGGCGACCGGCACGTACCCCTTGCCGGTCCACACGAGAAACGATGCCCCCAGGCCTGTCCCCGCGGCCAGGACCGCGATGTTCCCCCGTGGGTCGGCCTCTCCGCGCTGAAGGACGGCCAGGCTTGCCGCAGGGAGGAAGGGGACGGCAAAGGCGGTCGCCTGCAGATCGTTGATGATGTAGGCGCGCTTCGCACCGACGGTTTTTCGGACCGACTCCTCGTCCACGACCCACGGGAGGTTGGTCACCCGGCTTTGCCCGGACACCACCGGTCCCGCGACCCCGATGCAGACCACCGAAACGTCCGGTTTGCCGGCCAGGAACTCCGCGAGAATCGATTCCAGGTCGGCGTACCGCCCGCTGGGGAACGTGCGAAGCTCCGACCGGCGCAATGCGCTCCCTTCCCCGCCAAAGAGTGCGAGGTTCGTCTTCGTTCCCCCCACGTCTCCCGCCAGGATCTTCATCCCTGTACGCCGGCGCCGTTGTCCGGGGGGAATTTTTCTTCAAGGCCCGACGCCGCGGCGGCGTCGGCAAGGAAGGTGACCTTCCCCCGCCGGGGGGAAACCCGGGAGGCGGGCAACGCGGCTCCTCTCCCCGACAGGACCTCCTCCAGAACGCGGGCCTTCTCCTTTCCGCTCACCAGGAAGAAGATGTGGGAGGCGGCATTTAACACGGGAAGCGTCAGGGTGACGCGGGGGACGGGCGGGTCCCCCCCCTCGCCCTCCGCCACCCAGGCGCTCCCCTCTTCGAGAGCGGGGGAGCCGGGGAAAAGGGACGCGATGTGTCCGTCTGCGCCCAGCCCCAGCAGGATCGCGTCGAACCGGGGAAACCCCCCGGTTTTCTCCCGGAAGGCGCGCCTGAGCGTCTCCTCGTACCTGCGGGCCCCCTCCCGGGGGGTCGGCAAAGAGGTGTCGACCGGGTGAAAGCGATCCGGGGGGACCGGGGCCCGGGAAACGAGCGACTCCCGCAGCATCCGCTGGTTGCTCGACGGATCGCCCGGGGGAACCCACCGCTCGTCGACCTGATAGAAGTGGACAAGGTTCCAGGGAAACCGGCTCCGGTACGGCTCGGAGGAGAGGGTCGTAAGCGCGAGGCGGGGGGTGCCCCCCCCGGAGAGGGCAATGGAGATCCCCTTCGCCTCCTTGCCGGTTCGGCCAAGGACCATCGCGCGCTCCCTGGCGATCCCCCACAGACGCCCTGCCGCAGCCCTGGCCAGTTCCTCCGGGGAGGAAAGCACGAAGACTCTGCCGGACAGGTCGTCCCTGCCCGTCTTCAAGGAATCCGCCATGTTCTTCCCTCCCGGGACAGAAGTTGTTCGGCCTCCCGGGGGCCCCAGGCCCCCGCAGGATAGAAGAAGAGGTCGCGGCCCGGGTTCTCCTTCCAGCGGGACAGGAACGGCTCCAGGAGCGACCACGAGATGTCGACGGTGTCATCCCTCGGGAAAAGGGTCGCATCCCCCAGCATCGCGTCCAGCAGGAGCCGCCCGTAGGCAGGCCGTGACTTCACCCCGAACGACTGCTCGTAGGTGAACTTGAACTCCACCGGCTCCACGCAAATCGACGGGCCGGGGGTCTTCGCCCCGAACTTCAGGAAGATCCCCTCCTCGGGCTGGATGTTCAGGACGAGGTAGTTCGACACCAGCTGCCCGGACATGGTCTTGTCAAATAACAGAAACGGCGCGGGCCGGAACTTGATCGCGATCTCGGACATCCTCCCCCCCAGCCGTTTCCCCGTGCGCAGGTAGAACGGCACCCCCCCCCACCTCCAGTTGTCGATGGTGAAACGGATGGCGGCGTACGTCTCGGTCAGGGACCCCGGGGAAACGTCCTTCTCCTGGCGGTACGCCGGGACCTGTTGCCCCTTGACCTCCCCCGCGGCGTACTGTCCACGGACGCATACATGGCCCACATCCTCCTCGCTCACCGGTTCGATGGACCGCAACAGCTTGACCTTTTCGTCGCGTATGTCGTTGGCGGCCAGGGAAATGGGGGGCTCCATCGCGACGTTGGACAGGAGCTGGAACAGGTGGTTCTGGATCATGTCCCGGACGACACCCGCCTCCTCGAAATAATCTCCCCGGCCCTCGACGCCGATATCCTCCGCCACCGTGATCTGCACGTGGTCGATGTAATTCCGGTTCCACAACGGCTCGAAAATACCGTTGGCGAAGCGGAATACCAGGATGTTCTGGACCGTCTCCTTTCCCAGATAGTGGTCGATCCGGTAGACCTGGTCCTCCCGGAATACATCCATGACGTTGCGGGAAAGCTCGCGTGCGCTTTCCAGATCGTGGCCGAACGGCTTCTCGATGACGACTCGCCGGTAACCGGGCATGTCCTCCGTGGGGGCGGCAAGCCCCGCCTCCCCGATCCGCCGGATGAGGGGGGTGAAGAACTTCGGCGCGACAGAGGCGTAGAAGACGAGGTTTCCCGGAATCCCCCGCTCGTTCGACACCGCGCGGATCCGCGCGCCAAGGGCTTTCGCACTCTCCGGATCGCCGATGTCCCCGGGCTGGTAGAAGATCTTCCCCGCGAAGGCGTCCCAGGAGGACTGGTCGAACGTCCCTTGCGAACCACCGGCGATTCCGTCCCGAAGGTGGTCGCGGAACGCATCGTCTGAAAACGGGGTGCGTGATATCCCCAGGACGGCGAATTCCTCGGGAAGGAGTCCCTCCCGGAAGAGACCGAACAGGGCCGGGACGAGCTTCCGCTTCGTCAGGTCCCCCGATGCCCCGAAGATGACCAGCAGGCACGGGGGGGGGACCACGCCGGCCTGTCCCTTGGTGGGAATCGGGGTTCCGGACGGGCTTTTCCCTTCCTCAGCCATCCTTACTTTCCCTTCTTCTCCGGCTGGGTGGAGGCCGCTTTTACCGCGTGCCCCCCGAACTCGTTGCGCAAGGCCGCCAGCATCCGCATCGCAAAGGAATTCTCCTGCTGGGAGAAGAACCGCATGTAGAGGGAAAGCGCGATGGAGGGGAGGGGTACCCCCGCCTCGATGGACTGCTCGACCGTCCAGCGCCCCTCCCCCGAATCCGCCACGTACGGGGAGAGCGAGGAGAGGTCGTGGTCTTTTTCCAGGGCACGTTCGGCAAGTTCCAGAAGCCAGGAACGGACGACGCTCCCCTGGTTCCACAGGGAGGCGATGGCCCGAAGGTCCAGCGGAAAAGGGGCGGACGACAGCAGCTCGAACCCCTCTGCGTACGACTGCATCATCCCGTACTCGATGCCGTTGTGAACCATCTTCACGAAATGGCCGGCGCCGTGGGGGCCCATGTAGGCATATCCCCCCGGAGGGGCAAGCGTCGCCAGGGCCGGGGTCACGACGCGGAAGGCCTCCTCGTCCCCCCCGACCATGAGGCAGTACCCTTCGGTAAGCCCCCAGATCCCGCCGCTGGTCCCGGCGTCCAGAAACCGTATTCCGCGTTCGGCGAGCAGCTTCGCCCGGCGCGGCGCTTCCTTGAAGAGCGAGTTCCCGCCGTCGATGACGATGTCCCCGGCCTGGAGCGCCCCGGCGAGAATCTCCACGTTCTCGTCGACCGGGGGGCCGGCGGGGACCATGAGCCACACCACCCTCGGGGGGGAAAGCTTCGTGGCCGCATCGGCAACCGACGCGGCCGGGACGGCCCCCTCGCGGGCGGCCTCCTTTACGGCGTCCGGGGAGCGGTCGACGGCTATCACCTCGTGCCCGCCGCGCAGCAGGCGGCGGGTCATGTTCAGTCCCATCTTTCCTAATCCCACCATCGCGATCCGCATATCTCCTCCTATGGGAACCCTCCTGAAACACCCTTAGCGCTGCGTTTCGTAATTACGGTCTCGCATCGGGCCGATGCTCCGAGGCGTTTCCTCTCCCGGGGACGGGTGCTCGCGGGCGGCTTCCGCTACGCTACGCTCGCGACCTGCGCCCGCTCGCTGCCATTCCGCTCGCCGGAATACGGGAGAGGAGTGTCCCCGCAAAGCATTCAGGCCACCTTCGCCTCGGAGAGCTTCTTCTCGATCGTCGCAAGGAGCTTCTTGTAGGAGTCCGTAAAACTCTGGACTCCGTCCTGGACGAGCTTTTCGCACACCTCCTCGATCCCGATGTCCAGAAGGCCGAGGTCGTCAAGAACTCCCCTTGCCTCCTTCTCCTTCCCGGAGAGGGTGTCGGCGACCTTCCCGTGGTCGCGGAAGACGTCGATCGTGGCGAGGGGCATCGTGTTGACGGTGTCGCGGCCGATCAACTCCTCGACGTAGAGGACGTCGGAGTACTTCGGGTTCTTCGTCCCCGTGCTCGCCCACAGGGGGCGCTGCACCCTGGCCCCCTTCGACGCAAGTTCCTTCCACCGCGGCGTGGTGAATATCTCCCCGAACTTCGCGTATGCCAGCCGCGCGTTGGCCACCGCCACCTTCCCCTTGAGGGAGATCGCCGTCTCCGCCTTGGGCGATCCCGGCCACCGGGGGATCACCTCGTCGAGCAGCCGGTCCACCGCCGTGTCCACACGGGATACGAAGAAGGAGGCCACCGAAGCGACGCGATGAGGGCTTTTCCCCGAGGCGGCAAGCCGCTCCACCCCGCGAATGTAGGCTTCCGCCACCTCCTCGTACCGCTTCACGGAAAAGATGAGCGTTACGTTCACTGGGATCCCCTTCGCGACCGTTTCCTCGATCGCGGGCAGACCCTCCCGGGTGCCGGGGATCTTGATGAGAACGTTCGGCCGGGAGACCGCCCGGAACAGTTCCTCCGCCCTCTCGATCGTCCGATCCGTGTCGCACGCAAGGTCCGGGTCGACCTCGAGGGAGACGTAGCCGTCCGCTCCTGACGAGGTATCGTGGACGGGACGCAGCACGTCGGCCGCGTTGCGGATGTCCTCCGTCACGATCTCCTTGTACGCTTCCATCACGCCGGCGCCCCGGCCCGCAAGGACCCGGATCTGCTCGTCGTATTCCCGCCCCGCGGAGATCGCCTTTTCGAATATCGTCGGGTTGGAGGTGACGCCGGTGATCCCGTCTTCGGAAACAAGGCGCAACAGCCCACCCGACGAGACCAGCCCACGCTCGATGAAGTCCAGCCAGGGGCTCTGACCGAGCCTCCCCAGTTCCACGAGAGGATTCTTCGCCATGAGAACTCCTTTCCCTGGAAAAAAAATCGAAACCGGTTCCGCGCCCGCTTACCCTTTCCCGAGTACGGCCTTCGCGCGGGCTGCGACGTTTTCCGGAGTGATCCCAAGCTCCCGGAAGATGCGCCCGGCGGGCGCCGAGGCGCCGAAACGGTCGATTCCCACGGACACTCCTTTGTCCCCCACGTACCGCTCCCACCCGAAGGTCACCGCCGCCTCCACCGAGACCCTTGCGCGCACGGACGGGGGCAGAACGAATCGGCGGTACTCCTCGGGCTGTTCCTCAAACCTGGCCCAGCACAGGAAACTGACCACCCGTGCGGATATTCCATCCGCCTCCATGAGCTTCGCGGCCTCGAGGGCCACGTGGACCTCGGAACCGGAGGCGAGAAAGATCACGGCGGGGTCCCCTTTTCCCCCTTCTTTGATGATGTACGCACCGCGGAAGACGTTTCCTTCCCGGTACACCTCCTCCGGGGGCAGGATCGGGAGGTTCTGCCGGGTAAGCGCAATGGCCGTTGGCCCCGCGGTCCGTTCCAGCGCCATCTTCCACGCCGCAGCCGTCTCGTTTGCATCGGCGGGGCGCAGGACATACAGGTTCGGAATCACCCGCAGCGCCGCCAGGTGCTCGACCGGCTGGTGTGTGGGCCCGTCCTCGCCAAGCCCCACGGAGTCGTGGGTGAAGACGTAGATCACGCGCAGGCCGGTAAGCGCCGCAAGCCGGATGGCCCCCCGCATATAGTCGGAAAAGATCAGGAATGTGGCCCCGTAAGGGATCACGCCACCTTGGCGCGCCATCCCGTTGAGGATCGCACCCATCCCGTGCTCCCGGACGCCAAAATGGAAGTTCCGCCCCCCCGGCGGGGCATCCGGGAGGAACTCCCCGCCCCCCTCGATCAGCGTATTCGTGGATGGGGCAAGATCGGCCGATCCCCCTGCCAGCTCGGGGACCTTCCGGGCGATCGCGTTGATCACCTTCCCCGACGCCTTCCGCGTCGCCATCGGTTCTGTCCCGGGGGAGAAGGACGGGAGCTCCTCCTCCCACCCCTCCGGGAGGTCCACCCACATGACTCTTTCCCATTCCAGGGCCATCTCCGGGTACGCCTTCATGTACTCCGCCATCTTCAGGCGCCACTCCCGCTCCCACGTCTCCCCGCGGGCAATCGCCTCCCGGAAGTGCGCCAGGACATCGTCGGGCACGAAAAAGTCCGGCTGCGCCGGCCAGCCAAGCGCCTCCTTGGTGAGCGCGATCTCCTTCTCCCCGAGGGGGGCACCGTGGGCTTCCGCCGTGTCCTGCTTGTTCGGGCTGCCGAAGGCGATGGTCGTCCGGACGATCACGAGCGTCGGGCGCGCCGCTTCCGAAAAGGCCGCTTCGATCTCCCGGGAGATCCCCTCGAGGTCGGTGTTCCCGTCGTCAACCGTCAGAACGTTCCATCCGTAGGCGCGGAACCGGCCGGCGACGTCCTCGCGGAACGCCAGGTCGGTCGACCCCTCGATCGTGATCCGGTTGTCGTCGTAGAAGGCGACGAGGTTTCCGAGACGCTGGAAGCCGGCAAGCGACGCGGCCTCCGAGGCGACCCCCTCCATGAGGTCCCCGTCCGAACACAGCGCCACGATCCGGTGAGACACGATCTCGTGTCCCGGCCGGTTGAAACGTTGCGCAAGCATCCGGGAGGCCATCGCCATCCCCACGGCGTTTCCGATCCCCTGCCCGAGCGGCCCTGTGGTCACCTCAACGCCGGGAGTGTGCCCTGCCTCCGGGTGCCCGGGCGTTTTGCTTCCCCACTGGCGGAACGCCTTGATCTCATCCAGCGGGAGGTCGAAGCCGGCGAGGTACAGCAGGGAATACAGGAGCATCGAGGCGTGCCCGCAGGAAAGGACGAACCGGTCCCTGCCTGGCCAATCGGGGTTCCTCGGGTTGTACCGGAGGTATTTCGTCCAGAGAAGGTACGAAAGCGGGGCAAGCGCCATGGGAGTACCGGGATGACCGGACTTCGCCTTCTGCACACCGTCAACGGAGAGAAACCGGATGGCATTGATCGAACGCCACGTGAGAGAACCGTAGTCCACGAGAGTCGCCCCCTGGTTGGATTGATGACATCTTATCACCGACCTTCCCGGGGATTTCCACCTCCTTTCTCGCTTCCCCCATCCCCTTGTCCCGGCAAGCCGTGAGAGAATGGCAAGTAATCCGAGGAGGAGGGATGAAGATCCGGGTCGTCTGCTACGAGGGGTACCGCGCGGAAGAAACACCACGCTCTTTCACCCTGGGGGACCGCTGTCTCGAAGTCTCCTCCGTGCTCGACCGGTGGCGTGGGCAGGACCATGAATACGTGAAACTTACCGCTTCGGACGCAAACCTGTACATCCTCCGGTACGACCGCAACGCGGACGAATGGGAGATCATCCTCATGGAGACCCCCGGGCGCTTGCCCGACCCCGGAGGCGTCCATGGACGATCCTGAAAGTCGGGTCCCGGTCAGGACCTTCCGCATGTGCGATCTCCATCCGCCCACCCGCCATTTGCCCGACGAGACGACCACGGGTTTATTCCCGCGGCAGCGGGGACGGAAACGTCCCTAAAAGCAATTCCCTCCCTACGGTCCCTTCCGAATTTCCGCAAGCGCCGCAAGAATCTCCTCGATGTCCATCCGCACGGTGTGGTCCGGGTCCGCCACGCCCGCTCGTACCACCCCCTGCCCGTCGAGGACGTAGGTAGCAGGAAGGGGAAGTTCCCACCGGCCTTCCCCGTTGTATTTCTCGAGGTTGATCCCGAACTTGTCCCGGTACAATTCCTTGATCTCCGCCGGGACGGCGAACCAGAGGCGGTACTTCTTGAGCACTTCGCTCGTGGCGTCGCTCAACACGTCGATCGGAATGTCGTGCTTTTCCGCAATCGTCAGGGTGTGGTCGGGAAGTTCGGGGCTAACGGCTAACAGGTCCGCCCCGAGGGACCGGATTTGCGGCAATGCTTTGGCCAGAGCTGCCAGCTCCAGGTTGCAGTACGGTCACCACTCTCCGCGGTAGAACGAGAGCACGACCGGCCCCGCGGCAAGACGGTCGGCAAGACGCACCGTCTTCCCCACCTGGTTGGGGAGGGTGAAATCGGGCGCCTGCTCCCCGATATTTAACCCGGCCGCCCCGGAAGCCCGGATGCTCTCGACCCCCCGCTTCATCGTCGCCGCGATCTCCGGGGGAATCTGCCTGCCCGCTTTGAACTGCGCGATCTGTTCACTCAGTCTCATGGGTCTTTTCCTCCTGTCGTCATCATTTACGCACCTGTGAGATGCCGGAAAGGATCCGGCGATTCCTCCCCTGCGCGGGAACGTAGATCCACCTCCCTTTGGAAAATTCTTCTCCGGAAGGAAGGGAATCCGCCGTCCGTGGTACCATTTTTTTACAACCGACACGCGGAGGGTGCCATGGGAAAGAAGACCACCGACAGTTTCGGCGCCTCGGCGAGGATGACTGTCGGGAAACGAACCTATGAAATCTTTCGCCTCGATGCTCTCGAAAAACGGGGGGTGGGAAACGTCTCGCGCCTTCCTCTGTCTCTCAAGGTGCTCCTGGAGAACCTGCTGCGCCACGAGGACGGAGTATCCGTGAGCTCGGGGGACATCGAGGCTCTTGCCCGCTGGGAACCGGGCGCGCCGCCGGAGCGGGAGATCGCGTTTCGTCCCGCCCGCGTTCTGCTTCAGGATTTCACCGGGGTGCCGGCACTGGTGGACCTGGCCGCCATGCGCGACGCCGCCCGCAAGATGGGGGGAAATCCCGGCAAGATCAATCCGCTGATGCCCGCGGACCTGATCATCGACCACTCCGTGCAGGTGGACCGGTTCGGGTCGGCAGGATCGTTCGTGGCGAACGTGGCCCGTGAAATGGAGCGCAACGGCGAGCGGTACGCCTTTTTGCGGTGGGGACAGGAGGCGTTTCGGAACCTGCGGGTCGTCCCGCCGGGGACCGGGATCTGCCACCAGGTAAACCTCGAGCATTTGGCCCCCGTCGTCTTCCGGAAGAAGACCGGGCGCGCCACGCAGGCGTATCCCGACACGCTCGTCGGGACCGACTCCCACACCCCGATGATCAACGGGCTGGGGGTCGTCGGCTGGGGCGTGGGGGGCATCGAAGCGGAGGCCGCGCTTCTTGGCCAGCCCGTCTCCATGCTCGTGCCGGAAGTGGTGGGGTTTCGGCTCGCCGGGCGTCTCCCCGCAGGAGCCACGGCGACCGACCTCGTTCTGCTCGTCACCCAGATTCTGCGGGCGAAGGGCGTCGTGGGAAAATTCGTCGAGTTCTACGGCCCGGGGCTTACCTCCCTCTCCCTGCCGGACAGGGCGACGATCTCCAACATGTCGCCGGAGTACGGCGCCACCATCGGCTTCTTCCCCGTGGACCGGGAGACCATCTCCTACCTCCTGTTCACCGGCCGGGACCGGGAGCAGGCAAGGCTGGTGGAGGAGTACTGCAAGATCCAGGGGCTTTTCCGCACCGACGACTCCCCCGATCCCGTGTTTTCGGAGACCCTTTCCCTCGACCTGGCCGATGTGGAACCGTGCCTGGCCGGGCCGAAGCGGCCGCAGGACCGCGTCCTCCTGCGGGAAGCCAGGGTTTCCTTTTCCAACGCCCTCGTCGGCTGGGGGAAGGAACCGACGGCTTCTCCTTCCGTTCACGAGGACGACAGGTGGCACGCGGAAGGAGGGAATCCATCGGAGAAAACGGATCTCCCGCCACCGGAAGATTCTCCGGAAGGTTCTGCGGAGGCAGGCGTGCTGGTAACCTCCGGCAGGACCTCTTTCCGTCTTTACGACGGGTCGGTGGTGATCGCCGCGATCACAAGCTGCACGAACACCTCCAACCCCACCGTCATGCTCGGTGCCGGGCTGCTCGCCAGGAAGGCGGTCGAACGGGGGCTTCGATCGAAACCGTGGGTCAAGACAAGCCTTGCCCCCGGGTCGAAGGTCGTGAGCCGGTACCTGGCCAGGGCCGGCCTTACCCCCTATCTCGAGGCATTGGGATTTCACCTGGTCGGATACGGCTGTACCACCTGCATCGGCAACTCGGGACCTCTTCCCGAGCCGATCTCGGAAGGAATCCGCCGGGGGAACCTGGTCGTCGCGTCCGTCCTTTCCGGGAACCGGAACTTCGAGGGGCGCATCCACCCGATGACCCGGGCCAACTACCTGGCCTCCCCGCCGCTCGTCGTCGCCTACGCTCTCGCCGGGAACATGGACATCGATCTGTGCAAGGAGCCCGTGGGGTTCGATCCCAACGGCCTCCCCGTCATGCTCCGGGAGATCTGGCCGACGCCGGAGGAGATCACGGAAGCGGTCCGGTCCTCCGTCGGCGCGGAGATGTTCCGGAAGGAGTACGCGGCGGTATTCGAGGGTGACGAGGAGTGGAAGAGCCTGCCCGTCCCGAAGGAGGAGTGCTTCGCATGGGATCCTTCTTCCACCTACGTCAAGAAACCTCCCTTCTTCATCGACTTCCCGCCCAAGCCGGTGCCTCCCGGGGATCTGCGGGACCTTCGGGTATTAGCCATGGTGGGGGACTCGGTGACCACCGACCACATCTCCCCGGCCGGGGACATCCCGGAGGACAGTCCGGCGGGGAAGTACCTCCTCGGGCACGGCGTGGCGAAGAAGGACTTCAACTCCTAC
>DAOUUI010000075.1 GCA_030668225.1 Deltaproteobacteria bacterium
CACGGTGACGCTGGGGGACCCCACCGACGTGGGGGTCCAGGTAAAGGCGCCGCTCGTCGGGTTGATGCTGGCACCCGTCGGAGGGTTTACAAGACTGAAGGTCAGGCTGTTCCCGTTGGGATCGGTCGCCGATGCCGTGAACGTCACCGGGCTTCCCACCGTGCCCGACTTGTTCCCGATCGCCGAGAGAATCGGAGCCTGGTTGGCCGCCGTGCCCGCATTCACCGTGATCGTGACGGTGGCCACGTTGCTCGTGAGGCTCCCGTCGCTCGCCCGGTACGTGAAGGTGGCCGACCCGCTGGCGATGCTCGGCGTATAGTTAAAGGAACCGTTCGAGCTGAGGTTGAACGTGCCGCTCGAAGGAGGGCTCGCGAGAACGGCCGTAAGCGAATCATTGTCCGGGTCGTTGTCGTTGCCCAGCACGCCGGGGGCGGTCAACCCAAGGGTAGAGCCCGCATCCACACTGTAGCTGTCGTTGGAAGCAGACGGCGCCCCGTTGACGGGTGTTGCCGCGTTCACCGTCACCTGGACGATATCGGTATCGCTTCCCCCGTTCGTGTCCTGCACCGTGAGCGTGATGGAATGGGTACCCACGCCCAACGAAACCGTGGGAGTTGCGCCCGTCGCCGCCCCAAACGGCCCCGACCAAGAATAGGAAGAGATGGAGTCCCCCGGATCCGAGTCGCTGGAGCCGCTACCGTTCAGCGTTACCGAAGCCGTCCCGCCCGAGCCGGCCGTAACGGTCTGGTTCGGACCCGCGTTGGCTGTCGGTGCCTGGTTGACGGATGGTGGTGGATCGTTTGGGTCGCCGGGGAAGGTTAGAGCATCGATTTCCTGTTTGTTGGTGCCGCCGACGCCGTCGGAATTTGCCCCCTCGATTGCAATGAACGCCGCCCTTCTATCCCCGCTTCCCCCCGCGGCATCCCAGGCATCGCCGTAAGGATTCCGGGAGTTGGCCCGGCCACCGTTGCTATTTTGGTCGTGACACACAATACAGGAATCCAGCCTTGTTCCTTGTGTATTCGCATATACGTCTGTAAAACCATCGGCATTATTTAAATACGACCTTTGTGCATGTGCCTCCACGCTCCCCAGTAGAAGCACCCCCAGGGCAAGCGCCCCGATCATGATCCAATTTCGGCTCTGGGACAATATTCCCATTTTGTGATAGCGAAAATCATTCCTGTGATACATCTTTTCCTTACCCCCAGTAGAAAATATTGGTTTCCGTACAATGTAACCCTTTGAACGGATAGAACTAATAACCTCCTTCCCGCTTTTTTTCCGTAAGAAATCCGTCCGCGAAACCGTCACCATTTTCGGAATGATAATAATTACTGCAATGGGTGTACCCGTCGATTCGAGGGTAAGAGGATGGACTCCCTCGAGGAAAAATCACGCCAGCAACCGATGAAATGCATTGGTTTTCAAAAGGAAAAGGAGGCTGACCCCACAAGGCCCTATCCCGGTTGTCCGTATTAACCTTCATGAGATGGTTCCGGGAGCAATTACCATTTCGGTGCCAGGGGGTACGGATAGGAAGAGGTTGAACGGCAAGAGTTCGGAACCGCCATCCAGATCCCTGCTCGACGGAAAAAGAGGACGTCCCCGCGTTGTGACACTCACTGCCGACACGAGTTATAATCAGTCCATGAGCCACGGATCCGGGCGGGAGAAGATGGAGAAAAAGTACGGCGAGGTCGAGTCCGGGTCGGCCACGATCGTCGTTCGCGGAGTGACCTTCCGCCTGCGGGAGATCCTCGCCCGGTGGATGATGGACGTGCCCGAAATCATGACACTGGACGGAGGAACCCTCGGGGAAGACCACCACTGGATACGCTTCATCGACAAGGACGACCGGTGTTACGTCGTATTCGAGTTCAACGAGGAGTTCGACATCCTCTCGGAGATGCGGGCGGATAGCCTGGCTTGGGAAGGGGAGGACTTCTTCGCTTCCCGCTGGAGATGACAAACGGGAGAGATCCGCTCCCCCCGGAAAGAGGAAAGGAGCCGGGGAAGGCCTTCCTCATCTTCGACGGCGAATGCTCCGTCTGCCGGAACGCGGTCGAATGGATCCGGGCCCGGGCCGCTCCGGAAACCTTCGAGTACCTCTCCTGCCACTCCGAGGATCTTCCCCGCCGCTTTCCCCACATCGAGAAAAGCGCCTGCCTTACGGCGATGCACCTGGTCCTGCAGGACGGGAGCGTGCTCGCGGGGGAGCGGGCGGTTCCGGAGATCCTGCTCCGGTTGCGTCGCTTTCGATGGGCCGCTGCCCTGTTCCGCCTCCCCGGCGCAACGAGTATCTCCCGGGCCTTCTACCGGAGGTTCGCCGCGCGGCGACACGATATCTCCCGCCTGCTCTTTCCCGGGGAAAAACAGTAACCCCCGGGGAGGAAGACACGCCTCCCCGGGGGTTCACGATCTGCGGTTTTCAGGCTGCGGTTTCCTACCCCAACAACGCCATGAGGTCCTTCCCCCGGAAGGGAAGTTACCGGGCAAGGGGTTCGATCAGGGCCGGGGCATCCGTTTTCGGGTTATTCACCGCCGTCCCGACCGGGAAGGCGTCCATCTCTTCAAGGGGATAGGGTCGGAAGAGGAACGCCAGCTCCCGGGGGTCCTGGATCTCCGGGGAGAGCCAGAGATCGTAATCCCGCGGGGAAACGATCACGGGCATCCGGTCGTGGATCGGCCGGAGGAGGTCGTTCGGCGAGGTGGTGAGCAACGCGCACGATTCGACCGCGGCACCGCCCGGTTCCTTCCACGATTCCCAAAGGCCCGCAAAGGCGAAGACCTTCCCGGCGCGCATGCGGATGAAGTACGGCTGTTTCCTGCCGTTCGTGCGCTTCCACTCGTAGAACCCGCTCGCCGGTACCAGGCAGCGCCTGCGCCGGATCGCCGACCGGAAGGCGGGCTTTTCGGCGACCGTCTCCGACCGGGCGTTGATCATCCGGTCCCCGAGGGAAGGATCTTTCGCCCAGGAGGGGATAAGCCCCCAGCGCAGCAGGGCAAACTCCCGCGCCCGCCCTTCCGCGGGAATCCGCACCGCGGCAACCTCCTGGGACGGAGCGATGTTATAGCGCGGTGAAAGGAACGGCACCTCCGCCAAGCCGAACCCCTCGGCTACGGAGGCGACAGAGTCGAACAGGGTGAAGCGCCCGCACATGGCCCGATTCTTCCCGCTCGTGGCGATTGCCCTTTGCTACCTCGTTTTCTCCGTCGGATACCCGGCGGAGACCCACTCGCGCCATCCTCCCTTAAGGGCGTACACCTTCCCGAACCCGAGAGCCTTGAGACGGAGCGCCACACGGGCGCTCGTATGCTCGTCGACTCAGGAGCAGTAGAGGACGACCCTTTTCTCTTTCGGATACTTGAAGGACCACTCCGCGACCTTCTCGGGGTTTTCGACCACCGCCCCGGCGATCTTCGTCGGAGCATTCCCCCCCTCGAATCGTACGTCGAGGACGACGACTTCCGGGTTTCCAAGGAGCGGCTTCAGCTCCTCCTTCGTCATCCTGGGAATCTCCTCCGCGCCCGCCGCCACCCCCATTACCTGCCAGGCAAAAAGAGCCACCAGGACCGCGACGATCAGCAAGACCTGTTTCCTTCCCATGAACGGACCTCCCTTTTTCCTCATATCATTGGAGCGGAAAACCGCGCGTCGGGTGTTCTCCTCCCTCGGGGAAGGAACGCCGGACCTGCGCCTACCGCTTCCGGATAAGATACACACCGTCGCGCACCGGGAGCATCACCTTCTCGACCCGGTCGTCGCTCATCACCTTGCGGTTGAAGGATACGATTGCCCGGGAATCGTCGTCTTCCGGGGAGAGGACCCGGCCGTACCAAAGGACGTTGTCGGCGGCGATCAACCCTCCGCTCCGGAGGATCCGGACGCTCTCCTCGTAGTAGACGAGATAGGACTCCTTGTCTGCGTCGATAAAGACGAAGTCGACGGATCCGTCGGGGATCCCGCGCAGCGTCCCGGCGGCGGGAGCCAGGACGAGTCGGATCTTTTTCCCGTGCGGGCTCCTGTCGAAGTATCTCCGCGCTATGGAGGCGTACTCCTCCGAGATATCGCACGTCACCAACTCCCCGTCCGCGGGGAGACCCTCCGCCATCATGAGGGCGGCATACCCGGTGAATGTCCCGATCTCGACCACCTTCCTCGCTCCCGTGACGCGAACCAGCATTCTCAGGAAGGCTCCCTCGACCTTGCCGGTCAGCATCCCGGGGTGCCCCGTCTTCTCCCGCGTCTCCCGTTCGAGTTCCTCGAGGAGGGGGGACACGGGACCCACGTGATCCTCGATGTACCGCACAAGCTCTTCGGGAAGAAACATCTCCACGGGGTACTCCTCTCGCGACCATGCGATGTGCGGGGACACTCCCACCGGGGACATTCCTGATTCACCTCCGGAATGCGGGAGAGGAGTGTCCCCGCACATCAGGAATGTCCCCGGTACTGGGTTCCTTGACACGATACAATACCACGGGAGTCAGATCGAACCCTGTGGATATCCAGGCGCTCCCCGGAAAACCGGAGGAAGCGAAAAAGGGGCGAAAGATTTATGACCAGGCAGGACAATCGCAGCGAGCTCCCTGAAAGGAAAGAGACGGTGCGCAGGAAGATCCTCTCCCTCCTCTCGGACCGCCCCCTCACCGCGCGGCAGATCTCCGGCCTCGTCGGCATCCCCGAAAAAGAGGTGGTCGTCCACCTCCCTCACATACAAAAGACCGTCGGAACGCTTAAGGGACGCCTGGCGGTCACCCCTGCGGAGTGCCGGCAGTGCGGTTTCGTGTTCCGGAAACGGGAGAGGCCGAAGAAGCCGGGCAGGTGCCCGATCTGCAGGGGAGAATCGATCTCGGAACCGCTTTTTTCGTTTGGCTAATCGTCCGGGCCGATCCGGACCGTTCCCGGCTTCCCCACCTCCCCCTCCACGGAGAAGCGAAACTCCCGGAACAACCCGATCGTCCAGAGATTGGTCACGAGGTGCTCCGTCACCCGGGAGGTTGTGAAGGCGGAACCTTCCTTGCACATGGCGAGATAGAGCGCGAGCTGGTCCGGGAGATAGGGATCGAGGGCCGCCCCCGTTTCACAGTACACCGCAAGCGCAGCGGCGGCCTCCTCCCCGACCGCTTCCGCCCGCTTCCCCCGTTCCCCGAGGGAGGAAAATCCGGCAATGCCGCTCTCCGCCTCGACCAGGAGGAACAGGAACGTCCCCTGCCCCGGCGTCTGTACGGGAAGAACCTCGATGTCGACGGGGAAGTCCGCGTCCCGGAGCCGGGACCGAAGCGCCTCCATCGCCGCGTCGCGCTGGCGCCGTGCGATCGACAGCGGCAGGTTCCCCGCGGCGGACCATCCCCTAACGGCGTGGATTCTCCCCCTCTCCGTGAGGCGAAGCGGTCGGATCCCTTCCGAAGGGGAGATCTCCGAGCGGATCTCTCCTCCCCCCTTGGGGTAGAACCCGTACGACCCGATGGAAAGGGAAAGCTTCGCACCGAGTCTGCCAAGCGCCGGGACGAACACGGAGGCCGCGTAGTGGAAGGGGGGGCTGAACGGCACGTGCGTCCCGCCCCGGACCGTGACGGTGCTCTTCCCCCCGGCGAACAGGAGGGCCGGCACGACCGACTGCAGCACGAGAAGGGTGGAGCCCGCCGTTCGCACGTCAAGGGAAACGTCCCCCCCCTTCACCTCTCCCGGCGAAAAGATGAGTTCGACGGACCCCTCCCGGTCGCCGGAAACCTCCGCGCCGGAGATCTCCCGCGCCGCCCGGACGCAGACGAGGTGCTGGGGCGCAAGCCCCGGCCGCTTCCGCCCCTTGCGGATGTTCACCATCCGGAACGGTTTTCGGTAGAGGCAGGAAAGAGAAAGGGCCGTTCTCAGGATCTGCCCCCCGCCTTCCCCGTGGCTGCCGTCGATCTCGATCATCTGCATACATGTCCAGTTTATCCCGAACCTCCCGCCCGCTCCACACGGGGGCGGGAAAGGGCGGCCCGCCCGGGAGCACGACCATAGGAATTTTTAAGGAATTCTGCAACGAATCAAATTTGCTATATACTACGTCTAATCCGTACTGCAGAAAAATTCGGTCCTCTCTCCGACCGCCGGGGGATGCGTATGATCCGGTTCGAAGGGGTCCACAAGTATTTCGGGAAGCTTCACGTTCTGAACGACGTCAACCTCCACGTGAAAAAGGGAGAGGTCGTGGTCGTCTGCGGACCTTCCGGCTCGGGAAAGTCGACCCTCATCCGGACGATCAACCAGCTCGAGCCGATCGACGAGGGGAAGCTCATCGTCGACGGGATGGACCTTTCCGACCCGAAGGTGAACATCAACAAGCTCCGGGCGGAGGTCGGGTTCGTCTTCCAGCAGTTCAACCTCTATCCTCACCTGACGGCCCTGAAGAACATCACCCTCGCCCCCATCAAGATCCGCGGAACTCCGAAAAAGGAAGCGGAGGAGCAGGCGATCGCGCTGCTCGAGCGGGTCGACCTGGCGGAGAAGAAGGACGTCCACCCGTCCCAGCTCTCGGGGGGGCAGCAGCAGCGGGTGGCGATCGCGCGGGCTCTGGCGATGAAGCCGAAGATCATGCTCTTCGACGAGCCGACCTCGGCGCTCGACCCCGAGATGATCGGCGAGGTACTCATGGTCATGAAGGACCTGGCGGAATCCGGCATGACAATGGTGGTGGTGACCCACGAGATGGGGTTCGCACGCGAGGTGTCGCACCGGGTCTCCTTCATCGACTTCGGTTCCATCCTCGAGGAGGCCGAGCCCGCCGAGTTCTTCATGAACCCCAAGCACGAACGGTTACGGCAGTTCCTGAAACAGGTGCTGTCGCCGATGCACTAACTCTTGACGAGGGAAGGAGAAAGGCAATGAGAAAAATGTTGCTTATCGTACTGTCGGTCCTACTGGTGGGAACCTTCGTTGCCGGGGCGTCCCTGGCCGGCGACAAGCTGGCCGACATCAAGGCGAAGGGGGTCCTGGTGGCGGGCATCAAGGACTCGCTCCCGCCCTTCGGGTTCATAGACCAGAAGACCCGCACGATCGTCGGGTACGACATCGACTTCGTCAATGCGATCGCGGCCAAGCTCGGTGTGAAGGTCGAGCTCAAGCCGGTGACGTCGGCGACCCGGATGCCCCAGCTCCAGGAGGGGAACATCGACATCATCGCCGCGACGATGACGAAGAACCCCGAGCGGGCCAAGGTGATCGACTTCAGCCATACCTACTTCTTCACCGGGCAGAAGTTCCTCACCAAGAAGGGGGCGGTCAAGAGCCTCAAAGACCTGGCAGGGAAGAAGATCGGCACGGCGAAGGGATCCACCTCCGAGAAGAATGCAGCGAAGGCGATCCCGACCGCGACGATCCTGTCGTTCGACGACTATCCCCAGGCCGTCCTGGCGCTCACGCAGGGAAAGGTCGCAGCGGTGACCACCGACGAGTCGATCCTGGCCGGGCTGCTCTCCAAGCTCCCGAAGGGGGAGTACGAGATCCCGGACATCCGGATCTCCGACGAGCCTTACGGGCTCGGGATCCGCAAGGGGAACGAGAACTTACTGAACTTCGTCAACAAGACGATCCTCGAGATGGAGAAAACCGGCGAGGCGAAGAGGATCTTCGATCGGTGGTTCGGTCCGAACTCGGATACGCCACTGTACCGGACTTTTACGATCACGGCGGACAAATAACGATCCCGTCTGATCGCGTGTGCTGAAATACAAGTTCGACTGGGCGGTCGTTCTATCGGGAACGTATTACGATTGGCTGGTATCGGGCGTCAAGGTCACGATCCAGCTCTCGGTGGTGTCGATCGCCCTCGCTTTCCTCCTGGGGCTGACCATCGCGGTCATGCGGATGAGCAAGCTCCGGCCCGTCCGGTGGTTCGCCCACGGCTATCTTGAGTTCTTCCGCAACACTCCGCTGCTGGTCCAGATCTTCTTCTGGTACTTCGGGTCGTACAAGATCCTCCCGACGGCGGTCAACGACTGGCTGGTCTCCACCAACTTCGAGTTCGCCTCCGCTGTCATTGCCCTGACCATCTACACCTCGGCGTTCATCGCCGAGGACATCCGCTCGGGCGTCCTCTCCATCCCGAAGGAGCAGATGGAGGCCTCCCGAAGCTCCGGTTTCTCGTATATCCGGTCGATGCAGTTCATCATCCTGCCGCAGGCGGTCCGGATCACCATCCCCCCACTGATCAACCAGTTCCTGAACGTGGTGAAAAACTCCTCCCTCGCCATGACGATCGGGGTGGCGGAGCTCACTTACCAGGCAAGGCAGGTGGAAAGTTACACCTTCAAGGGGTTCGAGGCGTTCACGGCGGCCACCGTCGTGTATCTTGCCATGTCGATTATCATCACGATCGCGGTCACCTGGTACAGCAAGACGATTCTTTCTCCGTTGAAGGCGAGATAAGATGGGGCTCGATTTCCACGTCATCTGGGACAATCTGACCTACTTCTTCATCGGGCGCTACCCGCACGGTCCGCTGGGAGGGGTGGCGCTCACCTTCTACCTTGCGGTCGTCTCCTGTATCCTCTCTTTCTTCGGAGGGCTAATCCTGGGGCTTCTGGCCATCTCCCGCAACCGGCTGATCCGGTACCCCTCGGAGGCGGTGATCCAGTTCGTGCGGGGGATGCCGCTGATCATGGTCATCTTCTGGATGTACTTTCTCTACCCGAATCTGATGGGGCGGCCGATGCCGGAGAGTCAGACCGTGATCCTGGCGCTCACGTTTTTCACCTCCGCCTACATGTCGCAGATCGTCAAGGCGGGGATCGAGGGGATCCCGAAGGGACAGACGGAGGCGGCGATCTCCACGGGCCTCACCCACCGGCACACCATGCTCCACATCATCCTGCCGCAGGCTCTGCGAAATATGATCCCGTCGTTCGTCAACCAGTTCGTGTCGCTCATCAAGGACACATCGCTTGCCTTCATCGTCGGCGTCTCGGAGCTTACCATGGTGGCGACGCAGATCAACAACCGCAGCCTCATCTATCCTACCGAGATCTTCCTGTTCATCGCCTTCGTCTACTTCATCTTCTGCTACGCTTTTACCAGCCTCTCCCGGTATCTCGAGAAACGCCTGGCCTGGGCCAAGGCGATCTGACGGGCTCTCGCGCCAAGGAGGGGAGCGACAGGACGATGCGCCTGTTCCTGAAGCACATCCTGAACATGCCGCTTCCCTGGCGGATCTGGGTGACGGTTCTGTTCATGACAAACATGGGAGCCGTCTTCTTCCTGCCCCGCGTGGAAGCCATGGTCGTGCTGGGCGGGCTCTTGCTGGGCGGCTTTCAGCAGAACATCATCTTCACCCGCCTCGGGTTCGTGCGTCTTTTGGGGCTTGGTCACTTTCACTGGATCGCCATGCTGGCGTGGCTTGTCTTACGGCTCAACTTGATTTCCGGCGAGCCGTTCTTCTACCGTTGGGTTGTCGCCGTGATTTTCTGCTGTGGACTGTCCCTGGCAATCGACACGGTCGACGTGGTGCGATATCTTCTCGGCGCGCGGGAGCCGACCGTCGTGATCCGGGAGAATATCGCCTGACCCTTACTTTCCCAGCAGGGAACGCAACGCCCCTTCCAGGTCCGGGAGACGGAACCTGTACCCCGAGGCGAGAAGCTTCGCGGGCTCTGTGCGTGCGCCGGCCAAAAGCAGTTCATCCGCCATCTCCCCGAAGAGGAGCCTCGCGGCGAAGGCAGGCAGGGGCGCAACGGTCGGGCGCCTGAGGATGCGCCCCAGCAATTTCGTGAACTCCCGGTTCGTCACCGGATGGGGAGCCACCGCATTCACAGGCCCCTCCATGGA
>DAOUUI010000179.1 GCA_030668225.1 Deltaproteobacteria bacterium
ACGGATACCATACCCACCCGTAGGAGACGTTGTTGTACCAGTACCCGTAATGGTAGGGGTACCAGCCCCACGGCTCGTAGGCGATCCAGGTCCACCCGTACGGGGACACCCAGGTCCACCGCCCGTAATAGTAGGGAGACCAACCCGGCGAGACGCGGGGGCGCCAGACGGACCCGTATTCGGGGGTGTCAACCCATTCCCCGTATTCGCGCAGTTCGTACGCCGCGGCCGGGGGGATCTTCGCCTTCTCCTCCTCCTCGGTAAGAGGTGGGGGAGGCTCGTATCCGCCACTCGCATCGCCCGAGTATTTGCTGACCTGCACGCTTCGTCCGATGGATGCCTCTTCCCCGGTGTTGACCGGGAACTGGCCGCTCTCCACCCCCACGGTCGCTTCCCCCGATCGGACCACCAGCTTGGAGTCGCTGCCTTCCCCGGCCGTTACCCAGTACTGTCCCGGGACGGGGAAATCGATATTTCCCTGATTGGGAACCGACAACCGGACTGTCGAGAAATCGGCTTCGGGCAGGTAGAATTTGATATCTCCGTACCGGAGCCGGAACTCCGTCTTGCTCTCTCTCATCTCCTGCACGTCTATTTCGGTTCCTTCGGTAAGAAGCACGAACTGTCCGCCGTGAAACTGCAGCTCCGCTTCGGACCCTTCCGGCACACTGATTCGTGACTTCTCCGCCACGGGGCTGTTGTGCAAATATTCCTCCCAATCTCCGGAATCGGCGGTTCGGACCCAGACCGATCCCTCGAAGACCTTCAACCGCGCGACGGAATAGGCGGAAATCCCGGGACTGTCGGTATTTGCTTCCTCGGCGACGGAAGGCAAGGTAATGATAACAGATGCCAGTAATGCCATCGCGATTATCCCTTTTCCTGACGTTTTCATCGTTTTTTCCCCCGTGTCCGACGGATGGGATGTCCCCTTTCCCTGTTAGATGCCTGCTCCGGGTCTATTTATTCATTCCTCCGCCGAATCTCTATATTTTGTTAAACCCGTCGTGGAGGAAGAAAGTTCCTCTACTCCCATCGGATGCGAGGACTGGTATACTTCTTATCCACTTGGATCCGCCATGGGGGGAAATTCTTGTACCGGCTGAATAACCGGAACCGCTCGATTGCGGAGATGTTTTCCTCGATCGCGCCCAGGTACGACTTCCTGAACCGTCTTCTTTCCCTGGGGACGGACCGCCGGTGGCGACGGGAAGCCGTGGGGTGGATCAAACCGGAAAAGGGGGGAATCCACCTGGACGTGGCGACCGGAACCGCCGACGTCGCGCTGGAGATCTTCCGGCAGAAGGGGAACGGGGCATTGGTGGCCGGGGTGGATCTCTCTGCCGGCATGATGCGGATCGGCCGCGCGAAGGCATCGCGCGCCGGGCTTGCAGGCAGGCTGGCCTTTGTGCTGGCGCCAGGCGAGGCGCTCCCCTTCCGGGACGACGCGTTCGACTCCGCCTCCATCGCGTTCGGGATCCGAAACGTGGTCCATCGGGACAGAGGGTTGCGGGAGATGTGCCGCGTGGTAAAGCCGGGCGGGCGTATCGTGGTCCTGGAGTTCTCGCAGCCGGAGTCCGCGCTCTTCGGAACCCTCTACCGCTTTTACTTCACCAGGGTTCTCCCGCGACTGGGGGGTCTTATCTCCCGTGGAAGCGCATACTCCTACCTTCCCGTTTCCGTACAGGAGTTTCCTCCGCCCCGGGAGTTCGCGAAGATGATGCGGGAAGCGGGGTGCGATCCCGTAACCTTCCGGCCGCTGACCTGCGGCATCGTGACCCTGTACGTCGGCGTCAAGCGGCAGTTTCCCGGTTAGCTCGACACCGTAACCTCGGCGGCATCGAACCACCCCTCGAACAACGCCGTCGTGAGGTACCGCTCCCCCGCGTCGGGGAGGATCGTCACGATCGTCTTCCCTTCGAACTCGGGGGACCGGGCCAGCCGAACGGCAACGGCAGCCGCCGCACCGCAGGAGATCCCGGACAGGATCCCTTCTTCCCGGGACAGCCGGCGGGCGAACTCGATCGATTCGTCGTTGGTGACGGACTCGACCCTGTCCACCAGCGAGAGGTCGAGCACATCGGGGATGAATCCCGCCCCGATTCCCTGAATCTTGTGGGGGCCCGGCGTAAGCGCCTCCCCCCGCATCTGCTGCGAGATGACGGGACTGTGAACGGGTTCGACCGCCACGGACATGATCGGTTTTCCCTTTCCCTTCTTGATGAACCGCGAAATCCCCGTGATCGTCCCCCCTGTTCCTATTCCGGAGACGAGCACATCGATCCCCCCTTCCGTGTCCTCCCAGATTTCCGGCCCCGTGGTATCCTCGTGGATCTTCGGGTTGGCGGGGTTCTTGAATTGATTCGGCAGGAAATATTTTACGGGATCCGAGGCGACGATCTCGTCCGCCTTTTCGATCGCCCCCTTCATCCCCTTTGCCCCCTCCGTGAGCACCAGCTTCGCGCCGAATGCCTGGAGCACCGTCCGGCGCTCGATGCTCATCGTCTCCGGCATGGTGAGAATAATCCCGTACCCCCGGGCGGCGGCGACGTACGCGAGGGCGATCCCCGTGTTCCCGGATGTAGGCTCCACGATTGTCTTCCCCGGACCGAGCAACCCCCTTTCTTCCGCATCCCACACCATCGAGGCGCCGATGCGACACTTGACGGAATAGGCAGGATTTCGCCCCTCCACCTTTCCCAGCACAGTGGCTTTCGCCCCGTCGGTGATCCTGTTGAGCTTCACGAGGGGGGTTTTACCGATCGACAGCGAGTTGTCCCGGAACCATCTGGGCATGGCAGCCCTCCCGATTTAATCTATGGGTTTGATAGTATTTAATCTCGCCGGTCGTGTCAACCCGATTTGCCCCGCTTCCCATTTCCCCGCTTTGGAAGTATCTTTGGTGGATGGAAATTCATGCGCTCTGCGTATTTTGCAGCTCGAGCAACCTGGTTCCCGAAGATTTCCGGGACGACGCGATCGCACTGGCCGACCGGAT
>DAOUUI010000048.1 GCA_030668225.1 Deltaproteobacteria bacterium
CATCTCCGGGCCAAGAAGATAGGCCTTCAACCGATGCGCGAGGAGGAGATCCCCAAAGTCGGCCAGGTTCTTATGGAGGGTTGGAACTTCTTCCTTCCCATCGGAGTCCTGATGGGGTTCCTGATCTACGGGTTCACCCCCACGTATGCCGCCAGCGTGGGCATCGCCTCGATCGTGGCCTCGAGCTGGCTGAACCGGAAAACCAGGATGGGGTTCCGGGACATTCTGGACGCGCTCGCCTCGGGAGCGCAGAACATGGTTTCCACCGGGGTCATCCTTCTCTGTTCCGGCATCGTCATCGGGGTGGTCCTGCTGGTGGGGATGGGGATCAAGTTCTCGATCCTCATCTCGACCATCTCGGGGGGGAACCTGCTCATCACCATTATACTGATCGCGCTTGCCTCCCTCATCCTGGGGATGGGCCTTCCGGTGACCGCCTCCTATATCGTCCTGGCGGTTCTGGCAGCTCCGGCCTTGACCATGCTCGGCGTGAGCCTGATCGCGGCCCACATGCTCATCTTCTGGTATTCGCAGGATGCCAACGTCACACCGCCCGTCTGCCTGGCGGCCTACACCGCGGCGGGGATCGCGGGCAGCCGTCCGCTGGAGACCGGCCTGGAATCGTGGAAGCTGGCGAAGGGGCTCTATATCATCCCCCTGCTGTTCGTCTACACCCCGATTCTGTTCGAAGGGCCGGTCTGGCAGGTGATCGAGACGGCCGCAATGGGCTTGCTCGGCCTCTACTGTTTTGCCGTATTTTTCGAGGGGTTCCATCTTGGGCCCCTCACGTGGCCCCAGAGACTGGGATTCACGGGAGTTGCATTCTGCCTGCTTTGGCCCAGCATGGTGGTGCACGCCGTCGGCCTGGCCGGCTTCATCCTCTCCGTGATCGTGGAAAAAGCCTTCATTAAAAAGCGGACAGCCCGGGCGAGCCACGAATGAGTTCGAAATAATTCTGGCGGTAAAGGGAAGCCGGGGTCTTCCTGTTGTCATCTTCCCCTCCCCCTGCGATGATGGCCCGAGCCAAAAATTCGGAAGGATCCGGAAGGACAGTGGACGACAGCCCCTTTCCAAAGGTGCACTGACGTGAGGAAGCCCCTCCTGGCATGCCTTTTGGGGATCATCCTGTCTCTTGGTGCAGGCGCCGCATTCGCCGACAACGATACCCTCGAGACGGCGGGCGATGTCGGGCTGATCGCTCTTCCGGCGGCAGCGTTGGGGATGACCGTTCTCAACAGGGATTGGGAAGGGACGAGGCAACTGGGCAAGGCGCTTCTGTCCACCGCCGCAGTTACCGGGGGCTTAAAGCTTACCGTCAACGAGAAGGCGCCAAACGGGGATGACCATGCGTTTCCTTCCGGGCACACCTCCATTGCTTTTGCCGGAGCATCCTTTTTACAGAGGCGGTACGGGTGGGGATACGGGGCACCGGCATATCTGGCTGCCGCCTTTGTGGGGTACAGCCGGGTAGAGACCGACCACCACCGGGTCCACGATGTCCTGGCGGGCGCGGCCATCGGGATCGTGTCGAATCTGATATTTACGACTTCCTTCGGGGAGGTTTCCGCTGCTCCCATGGTCGGGAGGGGATATGTTGGCGTGTTGGTAAGGGTACCTATTCCGTGATGCCGGTTTGCACGGTTTCCCGGCCCTGGGTCATCCCTTCCTCCCCCTGGCGCGGAACAGGGCCACGATCGTTTTTCCGTCCTTGATTTCCCCGTTCATGGCCAACCGCCAGGCCTCCTCGAGGGGAATTCGCTCCGTACCGATCTCCTCGTACTGCTCTGGGGCCGCCTCCTTCTGGGAGAGCTCCGTGGCCAGGAAGAGGTGGATCGTCTCATCAAAAACCCCCGGGGACGGATGGAACGCCCCAAGAGGCTTAAATGTCTTTGCCGTAAGACCCGTCTCCTCCGCGAGTTCGCGGCGTCCGCAGACCTCCGGGTCCTCGCCGGGGGCAAGACGCCCCGCAGGGATCTCCATCATGCGAGCGCCTATCGCCGGGCGCAACTGCCTGATCAGCGTGATCGTGCCGTCGTCGTGCAGGGGGAGAACCCCGACCCCCCCCGGGTGTCTCACGACCTGATAGAGGTGCCATCCCTTTTCGCCGAATTTCACCTCCATCTGTTCAACGTCCACTACGAGACCCCGGAGAAGGACCTTGCGGTTTCTGGTCTCCATGCTTTGTCTGTGCTCCTTGTGGGAAAGAGGTCCTTATGCCTTATACCCCGGAAGCATAACAGAAGGGAGATCCCTGCGGAGCAGGGGAGAGATTGTCGCCGGTCCCCCCTCTTTTTTCTTCCCTCTCCGGCGAAACCTCGTCCCCCCCTTCGTCCATCCAATACGTATGAATACCGCAGACAGACCTGTAGAGGACCACTGGCGGGAAAAAGAGGGGAAAGGATGACACCGTTGGCGACGCATGCGATCCTGCTGCTTTCGTTTTTTGCCTTTTCTTCCTTCCTGGCGGTCCCGCGGGCGTTCGCCCGGCAGAGGGGAAGGAAAAGGATCGTTTTCCCTCTTCTCGTCACCTTTGTGTTGCTTTCCGCTCTCCCTTCCTCTTCGTTGTCACGGATCATCCAGATTCCCGGAGAGGCCGGTTCCCCCGGTGTGCGCATGTCAGGCGGTGAATTTGCCCCGGAGCTTGCCGCGGAAGAAATTCGGGTGGCGGTACGGGAGGGTACTCCCGGGAGGGTATCTTCTCTCCTCGCCACATGGCCTGAGCTGCTGGAAGTCCGGGACGTGAACGGGATGACGCCCCTGTTTCTTGCCGTCTCGAACGGCCAGCCCGAGATCGCGCGCCTGCTGCTGGACAGCGGTGCGGACATGCACGCTGCGAACCGGCTCGGCGCGATGCCGATTCACCAGGCGGCGTATGCCGGACACAGGAGGATCGTGGAGATGCTTCTCGAAAGGGGCGAGAAGGTGGATGTGAAGGATGGAGACGACAGGACGGCGCTGCACCTTACGGCGTGGAATGACCGGCAGGAGATCGCACTGCTCCTGATCGAGAAGGGGGCCCGGGTTGACATGGGGGACAGCGCCGGGAAGGGCGCAACCCCGTTGCACTATGCTGCCGCGCTCGGTTCCGCCGATGTCGCCCGCATCCTGCTTGAGCATTGCGCCAACATCGACGCGATGGCGATGGAGGGGGCGACGCCGCTGCATCTGGCGGTTTCCCGGGAGAAGCCGAAACTGGTTCGGCTGCTCCTTGCCTACAACGCGGAGGTTAAGAGAAAAGACGGGGACGGCAGGACGGCGATCGACCTGGCGTCCTTTTCCAGCGACAGGGATCTGGAGGGCCTGCTTCTGGGGCGTGGAGAGGCGACGACTGGCGGAATTGAGCGGCAGACCAGGCGAAAATGCCCAAGCCGGAGATAGCCGGAAAAAAAAGAATGTGAGCCGGGTGCCAGGCCGGGACGTTGCCTTCAGGATGCCTTGAGCATCGTGCTTCCGAGCCGGTGCAGAATCCCCTTGAGAAGTTCCTCTCTCCTCTTCAAGCCCTCCCGCATGGCACGGTTGTCCGTTCGTGCGATTTCCATCAGGAGGGTCTTGCGGTCTGCGTGAAGCATGTCCAGGAGCAATTGCACTTCGGATTCCGTCAGTCTGAGTTCCATGGGACACCTCCTGTCCGTAGTACCGGTTCATGCCGTTGCCGCGCTTTCCCCATGGCACCCGCCTTCAAGTCCATTATATTCCTTTCCTGATGTCCCTGTCTTCTCTGTAAAATATTCGCTCCTGTAGGAGAATTTTTTCCTATCGGGAACCCCTCCTTAGTGGGGGGGCTTCCCCTTTCTTTTCGCGCAATAGAGAATAACCTCTTGATATTCAACCATAAAATTCATTATTTATTCCTCGGCATGTGTCTTGCTTATATTAGAAGTGCGGTTGGATCAGGGAAGGAGACGCCAGTTGGGAGGTGCTAGTGATGGCAACCGGGTATCGCGAATGTCGGAAAAACGGGCATGACTACCGCTGGAGCTGGTACTGTTCCGACAGGGTATGCGACGTGTGCATCAAGCACGAGAGTGGAAGCCATTGTTCCTGTGGCTGGCCTGATAGTGTGAGAGGAAGGGAAGATTCGGGGATCGGACCCGGTGAGCAGTCGCTGCTTGCGGAAGGCTAGAATGAGGGGAAAGGGAGGAGTGAACCCCCCGTCCGGGGCACCAACTTCCTCCGCCTCCTCCCCCCCCTCCCCCTCCTGAGCGTCCCCCTCCTCCGGAAAACCCGCCTCCGCTGCTTCGTGGCGCCGCGATCCCGGAGTGCGTCCCGATCCCTGCCGTTCCGGGGAACTGCCTGATGAAGGCTTGGCCTCCCCCGGGATACAATAAGCTGCCATGTTCGATATCGTCGGAATCGGGCTGAACGCGATCGATTACCTGTTAAGCCTCCCACGTTACCCTGTCCCGGGCGAAAAGCTCCGGATGACCGGTTTTTCGAGGCAGGGAGGGGGACAGGTGGCAACCGCCCTGGTGGCGCTCTCGCGATGGGGGCTTACGGCGATGTACGTCGGGAACGTGGGGGAGGACGAACACGGACGTCTCTCCCTTTCCCTCCTCCGGAGCGAAGGGATCGACATTTCCCGGACGAGGACGATCCCCGGGGCTACCTCCCAGTTTGCCGTCATCCTCGTCCAGGGGGAGTCCGGCGAACGAACGATCCTGTGGGAGAGGGACGCACGGATTCGGATCCGTCCCGAAGACCTGCCCCGCGAGGAGATCCGGCGGTCCCGTGTCGTGCTCCTGGACGGCCATGACGTTCCGGCATCCATCGCATCGGCCCGGGCGGCCAGGGGAGCGGGTGTGCCTGTCGTCCTCGACGCCGAAAAGGTCCAGGAAGGGACGGAGGAGCTGCTGGGCCTGTGCGACCACGTTGTGGCCGCGTCCTCCTTCGTTGCACAACTTCTTCCGGGTGCGGAGCCCGAAGAAGGGGTCCGGGAGATTCACCGTCGCTATTCACCTGGCACCGCGGCCGTGACTTTGGGGGCGGACGGAGCCCTGGGATTCGACGGCAGAGAGGTCATCCGGGTGCGGGGAATCGAGGTGGCGGCGGCCGACACCACGGGGGCGGGAGACGTATTTCACGCGGGGTTCCTCTTCGCTCTTCTTGCCGGGGAACCGTTTCCCGCGATGCTCGCCTTCGGCAACGCCGCCGCTGCGCTTTCCTGCCGCAAGGTGGGGGGCCGTGCGGGCATCCCCCCCCTCGATGAGATCGTGGAAACCCTTTCCCGGCAATCGTGATCAAAGGATTAATCGGGATCGCCTTTTTCGAGGGAAACGGCAGGGTGCTGCGGGAAGGTCGAAGTGGTCGAACGTCTACTTGCTGTGTCGATAGAGGATGAGCCCGTGGGTGGGGTCGTAAGGAGAAACCCCCACGGTGACGCTGTCGCCCCTGACGACACGAATCCTGTACCGTTTCAGGGTCCCGCTCAACTTTGCCGACAGGGTCATTCCGTTTTCCAGCGTGATGATGTAGTTCCCCCCGCCCTTTGTGTCGGTGACCGTGCCCTCCAGTTTTGCCAGGTCCGCTTTTGCCAAGAAGCAAACTCCTTCCGTCTTCTCTCAGGTTACACGGCAGTCTATCATTTTTACCGGCGGAGTGGTTCCTCTCCGGGTAACCCATTCCCCGGGGGAAGGGGTTTCCCGTCCAGGCCTAACTCTTTTCGCAGGGCGATCCGGTTCCGTCCTGACTGCTTCGCCTCGTAGAGGGATTCGTCCGCCATGCGGAGGAGATCGGTGGTCGTGCCTCCGTCCGCAGGATAGGTTGACACCCCACCGCTTACCGTCACCGTCAGGGGGGATTCCTGTCCGGGGATCCTGAACTCCGTCGACTCGACGATTTTCCTCAGGTTGTCCGCAGAGGTGTACGCCTGCTCCTTGGTCGCCGACGTCATCATGACAACGAACTCCTCCCCCCCGAACCGTGCCGGGAGATCGGAGCTCCTGATGGACTTGCGGAGGATCTCCCCCAGTTTCATCAGGATAAGATACCCCGCCGCGTGCCCGTACGTGTCGTTGATATTCTTGAAGTGATCGATGTCGATCAGGAGAACCGAGAGGGGATGCGCGTAGTTCTTGGCGCGGCGGATCTCCACTTCGAACCGCTGGGCGAAGTGTCCCCTGGTGAAAAGTTTGGTCAGAGGGTCGATCGATGCGCTGTACTCCACCGACTCGATTTCCGTGGTTTGCTTGTACGCGTTTCCGATCAGGTCCGCGATCATCGATACGAAGGTAGTCTCTTTGCCGATGTCGATGATGCTCAACCCCACCACGAGAGCCCCCCGGATCTTCCCGTCCATGGCCACCGGGGCCACGAGGTCCGGGGATACCCCGTTCTTTTCCAGGGAACGGATCCCCGCAGGCCATGCCAACCTCGACGTGAGGTACCCCTCCCTGGTGGCGATGACCCTGCTCTGGAGGGCCATCCCCAGGATTCCTTCGTCGACGCCGAGATGGATCGTTCCTTTCCAGCCCTCCGGGAAGCCGATGCCTTCCACCAGGGTGTACATCCCCTCTTTCCCCACAGGGGCGAAGTATCCCACCTGGGAGGCATGAAAGAAATCCTTCACGAACCGGACCGCGATCGCGGGGATGGCTTCGGGGGAAACCCTTCCGCTGAGCTTCTTCACGACCATCGGGATCTTGGTGGCGATCTCTTTCTGCCGGGAGAGTTCCTGTTCGGTTCTCGCGATATCCTGAGAGAGTTCCCTGTTGGTCAACCGAAGGTTGTCGGACTCTGCCTGAAACTTCGAATCGTCGGATCTGCGGACCCCCCAACCGAGCAGGAACCCCAGAAGTAGCCCTCCCAGGGGAGCCAGGATAAGCAGGGAATATAGCGTTTCCTTTTCCATCTGCCTGCACACATCTCCCGTTTCCCGGCGTTCCCTTGCCCCGTTTCCGTCCGAAGAGCGGACCGGGAATCGCCTGATCCGGGTGATAGTAACAGCATTTTTCCCCGGAGGAAACCTCCCTGTTGTCTACCCCCCAGGGGGCGTGACCGTTTCTCCCCTGGGGCACTCCGGAATACCCGGGTCCCGTGTGATCTTCGGGAATCCGTTTTTGCCGCAGCAGGGCAGTCCCGGTACAATATGCAGGATGACGGTGGCGCGCGGCGGGCCTTCGCAAGGACCGGTCCGCCGGGTGGCTCCGAACGCGCGGAGGGACTAAGGATCCGGAACCGGGGGGATATCCCCTCGCCTCCGGGAGACCGAAGGGATGGCCGTTTTTCCGGACACAGGCACTCTGGCCGAACGGGCGGAGAGGTTTGCCGCCAGGCTCTCCAAGTGCGACATCTGCCCCAGGCTGTGCCGGGTAAACAGGAAAGCGGGAGAGTTGGGCCTCTGCCGGGTCGGGGCGAACGCCCCGGTGGCGTCCTTCGGTCCCCACCACGGCGAGGAAGCCCCCCTCGTGGGAAGCAGCGGCTCGGGGACCGTCTTCTTCTCCGGTTGCAATCTCCTGTGCGTCTTCTGCCAGAACTACGGGATCAGCCACCAGGGCGAAGGCAACGAGGTGTCCGCCGAAAAGCTTTCCGGCATCTTCCTTGCGGTCCAGAGGATGGGGTGCCACAACCTGAACCTGGTCACCCCGACGCACGTGACTCCCCAGATCATGGAGGCCCTCTCCCTCGCTGCGCCTCGCGGTCTGTCGATTCCGGTTGTGTATAACTGCGGCGGATACGAGAGCATCGATACGCTGCGGGAGCTTAAGGGGGTGGTGGACATCTACATGCCCGACCTCAAGTTTCTCGACGCGGAATCGGCGGGCCGTTACTGCGACGCCCCGGATTACCCCGAGGTGGTACGTGCCGCGCTGCGCGAAATGGCCAGGCAGGTGGGTCCGCTTTCTCTCGACCGGCGCGGGGTTGCCCAACGGGGACTGCTCGTCCGCCACCTCGTCATGCCCGGGGAAGCCAACAAGACCAGCAAGGTGATCGACTTCATAGCCGACGAGATCGGGAAGGATACCTACCTGAATCTGATGAACCAGTACCGCCCGTGCGGACGTGCGCTCGAGTTTCCGGAGATCGGCCGGCGATCCGCGTTCCCGGAATGGCAGGAGGCGCAAGACTATGCCCGGGAGAAGGGGATGTTTCGCCTGGACGGGATGTAGCTCCAGGTCATGGATGTAAGGTGGGAGCCGTCGTCTGGCCCCCGAAGAGTTGCCGCGCCTTGACACCGGTTACGCCGGGTTGGTACATTGGAAATTAGCACTCTACCTGCCCGAGTGCTAACTCTTTCCCCCGGAAGGGAGAAGTGACGGTGGTGTTGGACGACCGCGGGGCTCAGGTGCTTCGCCTCGTCGTCGAGGATTATATCGAAACGGCGGAGCCCGTCGGCTCACGCACCATTTCCAAGAGGATGAGTCAGGCCCTCTCGCCCGCCACGATAAGGAACATCATGGCGGATCTGGAGGAGATAGGGTACCTGTGCCAGCCCCACACGTCCGCGGGTCGTATCCCCACCGGCGCAGGCTTCCGGTACTATGTCAACTACCTCCTGGCCAGGCAGCAGCTGGCAAGGTCCGATCGCGACCTGCTTCATCAGGTGGGGGAGACGGAGGTCGCCGGTGCGGACGACGTGGTGCGCAATGCCAGCCGTCTCCTGTCGATCCTTTCCCGGCACGCCTGTGTGGTCGTCGTCTCCCGGTTCTCGCACCAGGCGATCCGGTCCATCAGTCTGCTCCGTGCGGCCAGCGACAAGATTCTGCTGGTGGCCGTGCTCCAGGGCGGGTGGGTCCAGCATCGCCTCATCGAGGACGAGCCGGGCCTCACGACCGACGAACTCGAGAAGATCAACGCCTACCTGAACGATATGGCGGTGGGGCTTACCCTTCCCCAGCTTCGCGTGAAGATCATGAACGAGATGAGGAGGGAAAAAGCGCGATACGACAGCCTGATGCGCAGGGCCTTGTTGCTCGGTTCCAAGGCGATCGCCGATTCCCTTCCCGGGGAAGTCTACATCGAAGGCCGGACCAACATCCTCGAACAGCCGGAATTTATCGAGGATGTCCAGAAACTCAAGAGGATCCTCCACGCTTTCGAGGAGAAGGGGACCATCCTGCGGCTTCTCGACTCCGCGCTGGAAAGCGACGCGATCCAGGTCTCCATCGGCGCCGAGAACCCGGTGGAGGAACTTCCCGAAATCTCGGTTGTTTCCTCGGGATACCGCCAGGGGGAAACCGCGATGGGAAGCATCGGGCTGATCGGCCCTGTACGCATGGATTATTCGCGGGTCATCCCCCTTGTGGAGTACACGGCCCGTCTTCTGAGTTCCATTCTGGAACACCGGTAACGCGTACGATTCCCCGCAAACAGACAGGCGGAGAACGGAAAGTCATCAAGACGAAAGGGATTGCTCATGTCGGATACCGATAAGGAAAGAGGCCCTGACCGGGAGGAAGGCGAGCTTGCCGGGGAGGTCCCCCCGGATCTGCAGAAGACGGGGCAGCGGGAGGATTTCGCCGAACGGGAGGAAGACGAGCTCGAACGGATCAAGAGCCGGCTGGCCTACCTCGCGGCGGAGTTCGACAACTACCGCAAGCGGATGGTCAGGGAGCAGGAAGCGATCGTCTCCTTCGGCAACGAGCGGATTCTCCTCTCGATCCTGCCCTTCCTGGACAACCTGGAAAGAGCGATCTCCCAGTCTCACGCTTCCGGGACGACGGAGGCCCTCCTCTCCGGCGTGCAGATGACGTACGACCAGGTCGTCGTCGAGCTCAGGAAATTCGGGTTGGAGCAGATATCGGCCGTCGGGGAGACGTTCGACCCGAACCTGCACGAGGCGATCGCCAAGGTCGTGGTGGCGGGCAAGCCGGAGGGTACGGTTCTGGCCGAGGGGCGCAAGGGGTATCTGCTGAGCGGACGTCTTCTCCGGCCGGCCCAGGTGACCGTGGCGCAGGGAGCGGCGGAGGCGGAAACGCCCGAGGGTGTCGAACAGGGGAGTGCAGATGACGAGGCGTGATTACTACGAAGTGCTCGGGGTGCAGAGGGGCGGCACCCTCGACGACCTGAAAAAGGCGTACCGGAAGCTCGCCCTCGAATACCATCCGGACCGAAATCCGGGGAGCAAGGATGCCGAGGATCGTTTCAAGGAAGTCAACGAGGCCTACTCCGTGCTGTCGGATGCGCAGAGGCGGGAGCAGTACGACCTGTATGGGCACGCGGCGCCCGCCGGCCAGGGTTTCGAGGGATCCGGCGGGTTCGGTTTCGGAGGCGTGGAGGACATCCTGAACGATTTCTTCGGGTTCGGATCCGTTTTCGGCGGTTTTCGGGACCGGCCCCGGCGGGGACCGGACCTGCGGTACAACCTCACCGTCACGTTCGAGGAGGCGGTATTCGGGGCCGAGAAGGATATCGTGGTCCCCCGGACGGGTTCCTGTGGGGAATGCACGGGAACGGGGGCGAAGAAGGGGACCCGCCCGGAGAGGTGCGCCGCGTGTAACGGCCGGGGACAGGTAACGGTCCAGCAAGGCTTCTTCTCGCTTTCGCGGACGTGCGGGCGGTGCCGCGGCACAGGAGAGGTGATCAAGGAGCATTGTCCCTCCTGCGCCGGAAGCGGGACTGTCCGGGAAAAAAGGCCGCTCAAGATCAAAATCCCCCCGGGGGTGGATAACGAAACCCGACTGAAACTGCGGGGAGAGGGGGAGGCCGGGCGAGGAAGCGGCCCCGCGGGGGACCTCTACGTCGTTGTTACGGTGGAGGACCACCCTTTTTTCGCGCGGAACGGGCAGGACTTGATCTGCGAGGTGCCGATCACCTTCTCGCAGGCGGCCCTCGGCAGCGAGATCGAGGTGCCCACGCTTGCGGGGAGGAAGAAGCTCTCCATCCCGCAGGGGACGCCGTCCGCCCGCGAGTTCGTCCTCCGGGGCGAGGGGGTCACGGTCATCAATTCCCACCGGAGGGGAAACCTCGTGGTGCGCGTCGTGATCGACGTGCCGAAGAAACTGACGAAACGGCAAAAGGAACTGCTTGCCGAGTTCCAGCAAACCGCAGAGGATTCGCCGTCGCCCGCATCGCGGAGCTTTTTCGAGAAGGTCAAGGAGATCTTCGGTTGAGCGACGATCGCCCCGGGCTGCACAGCGGGTTGGAACCGCCCTGCGCGGCCGCCCCGGTCCGGCGGTCGCGCAGGGCACACGTGCTCTTCTTCCTCATTTTTGCGGTTCTTCTCTCCATGCCTGCCCGCGGGGAAGATCCGCCGCCTCTTATGGGGCCGTTTATGGAAACCGTCCCGGTCGAGCGCCCGTACGGGGACGCGGATGCGGTGGAAGGGGCCGGAAAGGGCGACGTTCCTCTCCTCTCCCTGTGGCGGGCCGAGAGGGAGTTCCGGTCCGGAGACCCCGCCAGGGCCCTCACCCTGTTCCTCGATCTCGCATACAACTTTTCCGACGACGAGCGCAAGGGGTTCGTCTGGATGAGGGTTGCCGAGCTCCTTCTGACGAAGCAGGAATTCAAGCAGGCGCTCGATGCGGCGGACAAGGCGATCGTGTTGTCCAGGGCCCGGTTCCTCGCCCTCGCGTCGATGGATCTGAAATTCCGGATCTACCAACGGCTGGGATGGGGGACGGAGGCCCGACAGATCGCGGCATACCTCCTCGAGCAGGGGTACATCAACGCGGAAGCGTCGGATCTCCTCTCGGAGATGGCCCGCGCAGACGGCCAGGCCGGGAACATATCCCTCGCGCTTTCCGAGTACGGGCGGGCAATCGCAGCCTCCGCCGCGACCGACCCCGTGACCGTTTTGAGGTTAAGACGCGAGCGGGGCACCCTGATCCAGGGGCTATCAAACATCTCCACGATCCGGGAGGCCGCCGAGTCGGAGGAGGATGCCGGGGTGCGGAGCCTCCTGTATCTTCGCATGGGCCGGGTCGCTATCCGGAACGGGTTTACCGGCATGGGTGCCTTCGCTCTGGAGAAGGCTTCCCTCGGCGGGGAGATGACGGGAAAGGAAGCGGCACGGGAGTTGTCCTGGCTTCGGAGGATGGTCCATTACCGACCGAAGATCGTGGGACTCGTTCCGTTGAGCGGGAAGTACGCGGACATCGGGTTCGCTTTGCTCTCCGGGGCGGAGGTGGCGATTCGCCAGTCGCGCGGCCAGGAGGCGGAGATTCTCTTGCCGGTGCTGATCTGGACGGATACCGGGGGACAGCCCGAGAGGGCCCTTGCCGGTTTCCAGGCGGCCTCCCGGGATGAATCCGTGGTCGGGTTCATCGGCCCGCTGACGGGGGAGGAGGGGCAATCCGTGAGCGACTCCTTCGACGGGGAGTCCCCCCCGGTCCTCTACCTGGGGCAGAAAAGAATCCCGCGGAAGCCGTTTCTCTACAGTTTCGGGCTTACCACCACGCAGGAGGCGCTAGCGGTGCTGTCACACCTGGCGAAGTCCGGGCAGGACGATCTGCTTCTTTTCTACCCGGAGAACGGCTACGGCCGCGGGTTCGCGGAAGCGGTGATCTCCTCCGCCTGGGAGGCGCGCGTCCGTGTGACCAGAAGGGTTTCCTACAGCCCGGACACGAACGATTTTTCAGACGTGATCCGACAAGCGGTGGGGAACGCCGCCTTCACCCGGGAATCCTCCAAGAAGAAGGGTGAGGCGATGGATCTTCCGCAGAAAGCGATCGTCATCGCCGACAGGTGGGAGAGGGTGTTTCTCCTGGCCTCCCAGCTCCGGTACTACAGCGTGTACCTCCCGCTGGCCGGGTTTTCGGGGTGGAACGACGAGGAACTGTTGCATAAAGCCGGGGAGGCCGTGAACGGGGCCGTGTTTTCCGTGGACTACGCTGGGGCGGTCCCGGGGTTCCTGGGAAAGAATTTCCAGAAGGAGTGCCAGGATGCGCTGGAACATCCTCCCTCCCGCTTCGAAGCGATGGGGTACGATGCCGCTCTTTTCCTTGCGGAATCGTTTCGCCTCGGGGAGGAGGGGGATTCCCGCCCGGCGGGGGACCTGGCGCGCGAGAGGATCCCTCTGCTCAGGACGTTCCGGGGGGTGACGGGGACGTTCCAGTTCGGTCCTGAAGGGGAGATGCGCCGGAAGGTCTCCCTCTTGGTCGTGGAACTCGGGAACTTCGTCCCGGTCCCGGATTCGTAAGCTTTCCCCCATGCGGAAGCGGCTCGAGGAAGAGGTGCGGGACGTGTTCGCGGCGGGTGGTCCGCTGGCCCGCGCGCTTGCCGGATTCGAGCCCAGGCCCGGCCAGGTGAGGCTGGCCGTGGCGTGGGCGGACTCCCTGGCCCGCGGGGAGATCCTGGTGGCGGAGGCGGGGACGGGCAGCGGGAAAACGCTCGCCTATCTGATTCCTTCCGTTCTGTCGGGGCAAAAGACGATCGTCTCCACGGCAACGAAGACGCTGCAGCAGCAGATCGTCGAAAACGACGTCCCCCTCGTCCGGGAGGCGTTGCGGTCCTCCTTTTCCTGCGTCGTGGTGAAAGGCCGGGGAAACTATCTCTGCCGGCGCCGGTGGAAGCGCTTTGCCGCCGAGCCGCTCTTCGAGTTCTCCCGGGAGGCGGGGTACTACGAGAAAATGTGCCGGTTTGCCGAGACGACCCGGACCGGCGACATCTCCGAATGTCCGGGAATCCCTGACGATTTCCACGCCTGGTCGGAGGTCAACGCCCGAAGCGAGACCTGCGACGGCTCGTCCTGTCAGGAAGCCGAGAGGTGCTTTCTCACGGAAATCCGTCGCCGCGCCCAGGCGGCGGACCTGGTGGTGGTGAACCATCACCTCTACTTTGCCGACCTGGCGATCCGGAGGAAGAAGGAAGGGACCCCGGACCCGGCCGGAA
>DAOUUI010000157.1 GCA_030668225.1 Deltaproteobacteria bacterium
GTCAATCTTGCATGCGCCGGCCCGAAGGATGCCCGTCCCCCCCTACGGGGGGAGGAAAGCCCCCGGGGAAATCCCTTGATTTCGGTCAAGGACACGAAATGCCCCGCCCGGATAATGGAGAAAAACCAGGAAGGTGAAGGAGGCGATGCAATGAAGGAGTTTTCGTGTTGCCCGGGTTCCCGGATGCAAACTTTCGAGCAGGAGGATTCCCCGGAAAGTTGTGCGGAGACAAGGGTCGCTTCGCAGCTTCGGCAGTGGCCGATCCAATTGCACCTGGTCTCCCCCGTAGCGCCCTATTACCAGGGGGCCGACGTTTTGCTTGCCGCAGACTGCGCCGCGTTCGCCATGGGAAATTTTCACAACGATTTCCTCAAGGGGAAGGCGCTGGCGATCGCCTGCCCGAAGCTGGACGCGGGGCAGGATGTCTATCAGGAGAAGATCCGGGCATGGTTTAACGATGCGAAGATAAACTCCCTGACGGTCCTGGTGATGGAGGTTCCCTGCTGCCAGGGGCTTTTGGGGCTTGCATCCCGGGCATTTCAGGAGAGCGAAAGAAAGGTACCCGTCCGGATCGTCGTGGCCGGCCTCTCCGGTCAGGTCCTGCGGGAAGACCTGCTGGAAGCTTGAAGTCGCGGGGAAGCCTTCGCGTCTGGCCGGTCCCCCACAGCTCGCGCAGTCGCGGATTGCGGTTGCCAAGCGGTTCGGTACAGCTTGACGCCCGATTGCCGCCCTGATACCATATTTTGAATCCACAAATCGGGAAAAACCATCCAATCAGCATGACGGCGCTGCCTCATCCCTCGTGGAAGAGGGTCGGATTGCGCTATCGGAAGAAGGTGGAAATGATCAATATTGCTCGAACACTTTTGGTTGCGGCGGTCCTGTGGGTATTCTTCGCGGCCATTGGCAATGGCGTAGTGAAATGGTCGAGGCCTGCGATTACCGACACCGGGGTTTCGTGGGTCTCCCAGGAGGAACTTCTCTCGCTGGCCAGGCACCACGGAACCGATGCCCTGAAGATCACGGAGCTCGAGGTATCCATCTGGCGCAGCGGAAATTGGGTCCCGGTGCTGAAAAACAAGGAAATCTGACGGCTTCCGGTTCACCTGTCCGGACACACCCGACTATCCGGAAAACCTTCCCCCCCCTGCGGCGCCACCTTCTCTCCGGCAGTATTCGCGAATCTTGTCAAGGGCTTCGGAGGGAACAACTCTCCCTTACGGAGGATCATCGGGAGAAGTATTCGCAAGGCGAAGGATGCGTTGTTAACCCTCTCGGGAGGGAAAATGAAGCGCACTTCCGTTGACGCCGGACAGGCGATGCGATAGAAATATTTAATAACAATGGGAAAGACCCGAAATCCATTATTCTTCCTTCCTCTGGCAGGGTTCGTGACTTGTCTTTTCTTTGCAACGGCGGCGCCGGCCAGGGGGGGAGATACGGAACCCCGGCAGCCGGCGTGGGTCGAACCGGACGTGGATCGACCCGGCTCGGACTTCAAAATCCTGTGGCTTCGTGGGGGCCTCGAGGCGTGTCAGGAGGCATGTGCCCAGAATCCCCTTTGTAAATCCTATACATATGTAAGGGCGGGAGGTGCGGAGCGGATCGAGGGATGCTGGTTGAAGGACGCTGTTACCCCGCCCGTCACGAACGGATGTTGCGTTTCCGGCGTGAAGACAGGCGAGACGGTCTCCCGTTTCCTGCGGGAACCGGTCGTCTTGCCGAGGGGGACGGATGCCTCCACAACCCAGGGGGTCGCCCCCAAACCTTCGTATGAAGAACCGGAAATTCGGGAAGAGAAAGTTCCCGAGACAGGTTCGGGGGAAAGGCGCGTCGCGGGGTTGAACTTTGCCGCAACTCCTCCCGAAAGGATTCCGGAGGAGGAAAGAATCGGGATCCCCGCCGCGGATTCTCCTCCTGCGGCTTACGTCGGGGCGGGCAGGAGAGAGACGAAGGGAATGGACTTCGCTGCAGTGCCGCCCGAGACTGCAGCCGTGCGGATTCCGGAACCTGTCAGCGCGGAATCTCCGGAAACCCCGGAAACGGGAACCGGCAGAAGGGATCTCCGGGGAGTCACCTACGCGGTCTCCCCGTCATCCGGGAGGAAGTCCTTTTCGGAAGTCCGGCGGACCGGGTCGGTGATAAGGAAGGTCACAGGGGTCGATATCACGGCGATCCCTCCACAACGATAATGCAGGGAGGATGTATGAACGGAGCAGGCGTAACAGTAACGTCGATGATCACCGCCATATTCCTTCTTCTTTCCATGCCGTTTTCCGCGCCGGCCCAGGAAAAGCGGGGTGCAGCCGGGCTTCCCTCTTATATCAAGTCTCCCACGGACAGGCCCCCTCCCGGGAGTATCGAACCGACGGTCGTCTCGCGGGAGCAGACGACAGACGCTTTTCTGGAGACGATCCCAAAAAAGGATTCGGTGATCGTCATCCATGGGAAGTTGAACATGGGGGGGGGGAACTACTTCTCCGCGTACCCGATCTTCCGCGCAGGATCCTTGTACGGGGCCATGAAGGCGTGCAAGAAAGAGTATGTGATGAGGCCCCAGTACAAGGCCACGCAGAGGGAAGGGTACACCATGTTCGTGATCATCAAGGATACCGCGACGGAAGCCGATTGCTGGGACCAGTTCCGGAATCTGGAAACGGTGGATCTCAGTTGCGACCAGATCATGGTGAAAACCGCGGAACAGAGCGATCCCGTTGTCTGGAACAACCCGGACTCCTCCTACGCCAATTCCTATGATCTCCGGAGGTTCCAGCTGGATCCCGTAACCCCGAAATGACGGGGGAGTGTGGGGTCCTCCCGCATCAGGACCGATCAGCCTGCCCCCTGTATCCGCCACCGCCGGAGGGAAGGGGCGGGACGGTATACGACCGTTGGACGTCCATATTTTTTCCCAGCCAATAAGTTATATTATCTAAATAGTTAGAGTTATAAGATCCACTTTATACCTAAATTCCAGAGACTTAAAAGGTTGATATGGTTAAACCATCTAAGTAACTATTGTGCCCGAGAGGCCAATGTTAATTAAATACGATAAGTTATGGATGCAGAGAGACTGTCCGGACAGGCATGAAGTTATCGGGATTGCCTCCAGTATATTGCAAGAAATACATTATTATTAATTTATCCCCTGTTTTTCCGTGGACGGTCTCGTCGTATAATAGTCTCAAGCGAAAGAACCTCCGAAATTTCCGGATTGCAAAACTCGAAAGGAAGATGATCGCTGTTTCACAGATTATTTACCGGATGCCGTCTGCGGATTACCAGTTCCGGGACGAACCAGGGGAGACTCCATGCGGGCGAGGGACAGCTACAGGTACGTCATCAAGGTGTTCGAAGCGCAGTGGGACCAGCACCATACCGAAACGGTCAAGCCGTTTTTCGAACAGCTGAAGCGGGATGCGACAGAGACCTACGCGAGGCGCAACGGATATCGGCGTGGCCGTCCGGGGCACGACGCGCTGTTCAGCTACACCGTATTCCAGAACGCGCAAGGCCTGAAAGATGCCATCTCACGGTACGACCACGGGGTGGACAACCGGGCAAAGATCGCCTACGTAGGCTGCCACGGGAAGCAGAAGGCGATCAGTGCGGTTAAGGATATCAGTCGGACGAAGCTCAAGAACATCGTTGCCCCTCTTACGAGCTATGACGGGATATTCATCGGCGCGTGCGACTTTGCCAACCGGAAGACGGCCCAGGTTCTCCTCGACAATTCGCCCTACATCAAGTGGATCGCCGGATACGAGAACTGGGTGCCGTGGTTGGAAGGAATATTGTGCGACATGATGTTCTTCCGTCTGCTTCTCAGCGGCAGGTTCGTGCGGCCGAACACCAAC
>DAOUUI010000127.1 GCA_030668225.1 Deltaproteobacteria bacterium
CCGCCCCCCCCCCCGCGCCCAGCCCCCCCCGTCTCCAGGAGCCGCAGGTTGACCGTCCCGGAGAGGATCTTGAGGGCCACTTTGCCGACCGACGGGGCGATGACGGCCTCGAAGAAGGTCGACGCCACTTCCTTCGCCGTCTCGCCGCTCACCGCCCGATTGAACCCGAGGACTCCCCCGTAGGCGGAGACCGGGTCACACTCCCTCGCCTTCTTGAAGGCATCCACCAGCCGCCTCTTGGACAACCCCACGCCCGAGGGGTTCGTGTGCTTGATGATCACCGCCGCGGGCTCCTGGAACTCCATGGCGAGCTGGAGAGCCGCGTCGAGATCCACGATATTGTTGTAGGAAAGCTCCTTTCCCTGGAGCTGCTTCGCACCGCCCAGGGTGGGCTCGCCGGGCAGGCGGGAATCGGCGTAGAACGCCGCGGTCTGGTGCGGGTTCTCCCCGTACCGGAGCGACTGGACCCTTCGCCACTGGGCGGAGAACGTGACCGGGTATTCGTCCCCTCCGGCCGCCCCGCGCCCGAGGTAATTGGAGACGGCGGCGTCGTACCGTGCCGTCAGGGCGAAGGCCTTCCGGCCCAGTTCCGCGTGCGTCCCGGAATCGAGGTTGCCGCTCCCTTTCTTCAGCTTGCCGAGGACGAAAGGATAGTCCGACGGGTCGGTGACCACCGCCACGTCCCCAAAGTTCTTGGCCGCGGAGCGCAGCATCGCCGGCCCGCCGATATCGATGTTCTCGATCGCCTCTTCGAACGTGCAGCCGGGCTTCGCGATCGTCGATTCGAACGGGTAAAGGTTGACCACCACCATGTCCAACGGAACGATGCCGTGAGAGGCGATCGTCTTCATGTGGGAGGCATTCTTCCGGACCGCCAGGAGTCCCCCGTGAACCTTCGGGTTGAGCGTCTTGACCCGGCCGTCGAGCATCTCCGGGAAACCGGTGTACTCCTCGATCAGCCGGACCGGAACTTTTTTCGCCCGGAGCAGTGCGGCCGTACCTCCCGAGGCGTACAGTTCCGTTCCCAGTCGGGACAGCCCCTTCGCGAACTCCGCGATCCCGGATTTATCGGAAACGCTCAATATCGCCCTGCGGATCCTCGCCATGGCCCTTTGCCCTTCCTTTTTTCCTCGAGATGTGCGGCCGGTTACGGGCTGATCGGGATGGTCCCCAGCAAGGTCTTCAGGTCCTCGTCCTCGAACTTGATCCCGAACCCGAGGAAGAACGTGCGAAAATCCCCCTCGTCGTTGAGGATATCGTCCACACCGCCCGTGATGAAAAAGTTTTTCACGATATCATAGTTGCCGAACACCTTCAAATGCGGGTTGTCGTCCCGGGAAAAGTCGAAGGCATCCACGCCGATGGTCAGGCGGTCCCTCATCAGACTGTAGTCGAGCCCCATCCCCCCCGTCGACTCCATGACGCCGCCCCTGATCGTTAAGGCCGAGAACCGTTTCGCCACCATCGCGGTGAACGTCAGATCGTCGGAGTAGGATTCCGACTTGGTTTTCACCGTTCCCCCCGGCTCGGTCGTGGTAATGGTCTCACTGGAACTAAACTTCCCCCTCGGGTCGTCCACGATCCCGAGCAGGTAATATTTGTCGGCCGAGGGCTGGAGGCGCAGGTTCACGTAATTCTTGTATTCCGACGGCTTGGTCTGGTACTCGAGGCGGTAGTCCAGGAAGGTCCTGAGCTCCTCCCTCTTGCGGACCCATCGACTGATCCCGCCCAGCGTTTCGTTGAGCGAGTCGATGGTCGTGTTGTCGTTCACCAGCTTGCCGAGCGTCCCCTCCCCCCGCTCGATCCGGGCAAGCACCTTGCCCGCCGAGTCCAGGGTGTTGTCGAGCTTGGCGGAGGCGTCCTTGATATTCGCGATGCTCTCCCTTATGTTCTCCCGGTTCTCCCCGACCACGCCGCTTACCTGCTCGCTCATCTCCTGGAGATTGCGGGCAAGCCCGGGCGCTTCGTTTTTGAGCGTTTCGGAAAAGGAGCGCAGGTTCGCAATCATCACCCGGAGGTCCTCCTTGTTGGCGGAGGAGATCTCCTGCATGTCCGCGGAGAGGGTGTCGACGTTGGCCAGGATCCGGTTGAGCCGTTCCTCATTCCCCGCCACCACCGTCCGGAGAACCTCGGACGTCTCCCGGATGTTCTGGACGATGTCCGAGAGCGCCTTTTTCCCCTCCTCCGTGCCCAGCGTCTCGGAAAGGGTATTGGTGAAGCTTTTCAGATCCCCGGCGATGGTCGACACCTTGCGGAGGATCTCGTCGAGGTTTGCCGGAGAAATGGTGTTCGTCACCCGCCCCCCGGAGGGGAGATTCCGGGAGGTATCCTTCCCCGGATAGATCTCCACGTACTTCTCCCCGAGAAACCCCTGGGTCTGGATCGACACCACCGAGTCGATCGGGATGCGCACCCCTTCCTGGATCCGGAGGACCAGGCGGGCACGGGTTCCCTCCAACTCGATCGCCTCCACTTTCCCGACGGGCACGCCCGCCATCTTCACGTTCGCCTTGGGATCGAGCCCGGCCGCCGTCTCGAAGGAGACGATCAGCTTGTATCCCTTTCCCGTAATACCCCCCATCTTGCTGACGCGAAACGTGAAAAAGGTGAGGACCACGATCCCCAGAAGCACGAAGATCCCCACCTTCGCCTCTTTCGACATCAACGCCCTCCCTGCATCCCGGTTTCGCCCGAGCGGTGGACGAAGCGGATGAAATCCTCGTGCTCCGCGGTGATGGGACCCTCCGCCCTCCCTTCGACGAACTGGGAGACGACGGGATTCCGCGTGTTCCGGATCTCCTCCGGCGTCCCCACCTCGACGATCATTCCTTTATACAACATGGCGATATGGTCCGCGATCTTATACGCCGAGGCCATGTCGTGCGTAATCGAGATCGACGTCACCCCGAGCGACTCCCGCAGGGAGATGACGAGTTCGTTGATCACATCCGCCATGATCGGGTCGAGCCCCGTGGTCGGCTCGTCGTACAGCAGGATCTCGGGCTCCGCGGCGATCGCCCGGGCAAGTCCGACGCGCTTTTTCATCCCTCCCGAGAGCTCCGCCGGCATCAGGTGCTGGATGTCCCGCAAGCCCACCATGGCGAGTTTTTCCTCCACCACGTCCCGGACCTGGTGTTCCGGGTAGAGGTGGAGTCTCCGGAGGGCGAACGCGACGTTCTCCCCGACGTTCATCGAGTCGAACAGGGCGGCTCCCTGGAACAGCATGCCGAACTTCCTCCGGGCACGGACGAGCTCGCGCTCGTCCATCTTCGTCACGTCTTCCCCGTCGATCAGGACCTCCCCCTCGTTCGCGCGGAGAAGCCCCACAATGCACTTGATGAGCACGGACTTCCCCGTACCGCTCCCTCCGATGACCACGGTGTTCTTCCCCCGGGGGACGGTCAGATCCACCCCGTCCAGGACGACCTTCACTCCGAAACTCTTTTTCAGCCCCCGGATCTCGATCATTGCCGGCTAAACGCTCCCTCGTCTTCCCGCCAGATCCACCCTCCCGGGTGCATCAGAACATGAGCGACGTCATGAAGTAATCCGACACGAGCACCGCCATGGACGAAGCCACGACCGCCCGCGTGGTCGCACGACCCACCCCCTCGGCGCCTCCCTCGGCGATGAACCCGTTATAGCAGGAGATGAGCGCGATGAGAAACCCGAAGACGGCCGCCTTGATGAGACCCGAGTAGATGTCCCAGGACTCGAGGTACTGAAATGTCTTTTCCGTGTAAACGTAGGGGTTGGCGCCCAGGAGGTACACGGACACGAAATATCCCCCCAGGATACCGACCAGGTCCGCCATGATGACCAGCACCGGAAGGACGAGGGTGGAGGCCACGACCCGCGGGACGACGAGATACTTGACCGGATTGGTGGCCAGCGTCACCAGCGCGTCGATCTGCTCCGTGACCTTCATCGTCCCAAGCTCGGCCGCTATGGAGGCCCCCACGCGACCCGAGACGATGAGCCCGGCGAACACGGGTCCCAGCTCCCGGGTGATGGAGAGCGCGACCACCGAACCGACAAAGCTCGTCGCCTGGAAACGCTGGAAGCCCGACCAGCTCTGAAGGGCGAGAACCATCCCCGTGAAGGTCGCCGTGACCAGCACCACCGGCATGGAGTTGATCCCCACCTCCTCCATCTGCTTGACGATGTTCCGGATCTCCGAAGGCGGCCGGAAGAGCCAGCCCAGGCACTGCAACAGGAGAATGAAGATATTCCCCAGGTGTTCGACCATCCGGAACACCTTGGTTCCGAAGGTATCCAGGACGGCTGTCAGGCCGTTTCTTTTCCCGATGTCAGCCAATGACACGCCTCGGGACGCGTCGTCCGACCTGGGTGAGGATTTCGTAGGAGATCGTCCCCGAGATGCGGGCGAGTTCGTCCGGGGTGGGGCCCCCCTCCCCCATCACGACGACATCCGTTCCGATCGACACGCCGGGAACGCCGGTGACGTCCAGCATCGTGTGGTCCATGCAGACGCGCCCGGCCACCGGCACCTTGTGCCCGTTCACCCACATCGAGGCGACGTTGGAGAAGGTGCGGCGGTATCCGTCCGCATATCCCAGCGGAACCGCGGCAATCCGCCGCTTCCCCGCACAATGGAAATGACGTCCGTAACTCACCGGGTGTCCGTCGGGAAGCTCCTTAAGCGATACGATCTTGGTGACCAGCCGCATGACCGGTCGCAGGCCGAGGTCGGCCCCTACCCCTTCCGCGGGCAGGGACCCGTAGAGGGTGATCCCCGGGCGCACCATGTCGAAGACGTGCTCCCGGTACAAGATGATCCCCGCGCTGTTCAGCGCGTGGGCCCGCACCGCCTCGCCGAACGCTTTTCGCACCAGGGGGACCTCCTCGGCGAAC
>DAOUUI010000133.1 GCA_030668225.1 Deltaproteobacteria bacterium
GTCACCGACCCGGCGTCCCTCCAGGCGGCCGTGGGGAAGATGTCGGACAAACAGGTGTTCATCGCCGACGGGCATCACCGGTACGAAACGGCGCTGGCCTTCCGGGACGAGATGAGGGGGAAGCACGGCGTACGGGAGGACGCGGCGTACGAGCACGTCCTCATGTTCCTGTGCAACATGGACGACGAAGGGATCGTGATCCTTCCCGCCCACCGCGGGATCCACTCGGTGCCGGGGTTCTCCGAAGAGGAGTTCGCAGCCCGGGTTCGCTCCCTGGCTCCCATGGAGACCCGCCAGGGCACGCCCGAGGATGCGATGAAGGCGGTCGCGGAGGCGGGGACGAGGGGGAAGGCGATCGCCTGGAGCACCGGGCACGGGAGGTTCCACGTCGTCTCTTTCCCCGAACCGGAGAGTTTCGCCGGGAAACATCTGTCCCGCTTCCCACCGGAGCTTCGGACCCTCGACGTGGTGCTCCTCCACGGCTTCCTCTTCGAGAAGATGCTTGGAATTTCCCCGGACGCGGTGACGGCGGGGCAGTTCGTCCGGTATTACAAGGAGACCCGGAAAATCGCCTCCGAACTCGAACGGGGGGAGCTCCAGGCCGCCTTCTTCCTCAATCCGGTCACGGTGGACGAGTTCCGGGGCGTCTCTCTTTCCGGCCACGTCCTGCCACAGAAGGCCACCTTCTTCTACCCGAAGATCCTGACGGGGCTTCTGATCTTCTCCGCGCGGGGAGATGAAACGCTGTCGGGATAGGGGGAGGGTGACCCTCCCCTTCCGGGTCCGGCAGCCGGAGGAAGGGTACCGGTTTTCCATCGACTCCGTCCTGCTCGCCGATTTCGCGGCACCGCACTGCGGCCGGTCGGTTCTGGATCTGGGCACCGGATCGGGCGTCATTCTCCTTCTCCTGGCCATGCGGTGCGACATCCTGAAAAAAGGGGTGGGAGTCGAGATCCAGAGGACGCTGTGGGAATTTGCCTGCCGGAACATCGGAGAAAACGGGTTCGAGGGGCGGCTCTCCGCGGTCCTGTGCGATCTCCGGGACGACGTTCCGGGACTCTCTCCGCGGTCCGTCGACCTCGTGGTTTCCAACCCCCCGTACCGGAAAATCGGCGAAGGCAGGAGGAACCCGGATCCTGGCAAGGAGATCGCCCGCCACGAGGTGGCGTGCACGATGGAAGACGTGTTCTCCGCCGCGGGGAAATACCTCTCTCCGCGGGGCAGGTTCGCGATCGTTTGCCCCTCGCACCGTCTCCATGAGATTTTCACTCTGGGCGCCTCCACGGGCATCCTGCCGGAGACCGTCCGGTTCATCCACCCGCACCCCGACGAACCGGCGAACCGCGTGCTGGTGGCGGGAAGCCGGCGAAAGGCGCCGGAACCTGCCATTCTGCCGCCCCTCGTCGTCTACGAGGCCAAGGGGCGGTACCATCCGGAGGTCGAGGGGATCTTCTCCAACTTTTTCCGGGAGTAGGGAACCGGGTAGCTCCTGGAGGTTACCCTTTTCTGCGGGAGAATTTCCGGCAGATGGAGAGAAGGATCTTCCGGGTTTCGGGATCGCGAACCTCATCGAGGCCGTTTGGCTTAAGGGCCGAAGAGTCGTCGCAGTGCGCATCCGCCTCCGGTTCCGGAGGTCCGCCTGCCTCTTTGGGGGGTTCCGCCGTCGCGGGAGGGCAGCTCCCGGAATCCACGGTGAACCGGATTTCCCGGACCTTCTCCCGTCCCGCTGCGGACTGGATTCTCTCAAGCAGCACCGGCTTGGAGAGCTGGAGTTCCTGGGCCCACGTGTGGTTCGGGACGAAGATCGTGAGCACGCCGTTCCGGATCCTTCCCGGAGCCGTCTTCCCGCTGAGGAGAGGACCGACGATTTCCTCCCAGGATCGGATAAGGCGTACCTGGGTCGCGGCGGCGGGGAGTCGGAGCGTGTCGGCGAGGACCGAATCCAGGAACGTCGACAACCTTTTGGGGCTCACCTAAGGCCTCTTTTCCGTCTGCCGTCGTGCCCTTCCTCCCACGAGCTGCCCCGCAACGGCGCAGAGGATGAAGAAGGGGATGAGCCAGGAGGTGACGTGGTTGGCGATCCGGAGATAGGCAATGAGGGGGATCGAAAGATGGATGTACACGAACCAGGCGAGGGAATATTTCCGTTGCCCTTCGCGCAAGTATCCCAGAGGGATGTTGAGTGCCAGCGAGGTTACCCCGATGATCCCCATGAGAGTTAAGGTGTGGTTGTCCAGATTAATGGTTTCCCGCTCGTAGGTTCTCCGCACGATTATAATGGAAAAACCGGTTTCGGAGAACAGGGAGTAAAGGAGACAGGGAATGGGACGCACCGCCCCCCCGGAGGTCATCCTCATTTTCCGGGGAACGCATCAGGTGATGTCGGCGGAGAAGAATCTCAAGAGGGAAGGGGTACCGATGAGGCTCATCCCCGTCCCGAGACGGCTCTCCTCCGATTGCGGGCTTGCCATCCGCATCGTCCTCCCCGACAAGGGGAGGGCAAAGGAAGTTCTCTCCAAATCGGGGATTCTCCCCCGGTCGGTATACATCTTGCGTGAAGAAGAAATGTATGAGGAAGAACCTTTTTAGTTTTATACTTCTACGCGTGGGAGAAATGGTATTGACAAGTGGAAATTTACTAACTAATATGGGCACTTATAATTCCTCTGCCGGGGGAAATTTGGGCAGAATAAAATTAGGAACCATTCTTGTAGGGGTGACAATTTTTGGGAGTGTATTGACGGGTCCCGTCCCCGGGCTCGCCGCGGAAAGAGCTTTCTTCTCCGCGTTCCCGGATATGGATACCTTGCCGGCGTACGCGCCATCGGTTTCGGACCAACTCCTTCCACGGATAACCCCGCTGACAGCCATTCCGTCACCGAAACCCGATATGCCTGATATGACAGAGGCAATGCCGCTTCCGGACCCGGAAGAGATTCCGGTATTTTCCTCGTTCCTGGCCGCCCTTGGCGAAGAGGAAGAGCTCGATCTCGTGCTTACGCAGCAGGATGTCGATGTCCTGGTCGAAAGGATCGAGGATGCGGAGCCGGTGGTGGTGCTCGACGCGGAATTTTTCGCCAACGCGCCGGAGGAGATCGAAAAGGGCGCCGATGGCAGCCATGCAGGCCTGACACGACGGATCAACAAGTTCACCCGGTACTTCCAGACAAAAGGGCGGGACAGATTCGAAATCTGGCTTGCCCGGTCCGGGAAGTACTCGAACATGATGCGCGGGATATTGGCGGAGTACGGAATGCCGGGGGATCTCGTCTACCTCGCCCTGATCGAAAGCGGCTTTTCCCCGAAAGCGTACTCGGTGGCCCGTGCAGCGGGTCCCTGGCAGTTTATCGCGGGAACCGGTCGCCGGTACGGTCTTCGGATCGACTGGTGGGCCGACGAGCGCAGGGACTACGAAAAATCGACGCACGCGGCTGCCGCCTACCTGAGGGATCTGTACGGCATATTCGATTCCTGGCCGCTTGCCGCTGCCGCGTATAACGCCGGCGAAGGCAGGATCCTGCGGGCCGTTTCCCGATACAAGACGGAAGATTTTGCAAAGCTTATCCGCTACAGGTACCTGCCCCGGGAGACGAAGGATTACGTTCCCAAGATGCTCGCGGCGCTCACCATTGCGAAGGATCCGGAAAGGTACGGTTTCGGAAATGTTCAGTATGAAGATCCGCTGGCGTTCGACAAGGTGGTCATCCCCGGGGGAACCGACCTTGCCGCCTTGGGAAGCATTATCGGAGTGCCTGCGGAATCGCTTAAGGAATGGAACCCGGAGCTCAAGCGTTTCTGCACGCCCCCCAACACGGAGACGTATGAAATCCGCCTCCCCGAGGGGTTCGGCCTGATCGCCGCGGAACGGCTGGACGAGATCCGTTCGGAAGCAAAGGTGACCTTCTTCCGGCATAAGATCCGGAAAAAGGAGACGCTTGCTTCTCTTGCAAAAAAATATCAAACGCCCGTGTCTACCCTGAAAGAGATGAACGGGATCAGGCGTAATTCCCTCAGCCGGATTTCCAGTCTGATCGTTCCGGTTGCCGGCTTTTCCGAAGAGGAGGCGGTTCCCGGAAAGAGAGTGTCCCCCGACAAGCTCAGGCTGGCGCACATGCGGGTAAACGAAAGGTATCGGCGGGGGCAGAGGGTCCGGGTACGCAGGGGCGACACCTTGTGGCGGATCGCGAGAAGGGCAGGTGTGAGCGTCAAGTCCCTGGCGCGGGCGAACAGTATGAAGACCACCACCATCCTTCGGACCGGCCGCGTCATCCGGATTCCGGGCGCCGTATCGTCCTCCGGGAAAGGTCCCCGACACGTCGTTCGTCGCGGTGATTCACTGTGGAAGATCGCCAGGAAGTACGGCGTCTCGGTCAGTCGGCTTGCCAAGCGGAATCGCATGAGTTCCAGGCAGACGCTCCGCACGGGGCGCGTCATCCGGATTCCGGGCGCCGTATCGTCCTCCGGGAAAGGTCCCCGACACGTCGTTCGTCGCGGGGATACACTGTGGAAGATCGCCAGGAAGTACGGCGTCTCGGTCAGTCGGCTTGCCAAGCGGAATCGCATGAGTTCCAGGCAGAC
>DAOUUI010000053.1 GCA_030668225.1 Deltaproteobacteria bacterium
CGTTCGGTGATGCCCAGGTCCTCGTATGCCCGGACGAGGAGGGAGATCGATTCCGGCGGGGCCTCTTCGGTGGCCCGATCCAGGATCGCCTCGCGCATCGCGAAATCCTGCACCGTCGCCAGTTGGCGGAAAACCGCCTCGAACTCTTCTGCGGAGGTGACGCGAAGCCGGGAAACAAGCCCCGAGTGCATGCCAAGGTCCCGGGAAAACTTCTCTTCTCTCCGGGCGCGGATCCACTCGCGGCCGAAGAGGAGAAACGAGACACCCACCATGATGAGGAAAAGTACGACCGTAATCGCGATGAGCAGGGAGAAGGTCACCTTGTCTTTCTACCCCACGGCTTCCCTGACTGGTCGGGGAACGGAGAGGGGGCGCCCATCATATCGTTACTTGAGAATGTTTGACTTGAAGATGAGCTTTTCGTGGTCCTCCCCGTCTTCGGGGAAACTGGCGTGACCGAAGCGAACATCGACCTTGAGGTCCCTCATGGTTCTCCGTATCTCATCCACCTCGTCGAGGATCGCCTTCTTGATCCGGGGGATCGCGCTCATCTGGCCGTCCTCCGCTTCCGGGAGGATCATCCCGAATTTCCACTCGCTGATCCTGGCCACGATGTCATATCCCCGGAGGGCGGACCGTATGACTTTCGCCAGCCGCTTGATCACCCACTCCTCCCTGTCGATGGCGGAGAACTCCTTCTCGGGGATCCGGGGGACCACCTCGCAGATCATGAGAACGAGCCTGCGGCGAAAGCGCCGTCCCCGGCTCAACTCGTGGAGCATGCGGGACTGGAAATACTGCAAGGTCGGCAGGCCGGTCGACTCGTCGAGGTTCTTGAGCTTTTCGCTCCTCTCGAAGATGATCGCATTCCCGATGGCCTTTTCGACGTATCGGATGAACTTCACGAAGGTCCCCATGTCGTCACTGTTGAAGGACGTCGGATAAAACGTCTTATGCGGAAACTTGTCGAACATGGAGATGGTCCCGATGATCTCCCTGTCACGGCTCAGGGGAAGCATGATCATGGTCCGCGTCATTCCTGCGAACTCCGTCCAATTGTCCTCGCTGGCCGTATCCCGGACGAGAACCGAAGGCTCTCCCTTCAGGATCTCCGTCACCCCCTTCTTGTCCATCCGGAAGATATCCTGCTGGTCCTCTTCTCCTTTCATGCCGTAGAACTCCCGGATTCCGTACTTGCCGGTCTGGGGGTCGAGCAGGCGGATGACGCACGACTCCGCCTCCATGATGAGGGCAGCGGAGGTCGCGACAAGTTTCATGAGGCGGGAGATGTCCAGAGTGGAGATGATGTTGATGCCGGCCTCGTTGATCGCGGCGATCTTCGTCATCCGGTCTGCCGTGGTTTCCTCCCGGAGTGACACTCCGACCGAATCGGAAAGAAGAAGCACCGCCTCCCCGAGGATCGCGGTCTTCTCCTCGGCCACCCCGTTCTCGGACACGGACTGGACCACGAGGACGCCGAGCGGATCGTCGGCCGAAATGAGGGGGAAGAAGAACATCTCTCCCCGGAAACGGCTGTCCGCGGACCGATGCACCTCGCGCAGCGTGATGGATCTCCGTTCCCGCAGGACGAGATCCTCGATCGTTCCCGCCGAGGAATGGTGGACGATCTGGGCGGCGGGGGATACCCGAAGCGTTGTCGACCTGAGGTAGAAATCTTCGGTGTCCTTGTCGAAGAGGAGAATGGAGGACACCACGCCGGGCAGGAACTCTCCCGTCGCTTCGCAGAATTCCCGAAGCCTTTCCTCGATCGGCTTCGCGGACCTGAGGATTTCCCCTACTTTCCTCAAATAGTCGTCAGGCATGTCAATCCTGTCCCTCCTCCATGGAAACGCGGATACGGATGCGCACGGGATTCCCCTCCGCGTCGAGGAAAACCGCGGGCAGCACTGCGTGCCCCTCCCGGGAAACGAACACGTCCTCGAACTTCAGGAAAGTAAGCCCCTCCCCTTCCACCTTCACGGAAACGCCGGTGCGGGCCTCTCTCGCCGGAGGGGGTTCATCGAACCTCTCGGGAATCTCGATCTCGATCTCTTCGGGGATGTCGGCCAGCGGTGAAACTTCCTCCTGCGCCGCCTCGTCCAGGCTTTCCCCGTCCCCGACAGGCGTCTCTTCGGGGAAAGACTCCGGGGAAACCTCCCTCGGCGGGACGATTATCTCCACGCCTTCCGGAACCTCCGTCGTCTCGGGAATCTCCTGGACTTCCGGGACGTCGGGGATCTCCGCGACCTCGGGGACGTCGGGAACCTCCTCGACCTCCGAGAGATCCGGGATCTCCTCGATCTCGGAGATCTCCTCCAGAGACTCCGCCTCCCCGGGAGATTGCGTCTCCACCGCGGCAACGTCCGCGATTTCCATCGCTTCCTCGAGGTCCTCCGTTTCTCCCGGCAACAGGAGGGACTTTCGGAGGTTGGCGAACACGAGGCGCGATATGCCCACTAGCGTCTCGATCACGCCGATCCCGTCCTTGGCGATCCCCTCGTACGTGGGGACGTTCAGATCGTTCAATTGCGTGCTTATCTCCTTGACGGACGTGATTTTTTTGAGGTCGCGCTTGTTGTACTGCATCACGAAAGGAAGGTCCTCGATCTTTTTTCCGTAGGTGGTAAGGTTGTCCCGCAGATTCTTCAGGCTCTCGAGGTTGCTGCTCATCATGTCGACCTGGGAATCCGCCACGAAGACCACTCCGTCCACGCCCTGGAGGACGAGCCGCCTCGTGGCGTTGTAGAAAACCTGGCCGGGCACCGTGTAGAGGTGGAACCGCACCTTGAACCCCTTGATCTGTCCAAGGTCCAGCGGCAGGAAGTCGAAAAAGAGCGTCCGGTCGGTCTCCGTGGGGAGGGAGATGAGTCTCCCCTTCTGCTCCGGCTTCAGGAGGTGATGGACCATTTCGATGTTCGTGGTCTTGCCGGAAAGGCCCGGGCCGTAATATACGACCTTCGCACTCAGCTCTCTCGTGGCGTAATTGAAAAGTGCCATCCGGTCTCCTCTATTTCCGTTTCTGAATCAGTTGGTTCTTCGCTTCCCGGCGGACAATCGTCGGTATGTTCCGGTTCCGGGACAGAATGCCCAGATCGCTCAAGGGAAGGTGGCCGAGGAACCGCATCGCGACGGCGGGGGGTGTCCTCGGGTTCGACACCAGAAGCAGCTTCACCCGGATGCTCTTCGCCCATTCCCGGTTGTCTGCAATGCCGCGAAGAACTTCCTCACTCGTCAGGGAGGATCCGGTGTACGCGATCACGTCGGACTCCGAGATCCGGGGGCTGTTCACCACCGCGCGGGCGACCAGGCTGCTCGGATCCCGCGAGAGGATCATGCGGACCTCCTTGTTCCCCTTCGTTGTCAGACCCACCTTCTGGGGCACCGTCAGGCCGGCGATGTACGACTGCAGGGATCCCCGTACCCCTTCGTCGACCGGATGGTCCTCCGTCAGGCTTACCCGGATTTTTCGGCTTCCGCTGCTCATCACTCCTCGACTTCTTCCCCCATCTCTTTCTTTGCCTCGGCAATGACCTTCTCCGCAATCGCGGCGGGCACTTCTTCGTACCTGTGCAATCGGAAGGTGAACTGCCCCCTGCCCGAGGTGATCGAGCGGAGATCGGACGAGTACCGCAGAACCTCCGCCAGCGGAACGAGCGTCCTCACGATCTGGAGTCTTCCTCGGGCCTCGACGCCCAGCACGCGGCCACGGCGGCTGTTCAGATCGCCGATGATGTCCCCGACATTCTCCTCGGGGACGACGATCTCCATTTCGGTAATGGGTTCGAGAAGGACCGGCTTTGCCTCGAGCGCCGCTTTCCTGAACCCGAGGGAACCTGCGATCTTGAACGCCATCTCGGAGGAGTCGACCGTGTGGAACGAACCGTCGTGCACGGTCACCTTGACGTCGACCAGAGGGTAGCTCGAGACGACGCCCTTGGCCATCCTCTCGATGACGCCTTTCTCGACAGCAGGAATGTACTGTCTCGGAATGGCGCCACCAACGATCGCGTTGACGAACTCGAATCCGCCGCCGGGAGGGAGGGGCTCCACGCGAAGCCAGCAGTCGCCGTACTGACCCCGCCCTCCTGTCTGCTTCTTGTACCTGCCCTGGGCCTCGGCCGTTCCCTTGATCGTCTCCTTGTACGGAATCTTGGGGGTGCGCAGTTCCACCTCGACGCCGAACTGGCGACGCAACTTTTCCACGGCCACCTCGAGGTGGATCTCCCCCATTCCGGAGAGGATGAACTCCCGGGTTTGCGTGTCCTTTTTGAACTGCAGGGTCGGGTCCTCCTCCAACATCCGGGAGAGGGAACTGCCCAGTTTGTCCTCGTCGGACCGGGTCTTCGGCCGGATCGCAAACGAGATCACGGGATCGACCGGCGGGGGCGGCGGGTAGAGGATCGGGTGCTTCGGGTCACACAGCGAGTCGCCGGTGGAAGTCTCCTTGAACTTGGGGACGGCCACGATCTCTCCCGCGGATGCAGATCCGACGGGTTTCTGCTTCTTCCCCTCCAGCCGGAATATCTGGCCGATCCGCTCGGTGGCGTTCTTCCCCGCGTTCAGGGGAGACATGTCGGGTGAAAGCTTCCCGGAGTAGACCTTGAAGATGGAGAGCTTACCCGCGTACGGGTCGGCAAGCGTCTTGAACACGAGGGCCGAGAACGGGGCATCGATTGAGATCGGCCTCACATCCTCGGTCTTCTTCTTCGGATTCGTCCCTTCCACCTCCCCGCGGAAGGACGGGTCGGGAAGAACGAAGTTGATCATGTCCAGAACCGGGTGGATTGCGATGTTTCGCAGTGCCGACCCGCAGAGGACCGGCAGGACCTTCATCGACCGCACGCCGGAGGTAAACCCTTTCCTAATCTCCTCCTCCGTGAGGGATGCCCCCTCGAGATATTTCTCCAGCAGGGAGTCATCGGATTCCGCCGCCGCTTCCACCACCTTCTCCCGTCCCTTTGCCACCGCATCGGCCAGGTCCGACGGCACGTCGGTCACGTCGAACTGCCCGGTCTCCCCCTTGTACACGTACGCCTTCATCCGGAAAAGATCCACGACTCCGCGGAACCCCTCCTCCGAGCCGAGGGGAAGCTGGACCGGAACGGCGTGAACCTTCAGGATGTCGGAGATCTCATCGACCGCTTTTTGAAAGTCCGCCCGCTCGCGATCCATCTTCGAGACGAATGCGATCGCAGGGACTCCCGCGTCACACGCCAGGTGCCACATCTTCTCCGTCTGCACCTCGACGCCGGAGACAGCGTTGACCACGAGGACCGCTCCATCCAGCTGCCGGAGGCAGGCATGCGTGTCGGCCTCGAAGTTGATGTAGCCGGGGGTGTCGGCCACGGTCACCTCGACCTTGTTCCAGTTGTAATGGTGGAAGGAAGTGCTTATCGTGATCTGCCGGCGGATCTCCTCCGGGTCGTAGTCGAAGTGGGAGCTGCCGTCGTCCACCCGCCCCATCCTCTCGGTCGCCTTCGCGTTGAAAAGGAGTGCTTCCGCCAGAGTCGTTTTTCCTGCGCCGCCGTGGGCGATGATCCCCACATTCCTCAGTTGATGGATGTCCACGTCCCGTTCTCCCTCCTGCGAAAATCGTCTCCCGTCATGCTCCGGGAATACGGTTCCTCTCGTATATAATACGCAGTCCCTCAAGTGTCAAATTCTCATCTATTACCTGTATCTTGGAGGACTCTCCGGCGATGGCGCGGGCCAGTCCTCCGGTGGCGACGACGATGGGGTCCGTGCGCACCTCCTTCCTGATCCGGTCGATGATCCCCTCCACGAGGGAGAGATAGCCGAAGAATATCCCCGACTGCATGGCCGCGACCGTATTTTTCCCGATCACGGTCGGCGGCTTGATGATCTCCACCCGCGGCAATTTCGACGCCTGCCGGAACAGCGCCTCGGCCGAGATGCTGGCCCCGGGGGCGATGATCCCTCCCATGTAGTCCCCGTCGGGCGAGATGTAGTCAAATGTCGTAGCGGTGCCGAAGTCGAGGACGATGCACGCTCTCTTGCACTTCGCAAACGCCGCTACGGCGTTGACGATCCTGTCCGCACCGACCTCTTTCGGGTTGTCCATCTTGATGGAGATGCCGGTCTTCACGCCGGGCCCGACTACGACGGGCGTGATGCCGAAGTACTGCACGCACAACTCTACGATCGTCGGCGTAAGAGGCGGCACGACGGAGGAGACGATGATCGCCGCGACCTCCCGGGAGGAGAGATGGCTTCCGTCGTAAAGGTTCCGAATGAGGATCCCGTACTCGTCGCTCGTCTTCTGCTGGTCGGTCCAGACACGCCAATGGTGAAGGAGTTTCTCTCCCTCGTACATCCCCAGGACCGTGTGGGTGTTCCCTACGTCGATGACGAGCAGCATCTTTCGCCTCTCACCTCTCGAACTGAACGATCTCCCCGCTGTGGAGCCGTTTCTCCCCCTTCGCACCATCCGCCCGGAAAAGGAGCATGCCTTCCTCGTCCATCCCCTTAGCCGTCCCCCACATCTCCCCGTCCGGACAGCGCACCATCACCCGCTTCCCCGCCAGCAGTGACCGGCGGTTCCATTCCGGAAGAAGGACGGTCATTCCCCCGGAGAGAAAATCCCGGTACGATTCCGCAAAATGGTCGAGAAAACGGGCAAGGACCTCCGCCCGCCGGAAGGTCCGGCCTGTGGCCAGCCGGAGCGACGTGGCGCTGCGGGAAAGAACCCCGGGGAAGTGGGACTCTTCCGAGTTCACATTCAGCCCGATCCCGATCACCACGTGGCGCAGCCGGTCGGCGTCGGTGGACATCTCGGCCAGGATTCCCGCCGCCTTCTTCCCTGCGACATAAAGGTCGTTTGGCCACTTCAGCCGGGCCGGAATCTTCGCCACTTCCTCCACGGCCTTTGCGAGGGCCACCGCCGCCACGAGGGTAAATTGCGGCGCACGGCGGGATTCGACCGGGGGGCGAAGAAGAAGCGACAGGTACAGGTTCACCCCCGGGGGCGATTCCCATCGACGGTCAAAACGGCCCCGGCCGCCGGTCTGTGCATCCGCGCACACGATCGTCCCATGGGGGGCCCCCTTCTCCGCGCCTTCCGCGGCGCGGCTGTTCGTACTGTCTGTGACGGGTAAAAAAGTGAAAGATTTCCAGAACGACCGGGAGCTGAGACGGGAAAGTACGTCGGTCTCCTCGATCACGTCGGGGCGCCCGAGAAGCCGGTAGCCAGCCCCCCGGGCTCCTTCAACCCCGAAACCCCGGCGCCGCAGGGTCCTGACCTGCTTCCACACCGCCGCTCGACTCGTCCCCATCCGCCGGCCGATCTCCTCGCCGGAAACGAACCGCCCCTGGTGTGCCTCGAGTATGCGCAGGAGCAGATCTCCCATTCCTCTCCTATCGGGAAATCGTGAAAAACCCTTCGTTCCATTAAGCATTTAACAAGGCCGGAAATCAACCGAAAGATGGGGAATAGTCTGTCAGCGGGGGAAATGCGTGAAGCTACCGTTGGGTGTGCCGGTCATTGCAGCCGCAGCCCCCTTTGTGCGTGGATCTTGTCGACCAGGGCGAAGTCGGTTCGCACCGACGCGACCTTCTCCCCCCGCTGCAGGATGTCCGATTCGCGGATCGTGCCGAGTCTGCCCGAAGCGGCAGCCAGGTGGACCACCTTGGTCGGATCGATTCCCATGATGCGGGCGCAGGTGGCGTCCACCGCCGCCAGGTTGCGTCCCATCACGACCACCCCGGCGTGGTGCGGGGATCCCATGATCGGCCCGTCCCCCTCCATTCCCACGATACCGTCCACGATGGCGAAATGCGGCTTCACCGTGGCGTTGATGTCGAAAATGCACTGCTCGATGCCTTCCCAGTGAAGGATGTTCTTCGGCCAACCGTAATAGATCCCCGGCATCACACCAAAGAGGTTCTTCATGGAGAGGGTCACCCCGGTCCAATGGTGCGTTTTCATCTTTGCCAGGGAAACCACCCAATCCACCTGGGCAAGAGCGGCAGGCAGCGTCAGAGTGGAGAACCGCGTCTTCCCGCCCAGGTTTTTTACCGCGTACCCCGGTTCGTAATTCAGGTCCAGGAAAGGAATGTGGTCCTCCACAAGCACATCCCCCAACCCGGATTCCTCCAGCACAAGTACCGAGTCCCGGGAATGGCCGGGTCCCTCCGCAACCAGAACCTTTGATGCCCCGAACCGCAGGAAAGCCTCCACCGCTGCGCGGACCACTTCGGGATGCGTGTTGATGTGACCTGCCCCCGCGTGCGGCTCGATCAGGTTCGGCTTGAGAAGAATACGTTTCCCTTTGATCTCCCCTGCTTGCACCCGCAGATCCCGGAAACCTTGCAGAAGGACAGTCGAGATGTCCGTCCCGTAATGTGGGACCCTCGCGATAAACGTGTCGGCACGCCAATCCCTTTTCGTGCAGCTTGCAAGCAGGGAGGACCCTGAAGCCGCGATGCCCCACCCTGCGGAGCCCAGAAGGAACTCGCGCCGGGTCCATCCATTCCTCTCCCGGGTGTCCCTCTTGAGAGTCATGCCGCGGGTCCCTTGCCTTCCAATACACTTCCGAGCCCGCCTCCCGCCAGGAAGACAAGCAGAAGCAGGGACAAAAGCGTCGTATCGTACGGCCCGAATTTCTCCTGGAGTTTAAAGCTTTCCAGCACCCAACTCCTTGCCTTTTCCGGCCTTGCCCCCCAGGCCCCAAGACCCAGCAGACCCCCCCCGAGGGACAGCGGCGCCCGCAAGCGGACGATCCGCGATTCGAGATATTCCAGGCTTCGCAAAACGTCCTGACGAACAACAGTTCCGGCCAGTGCACTGAGCGCGAGACCCGTGTTCTCCGGCTGGGGATACAGCTCCTGGCCGTACACAAGCGTGTTGCCGTAGTTCCACCCCCCCTGCGAGAGCTGCCGGTCCATCAGCATGCGTGTCCCCTCCCGGGTCCGCCCGGTTTCGCCGTTCCCCGCGATCCGGAGCGCAATCAGGGAGAGTGCCGTCGGTTCGACCATGGAATGGGTATTCGCGATCCAGGGCCAGCCCCTGACGGAGGTGTCGTGCGTTACGGGAGCCTTCGGGTCTTTCTCGAAATGAATGCCGGTCGTATCCTGAAGGAATCGCACAGCACGGGATAGCGCTTCGCGGTGCGCAGGCGATCCGTTCCATGCGAGAATTGCCAACGGCGTCGGCCAGAATGCCTCCGGATGTTCCGGTGAAATACAGACTCGCCCGTCCTGCTTTTGTCCGGCCGCAAGGCGGTTCCTTGCCTTCTCGAGAAGATCCTTTCGCGTTCCGGTTGCGGTCAGGGCCATTACCGCCCATGCCGTGGCGTCGGCGCGGTATTCTCCACCTGGCCGATGGGAAAACCCCCCGGCGTCAAGCTCCCTTCCGCGGAGCGCTTCCAGGTGCGGAAATATTCCGGAACCCGTCTTCTTCATCGCTGCCGCTCGCACGGGCCGCTTTCTTCGACCGGAATTCGAAAGGACGGACAGATCGTCATCGCGATGGTTCATTTTTCCATTTGGTAAAACGGCGCTCCGCCCCGGGGAAACGGAGGAAATGGAAAATTTTGCACAGTTCCATGAACATGACCAGGAAATCGCCGAACCCTATTTTTGACCCCGGCACGTCGGTCCACTCTTCCAGGGGATATTCGACGGCGGATGTGACCAGCGGGGCGGTCCCCGTGGTCCTTTCGACCATCAGCAGACGCGCCATTATTTCCACATCAAAAGTCCAGTTCACCCGGAACGGTTTACCGAATATCATTCGGAGCTCTTCGCTGTTCTTGAACACCTTTGCGCCGCACTGGGTGTCGTATATCGGAAGCCCCGTCACAAGGCTCGACAACGTGGCGAAAATCCTCCCCATATAGTGTCTCATCGCATTCCGCTCGATTCTGCGGCCAAGGAGCCTTACGCGAGAGCCCATGACCAGGACGATCCCCTGTTTTTCCAGAATCCCGCAAAACGCCGGGATCACACCGAGGGGAGTCGCCAGATCCGCATCCCAATATCCGATATTCCCGTAATCCGACGCAAATGCCTTCAAGAAACCGACGCGCACAGCCTCCGCTTTGCCCGAATTCTTATCCAACCCGATCAACTTCATCTGCAACGGGTTCGCACTGCAAAGCGCTGCCAGTTTTTCACGCGTCCCGTCGGTGCTTCCGTCGTCGACAAAGAAAAAATGCAACTCGCTGTTTCCCTTCGCCGTGAAAACGTATTCCTCACCTTTCAGACGACGGGCTTCGTTGTAGCAAGGGATGATTATCGCTGTTTTTTGCATAACGCCCACACGGTAAGACCCGGAAGCGTGAGGCCGGCACGGTTCAAGAACATCTCGAGACGAACATCCGTATTGAGAAGGAATTCAAGCGCTTTCGTCACGATCGTGCCATGCTTCCAGGAGCCGACACCCCTGTTCCTGGCGACTTTCGGAGGAAACCATTTCTCGAAGGAGGTAGAGAGAACCCGCGTGGCCAGAAGGGAGAAAAACAGGTAACCGGAAGACAGGCATTCCAGGTCTGCGCAATGGATCACTTCCAACAGATCCTTCCGGGTGTACCTGCGAAAATGTTTCATGAACCGGTCGTGGGAACCGAATAGAAAAGGATAAGCCGGGACGGTAACCACGAGATACCCTCCTTCGGCGACGTACGTTCGAACGATATCGAGCAGAACCTCCCTGTCCTGTTCCACATGTTCCAGAACATCCAACAGAAACACAAGGTTGTAATAATTTCTCATCAAATCATCATACGAATTCCGGAAGGTGACCTCTCCCTCTGCGGATCCCATTTCGGCGGCCTGCTCACCGGAAAGATGAATGTCGACCCCGGTGATACTCCTTACCCGATGATCCCTGGAAATCTCCCGACTGATGAAGCCGTCTCCGCACCCCACATCCAGCACTCGATACTCCCCTGCGCCGGCCGGGATCCTATCCAGAATCGATCGCAGTGCCTTCAGGCGGGAAAGCTCCCACGGATGCCTGTTCGCGGTGGAATTATCTCTTTCACACAGGTCCATAAAAAACCTTATCTCCGTCTACGACTAATTCTCGCCCCGGCGAATATGCTTTCCGACAGTTCCACGGACCCCGATACGATACAGAGTCCGGAGTTTCCCACCCTCTTCCGTGTTTCTACCCGTTCGCCGATATTCACGCAATCCTCTTCGTCCAGCAGTACGGCCACCTTGTCGAATCGTCCCGGAAGATCGATTCCATCGCTCAATTGCGTCCCCCGGTTCACCCCCCAGAAGGTCTTTCTTCTTTGCCCCGTCGATGCCACTCTTTCATCGATCTGGTATACCGTGTATTCGGGAAGATAGTACATAATGTGCCGGAAACTGAAAAATACATACGGTTTCGCAACAAATATCGCCGTGTCTTGCGGAGAGAAGGCTTTTATGCCGTCCAGTACGGAACCCAGCTCCCTGTCATGCTCCAGGATCCCCTTGTACGATACGGGGGACTTCGATTGAAAGAACCAGCATGCGTTCAGAAGGATCAACAGAAACGCCAGGGCCGGATACAGATTCCTCTTCAAGAATCTTTGAAGATCCGTGCAGAAATATTCCAGGGAAAGAGCAGCCATGATGAAAATAACCGGCATGAATATCAGGGAATACCCCGGATTCGCCGGATGGATGAAGACGAGAAGATAGAAAAGGATTGCCGGGAGTGCCCACAAGGATAAAAACAGGGATCGTGCGCGGTCAAGTGATCCGACCCTTCTTTGACGAATCAACGCGTAGAACGCAAGAACCAGGGGGAAGATCCATATCCCGACCCCGTAGACGACGAACCGGAAAAGAGTGACAGAGTACAATTTCAGCACCGGCCACCCTTTTTCAAAAACGGTGAATTTCCCCGTATTGTAGGTCCACAGTTCCCGGAATGCCCCAACGTAGGCATCCCACCCTCCCGTCATTTCAAGCATGGGGAGAAACCAGGAAAGGGAGGTGAGAACCATCAGGCCGAGCGAGAGGACGATTTTCCGTAACGGCACGCCTTTGACGGAATGGATCCAGAGGGGGAAAAGAAATATCGGCGTCACCTGCCGAAACCCGCCGGCAATCCCCATCGCAAGAGCGGAAATCCAGAGACGGGATGTCCTCCCTTTGGTAACTCGCCAACAGGAAAGCGCTATGAACGAGCTGAAAAACGCTTCGGTCACATATGTCAGCGCGACCTCCCCGTGAAACCACAGGACCGGGCTCGTGATCCCGATTGCCGCCGCGAGAATCCCGGTTTTCCTGTCGAAGAGTTCCTTTCCCAGCAAGTAGAGGGTAGCGACTGTCAGGCCGCTAAAAACGATGGAGATGGATACGAAAGCAAGGTTTACGTCTTCGAGGAAAAGATGCAGCAGCCTGCCGAGCATCACATAGAGAAAATAGCCGGGCGGATGGGGATGGTGGATCGAGACGTCGTAATCTCCCAGTGCCAATGCGAAGTTTGCGGAATCCATGCTGTACAACAGGCGGCTCATAAAAGGAATCCTTGTCGCTGTGGCCGCCAGGAAAAAAACCGCCGTGATCCATCTGTTTTCCCTGTTCTTCAAG
>DAOUUI010000011.1 GCA_030668225.1 Deltaproteobacteria bacterium
CCTGGAAGTACGGGGACGATGTCGACACCGACGTCATCATCCCCGCCAGGTATCTGAACACCTCCGACCCGGCGGAACTCGCCCGCCACTGCATGGAGGACATCGACAGGGAGTTTGCCGTGAAGGTTTCCCCCGGGGAGGAGGCGTAGCAGCCGCAGGAGGGGGGCGCAGTGAGGTTAAAGCTTAAGCCGTGCAGGATCAACGCACGGCGAGCCACGAACGGAGCCCCCCTCCGACGAAGTCCCCCGGAGCAGCGGTATATCGCTGCGGATGGGGGAGGCTGCGGAGCCGCGTACAAGAAGAGGGACGGCCCTAGGAAGTTAGGCAAAATAGGAGTTCTTAGGAACGTCCCTGTTCTAAGGGAGCCGGAGGATGCGGCGTGCGTTGGCAAGGAACACCTTGTCGAGGACGGCGGCCGGATACCCCTCGGCGTCCCAGTCCCGGAAGAGCCGCTCATAGGTAAGGACGGGGTAATCCGACCCGAACATGACCTTGTCCTGCAGCCGCCCGGCGATCTCCTTCTTAAGCTCAGGTGTGAAATATTTCGGAGACCAGCCGGAGGTCTCCATGTAGACGTTCTCCTTGTGGAGGAGAATGGCGATCATTTCGCTCTGCCACGGCCACGAGGGGTGGCACCCGATGACGGTGAGGCCGGGGAAGTCGGCCGCGACATCGTCGAGATAGATCGGCTGGGTGTATTTGAGCTTGAGCCCCATTCCCCCGGGAGTCCCCGCCCCCAGGCCGGTGGTGCCGGTGTGGAACTGCACAGGGACGGACAGCTCGACGCACTTCTCGTAGAGCGGGTAGAACCGCCGGTCGTTCGGGAAGAACGCCTGGGCGATTCCCTGGAACTTCACCCCCGCGAGCCCAAGGTCACGAACCGCGTGATCGAGCTCCCGGACTGCTTCCTCCCCCTTCCAGGGGTCGACCGATGCCCAGGCGCCGATGACCGCGCCGGGAAACCGGTCGCGGACCGAGGCGACGTACTCGTTGGTCGTCGCCGGCAGCCGGGTAGTCGTCTCCGCATCCCAGGCAAGGATCATCGCGCCTACGCCGGCCTCCAGGAACTCCCCGGCCATCTCCTCGTCCGTCCGGACGCGGAAGGGCGTCTTGTAATAGGACTCGAGCGCCTCGAAGTACGGACGCATCGATTCGTACCAGGGCCGGGTGCTGGGGTGGGCGTGGACGTCGATCGCTCTCAAGGACTTACTCGAGGAAGAGCCACTCCTGAAGATCCCCGGATGGCTCGTCGAACTTCATGCCGAAAATATAGGATCCCTCCGGACTTTCGGCCGTGCGGAACCAGACGACCGTTCCCGATACCCGGATCGGCTCTCCTCCTTCCGGGAAGATCGTCGCGTCCACACGGTTCCGTGTGGTCATGAGCGTGTCGTACATCACATGGATCCCGTCCGGGGAAATTTTCGGAGTCACGACCGACATCCCGACCGAGGAAAAATCCCTCGCCGTGGCCGTTACGGGAGAGGACACCTGTTTCGGGTTCTTGCCGCTCTGGACCGTGAATACAACCGTAGCCATGCGTTGTTTCCTCTCCTTTCGTCTCCGTTCTCTGGAAAACAGTGTCATCCCGTTGTGTTTTCCTTCTTTTCCTCGTCGAGACGGCGGAACCCCTCCAGGATCAACTGCATCTCGTCCATGTCGATTGTCCGCTTCTTGGTCGTCTGCCCGTGCGTGATCACGAACGCACCTTCCTGCATGCGTAAAAGCCTGTAGAAGGCCTCCTCCCCCGAGAGGTCCCCGGTCTCACAGTGGGAGATCCGCCCGTTCGTGAAGTATATCCGTCCTTCATCGGGCTGACCTGCCTTCAGGAACACGCAGGCGGTCTTGAGGCCCAGGTGAAGCGTCTGGACGATATCGGGAACCCCGAGGTTCGTGAGATCCCCCATGACTCCCTGGCTGGGTCCCGCCCCGGCGGCGCCCTTCTTCCTCCGCTTGTCCCGCCGGATGATGTTCCGGATCCTCGCGGCCAGTTCCTTGAGATCCACCGGCTTTAGGAGGTAATCCTCCGCGCCCAGGTGGAGGGCCTCGACCTTCATTTTCGTCTCATCCTTCCCCGAGAGGAACAGGAGGGGCGTCTCCCCGGTCCCGGGGAGCTTGCGCATTTTCCGGAACATCGCGATGCCGTCCATCTCCGGCATCAGGACGTCGGCGATCACGAGGTCCGGACGATCCTTTTCCATGAGGGCGAGGGCATCCGCCCCATTGTCCGTGACGATCACCTCGAACCCCTCGTTGACGAGCTTGAGCTTGAGGAGCGTCACGTAATCGACCTCGTCGTCGACCAGGAGGATCCTCGGCTTGGCCCCGACGCCGTGAAAAGAGAACTTCTCCTCCACCACGCGGGTGAATACCTCGACAACCTCCGGATCGAACTGGGTCCCCACGTTCTTGTGCAGCTCCTGGATGGCCTCCTCTTTCTGCAGGCTCTTCCGGTACGGCCGGTTGGAGATCATCGCCGCGTAGGCGTCGACCACGGACAGGATCCGCGCCCCCAGCGGTATCTCCCTCCCCTTGAGCCCGCCCGGGTACCCCTTCCCGTCGTACCTCTCGTGGTGATGCACGATGATCGGTTTGATCTTCCAGGGGAAATCGATCGTGTCGAGGATATTGGCGCCGTTCTCGCAATGGGATTTGACCGTGTTGTACTCGTCCTCGGAGATCTCCTTTTTCCCGGTGAGGATCTCGGGCCGGATGCCGACCCTTCCGATGTCGTGCAGCAGGGAACCCACGACGATCTCGTCCACCATCTCCTTCGGCAGCTTCATCGCCTCACCGACGGCACGGGCATACTCCATCGTGATGTGCGAATTTCCCCCGAAAAACGGGTCGTTGACCTCCAGCAGGCCGACCAGGACGTCGATCGTCTCGATCAGGCACTTCTTCAGGTCTTCGTCGGTCACCGGCTCCGCCACCGGGGCCCTTTCCTCCCCCGCCGCCTCGATGAGGTCAAGGAGCTCTCGCTGGTCCAGGATGAAGTCGGAGGACCCGAACCGCAGCACGTCGTCGGAACTCCGGATGATGGTGAAGGAGGAGAGGACGATCACCCGGGATTTCGGGGACAGCCGGAGCAGACGCCTCTTGAGCTCCACTCCGGAGCAGTCGGGGAGGAACTGCTCGCACAGGACGAAATCCTGGGCGGAGTTGGTCACGATCTTGACGGCCTCCTCGCCCGAACCCGCCAGCGATGCCCGGTGACCTGCGTCGGCCAGGAGGTTTGCCAGCATGTCCCGGACGCTTGCCTCGTTGCTGATGATCAGGATCGATTTCTGCATCTTCCCTCTAGACCACCTTCTCCGCCTGCCGGATGTCCTCGCCGGTCATTTCGGGCGGAGCGGATATCCCCAGCATCCGGAGGATCGTAGGGGCGATGTCCTCCAGCGCCCGGTCGTTTTTGAGTACCGCTTCCCTCTCCTGCGGGTCTGCAAGGATCAGAGGGACGGGGTTGACCGTGTGGGCCGTGTACGGCCCCCCCGTCTCGAGGTCCACCATCTGTTCAGCGTTCCCGTGGTCGGCAGTGACGAGCGCCACCCCCCCCACCTCCCAGATTTTCTCCACGACGCGACGCAGGTTTTCGTCCACCGACTCGATCGCCTCGATCGCGGCGGACAGGACCCCGGTGTGCCCCACCATGTCCCCGTTCGCGAAGTTCAGGATGAGCACGTCATGTCTGCCCGACCCTATCTCGGCCACCGCCCGTTCCGCGACTTCGAATGCGCTCATCTCCGGCTGCAGGTCGTAGGTGGGCACCGAGGGAGACGGAATCAGGATCCGCGACTCTCCCGGGAACACCTTCTCCCCTCCCCCGTTGAAGAAGTAGGTCACGTGCGCGTATTTCTCCGTCTCCGCCATCCGGAGGTTCCGGATCCCCCCGGAGGAGAAGACATCCGCGAGGAGATTTTCCTTGACCTGCGCCGGGAACGCGACCGGCAGAGAGAAGGTCTCGTCGTAGGGGGTCATGCATGCGAACTCAAGGCCGAGACGCTCGGGCCGCGGGAAACGGTCGAAATCCTCCTGCGTGAGAGCACGGGGGAGTTCCCTGGCGCGGTCCGCCCGGAAATTGAAGAACAGGACCGAGTCCCCCTCGGAGATCTGTCCCACGGGCCGGCCGTCCCGCGTGATGACCACCGGCTCGATGAACTCGTCGGTCTTCCCCTCCTGGTACGATCCGGACACGGCTGCGACCGGGTCGGAGTTCTCCTTCCCCTCGCTGCGCACCATCGCCCGGAAGGCCCGCTCGACGCGCTCCCACCGGTTGTCCCGGTCCATCGCGTAGTACCGTCCCCCCACCGTGGCCACCTCCCCTACGCCGACCTGCTCCATCTTCGCCAACAGGTCGCGCAGGTGATGTTCGCCGCTGTCCGGAGGAGTGTCGCGGCCGTCGAAGATCGGGTGTACGAACACGCGCACAAGTCCCCGCTCCTTCGCCATTTCGAGGAGGGCGTACAGGTGCGTGGGGAGCGAATGAACGCCGCCGTCGGAGAGAAGTCCCACGAGGTGGAGCGCCTTGCCGTTTTCCCGTGCCGCGTCCATCGCGTTGCAGAAGACCGGGTTCCGGAAAAAATCGCCGTCCCGGATCGCTTTCGATATCCGGACGATGTCCTGGTAGACGACGCGGCCCGCTCCCAGGTTCAGGTGCCCGACTTCCGAGTTCCCCATCTGCCCGGCAGGAAGCCCGACGCGCTCCTCCGAGGCGTGGATCAGCGTGTGCGGAAATTCCGCCCAGAGACTGTCGAAAAAAGGCGTCTTGGCCAGGGCCACGGCGTTCCCCTCGGTCTCTTCCCGATACCCCCACCCGTCCAGCACGATGAGCGCGGTGAATCGTCGTCTCACGTCAGATATTATAGAACACTCCCCTTCCCTCGAATCTTCCAGAGGGTCCCAGTTCCTCTTCGATCCTCAGCAGCTGGTTGTACTTGGCGAGCCGGTCGGTCCGCGACGCCGAGCCGGTCTTGATCTGGCCGGTGTTCATGGCGACGACGAAGTCGGCGATGGTGCTGTCCTCCGATTCGCCGGACCGGTGGGACACGACGGCCGTCCACCCTGCCCGCCTGGCCATCTCCACGGCATCGATCGTCTCGCTTACGGTCCCGATCTGGTTCAGCTTGATGAGGACGGAGTTCGCGATCCCCTGTTCGATGCCCTTCCGGAGAATCTTCGGATTGGTCACGAACACGTCGTCTCCGACGATCTGGATCTTCTTCCCCATGGCCTGCGTGAACAGCTTCCATCCTTTCCAGTCGTTCTCTGCGAACCCGTCCTCGATGGAGAGGATGGGATATTGCCTGCACAATCCCTCGTAGTATTTCACCATCCCTTCCGGGGACCGCTTCGAACCGTCCGATTTCCGGAAGTGGTATTTCCCTTTGACGAAGAACTCGGAGGCCGCGGGATCCAGCGCAATGCCGATGTCCTTCCCCGATTTGTATCCCGCCTTCCCGATGGCTTCGAGGATCACCTCGATCGCTTCGGCGTTGGACCGAAGCAGAGGGGCGAATCCCCCCTCATCGCCGACGTTCGTGTTCAGACCTTTCCCTTTCAACACCTTCTTCAGGTGGTGAAAGGTCTCCACTCCCATCCGCAGCGCCTCGGAGAAAGACCTGGCCCCTACGGGCATCACCATGAACTCCTGGATGTCCACGTTGTTGTCGGCATGGGACCCGCCGTTGAGGATGTTCATCATCGGGACGGGAAGCGTGCGCGCCCCCACGCCTCCCAGGTACTGGTAGAGGGGGAGTCCGCACCCTTCCGCCGCCGACCGGGCGACGGCCAGGGAGACCCCGAGGATGGCATTCGCTCCGAGTCTCTTCTTGTTCTCCGTCCCGTCCAGATCGATCATCATCTGGTCGATGAATGCCTGCTCGGTGGCGTCGAAACCGATGAGTTTCGGCCCGATCACCCGGTTTACGTTCCGTACGGCCCTCTCCACCCCTTTCCCGAGATATCTCTTCGGGTCGCCGTCCCTGAGCTCCACCGCCTCCCGGGTGCCGGTCGACGCCCCCGAGGGGACGATCGCGCGTCCTCTGGCCCCGGACTCGAGGTGTACCTCGACCTCCACGGTGGGGTTCCCCCGGGAGTCCAGAACCTGCCGCCCGTGCACGTCAATGATCGTGCTCATATGGATGTCCCTCCTGTCGGGGAAAAATCACGGATCGACAAACTGTTTCCCCCCCTGCCTTACGCTCAGGACGGGGCACGGGGACATGCGAACCACCCTTTCCGCCGTGCTGCCGAAGATCACATGCTCCACACCCGTGCGGCCGTGCGTTCCGATCACGATGAGATCCGCCGCGGCTTCCCGGGCGTTCCCGATGATTTCCCTGTATGGTATGCCCGTGGCGAGGATCGTGTCAAAGCGATCGAAACCGGAGAAGTGGCGCGCGAGAAACGAATCCATGTTCTCCCGGGCGAATTGCTCCATCCGGGTGCGGAGCATTTCGAGCGGGATGTCACCGCGGAACATCGGATCGAGGGTTGCCGGCTCGTCGAGGACATGGAGAACCACGATCCGCGACACGAAACGCTCCGCCAGGGACCTCGCAACCCCCGCGGCCTTCGCGGAACATTCGGAGAAGTCCGTGGGCAACAGGATCTTCGGGAACATGCGCCCTCCCGGAAAAAAAACCCCGGCCGCACATGGTGCCGGCCGGGGACGTTGTGCATCTCGGGCTGGAGTTCTCTATCTCTTCTTTCCGCCGATCGCTTCCTTGAGGGTTTTTCCAGCCGTGAATTTGGGAACCTTGGTTGCCTTGATTCTGATCTGGGCGCCTGTCTGCGGGTTCCGCCCCATCCTGGCTTTCCTGTTGCTCACGCTGAATGTCCCGAAACCCGTCAGGGCGAGCCTGTTCCCCTTCTTCAGGGTGCCCGTGACGGCATCGGTAAACGCGTTGAGCGCTCCCTCCGCCTTGCCTTTCCCGATGCCAGCCTTTTTCGCCATGAGCGCAACCAGTTCTGCTTTCGTCATCGCTTTCCCTCCTGTGGAATAGGTGTAAGGTTTCTGATCCCCGGACGCTAAGGAAGCCGGCGGATCGGCTAACGTCTTGAAATTTATTTCATTGAATGACGAAGGAGAGTTAGTGTCAAGGCATTTTTAACGGCAGCCCCACCCCGCCGAGCCTTTGTTTTCAGGCTCTCCGGAGGATCAGACGACCACGGGTCTCCGTACGGAGTCGCGCGGGAGCAGCAGTTTCAACAGGAGCATGCCCGTGAGGAACCCCCCGATGTGGGCCCACCACGCCACCCCGCCCATGAGGGCGGACGTCCTGCCGATCGCCGCCGCCCCGCTCAGGAACTGGATGAGAAACCAGATCCCCAAAAAGAAGAACGCCGGGATCTCCACCACGGGGAAGAAAAAGAACAGCGGCACCAGCGTCAGGATCCGCGCCCGGGGAAAAAGAAGGAAGTACGCCCCGAGCACGCCTGCGATCGCCCCGGACGCCCCGACATTGGGAACCATCGAATTCGACTGGAACACGACCTGGACGAAAAAGGAGAGCACTCCGCACATAAGATAGAACAGCAGATACCTCCCGCGCCCCAACATGTCTTCGACGTTGTTCCCGAAGATATGGAGGTAGAGCATGTTCCCGAGCAGGTGTCCTAACCCGCCGTGAAGGAACATGGCGGTCAGGGGCGTCAGCAGTTCCCCCGGGTCCCGGAATGCCATCTGCAGGAAGCGGAACGGGATGAGTCCATAGGCATAGACGAAGTCAACATGCCGGTCGCCCAGTGCCAGCTGGTACAGGAAGGCGGCTACGTTCAGGACGATCAGCCCGTAATTGACAACCGGAGTCCGGGCGGGCGAAATCGTATCTTTCAGGGGTATGATAGGAGAGCTCCTGGGGTGCCGGGATATCGTTTCATTTTAGCGGGAGCTTCACAAATTGAAAAGTGAGCAGGATGGTCGGATAATAATAGGTTATGCATGACGACCGTGTGCTGAAAATCGCCGTTGCTCTCTCCATCCTGTTTCATCTGACGTTACTGGCGATGGCGTCGATGATCCGCTGGTCCCCGCCCCGGGCCGAGGACGTGATGATCGTAGACCTGGCCGATATTCCACGCTCCACCGATTTCCTGCGCCCCAAACCGGGAATCGTGGAGGGCGCGCGCCCGAAACCCCCGCCGCCCCCGCCCCCGAAACCGGTCCGGAAAGAGATGCCTCCCGTTCCGACCCCCCGGGATCTCGCGGGCCGCGTCCCTGACCTTCCCGTCAAACCCGACCTTCCGCCCGAGAAGGAGTTCCCCGTCCCCCGGCCGAAGGAGGCGCCTGCCCCGTTCGCCAAGATCGGAGAGCCCGCCAGGACCGAACGTGTGGGGGAAACGCCGCGGGGCCCGGAAGAACCCCCTCCCGCCCCTTCTCCGCCGCCCAAGTCCCTCCGGGAGATGACTCCCACCCTGGGGAAGATGGTCATGGCGAAGGTGACCCCCAGGGGGGGGCGGGGCCAGGAGAAATCCTCGGGGAAAGCGGTGGGTACGGAAGGAAAAGCCGTCGAGAAGGGGCCAATCTCCGAGGAGGGCACGGGCGGGGCCTACCTCACCGCCCTGAACGCTCCTGACATCCAGTACATCTCCTACTTCGCCAGCATCAAGCGGAAGATCGAGCTCGTCTGGCAGTATCCGTATGAAGCCGCGACCGCCGGAATACAGGGAGATTTGACCGTCGAGTTCATCATCAGCCGAAACGGAAAACTGGAGTCCGTGACCCTTCTGCGGGGGTCCGGATACAAGATGCTGGACGACGAGGCGATCGGATCCATCCGTACGGCGTCCCCCTACAACCCGATCCCCGAATCATACAAGATCCCCAACCTGCGCATTCGGGCCCGCTTCGTTTACGAAATGCACTCGCTCAAGATCCGGTAGGGGGCCTGTCTACTCTTCCGACGGGAAAAACCGGTTGTACTCTTCGCTGCTCAGGAGGACTTGAAGCTCCGCGGGGTCCGACGGGCGGATGGCGAGCAGCCACCCACCGTCGAACGGGTCGGCGGTGATCTTATCGGGGGCCTCCACCAGCACGGGGTTGACATCCACCACGATCCCCGAAACCGGGGCCACGATCCCGCAGACCGCAGCCGACGACTCGACCAGTCCGATCGGCTCGCCTGCCCGCACGTCGGTTCCGGGTGAAGGGAGTTCGACGAAGACGACATCCCCCAGGTAGGAGCACGGCACGTGGGTGAACCCCACGCGAACGTCCCCGCAGCGAACGGGGAGCGCCCACATATGGGTGCGCGCGTATCTGCGGCCGTCAGGGGCGGGCAGGGCCTACACCGATGCGGCTATCCTGGACGCCGCCTCCAGCGTGTTGTGCAGGAGCATCGTGATCGTCATCGGGCCGACACCGCCGGGCACCGGGGTGATCTTCCCTGCAACCTCCTTCGCTTCCTCGAAAGCCACGTCCCCGACCAGCCTTCCGTCCGGAAGGCGGTTGATCCCGACGTCGATCACCACGGCCCCGGGTGCAATCCAGGACCCCCGGATCATCTCCGCCTTCCCGACCGCCGCCACCACGACGTCTCCGGACCGCACCACGGCGGGGAGGTCCTTCGTACGGGAGTGGCAGAGGGTCACCGTCGCATGCCTTGCGAGCAGGAGCAGCGCGACGGGCTTGCCGACGATGTTGCTTCTGCCGACCACGACCGCATGTTTTCCCTTGAGGTCCACGGATTCGTGGTCGAGCATCTTCATGATTCCCAGGGGAGTGCACGGGACGAAACACGTTCCGCCGGCAAGCAGCCGCCCGGCATTCACGGGATGGAACCCGTCCACATCCTTGTCCGGCGAGACCGCTTCGATCACCCGGGACTCGTCGATATGGTCGGGGAGAGGGAGCTGAACGAGAATGCCGTGGACCAGGGGGTCCTTGTTCAGTTCGTCGACAAGTGCGAGGAGATCTTTCTCGGGGTGAGTCGCCGGCAGATCGATCTGGCGAGAGAGCATGCCGGCCTCGGTGCACGCCTTCCCCTTGTTCCGGACGTACACCCGGGAAGCCGGGTCCTCCCCCACCAGCACCGTGACAAGGCACGGCGTGATTCCGGTGCGGGAGGAGAATTCCCCTACCCTCTCCTTGATCTCGGCCCGGACGGCCGCCCCGATCGCCTTCCCGTCGATGCGATGTGCGGGCATTGCGAAAGTCCCCCCGTGTAGATCGGGATTGGAGAGCTTATTCGACCTTCGGGCACCCGGCGCAAGCCGGCGAGGCGGCCTCCCCGGCAGCGGGGCATGCCGTTTCCTTCCCGTCGCCCTTTCCGCGGCCGGCGCCCTTTCCGTTGTCGTTCCCCTTGTGCGCGTAATCGTTCGCGTAAAAGCCGGCCCCCTTGAGGATAAAGGCCCCCGACGACATCATCTTCTCGAGCTTTCCTCCGCACGAAGGGCACTTCCGGAGAGGGGGGGCCTGCACGCCCTGGATCTTCTCCGTTACCTTCTGGCACTTCCTGCACTGGTATTCGTAGATCGGCACGGTACCTTCTCCTTCAAAAAAGGGGGCCGGTCGCCCGGCCCCCTCTGTCGTTATCGGACGTTCATTATACCAGTTTTTAATACATCCCGCCGCCGGCGCCCGGGGGCATCGGGGGCATCTTATCCTTCTCTTCCGGTTTGTCCGCAATCGCGCACTCCGTGGTAATCATGAGACCGGCCACGGAAGCCGCGTTCTGCAAGGCGACGCGCGCCACCTTCGTCGGGTCGAGGATCCCCGCGACGATCAGGTCCTCGAACACCTCGGTGTTCGCATTGTAGCCGTAGTTCCCCTTGCCACTCTTGATCTTGTCCACGATCACGCCGCCGTCCTGGCCGGCATTGATCGCGATCTGCTTCGCCGGCTCGAACAGAGACTTCCGGACGATTTCAACGCCGGCCATCTGGTCGTCGTGATCGAGCTTCAGGCCGTCCAGCACCTTGGCCGCCCGGATGTAGGCCACGCCGCCGCCGGCGATGATCCCTTCCTCCACCGCCGCACGGGTAGCGTGGAGCGCGTCCTCCACGCGGGCCTTCTTCTCCTTCATTTCGGTCTCGGTGGCCGCGCCGACGTTGATCACGGCGACTCCGCCGACGAGTTTGGCCAGCCGCTCCTGCAGTTTCTCCTTGTCGTAATCCGAGGTGGTCTCCTCGACCTGCGCCCGGATCTGCTTCACGCGGCCCTCGATGTCGGCCTTCTTTCCGGCCCCGTCGATGATCGTGGTGTTGTCCTTGTCGATGACGACCCGCTTGGCGCGCCCGAGGTCCGTCAGCTGGACCGCCTCGAGCTTGACCCCCATCTCCTCGACGATCGACTGGCCGCCGGTGAGAATCGCAATGTCCTCCAGCATCGCCTTGCGCCGGTCGCCGAAGCCGGGAGCCTTCACCGCGCAGCAGTGCAGCGTCCCGCGCAGCTTGTTGACGACCAGGGTCGCCAGTGCCTCGCCCTCGACCTCCTCCGCCACGATGATCAGCGGTTTGCCCGAACGCGCGATCTGCTCGAGGAGGGGGAGCAGGTCCTTCATGTTCGATATCTTCTTTTCGTGGATCAGGATGTACGGGTCTTCGGCGATGACCTCCATCCGCTCGGGATCGGTGACGAAATAGGGGGAGAGGTAGCCGCGGTCGAACTGCATCCCCTCGACGATCTCGAGGGTCGTCTCCATCCCCTTGGCCTCCTCGACGGTGATGACGCCTTCCTTGCCGACCTTGGACATCGCCTCGGCGATGATGTTGCCGATCGTTTCGTCGTTGTTCGCCGAGATCGTCCCCACCTGCGCGATTTCCCTGGGGTCCTTCGTCGGCTTCGACATCCTCTTGAGCTCGGTCGCGAGAGCCTCGACCGCTTTCTCGATCCCGCGCTTCAGGTCCATCGGGTTGTACCCGGCGGCCACGAGTTTCGAGCCTTCCCGGTAGATCCCCTGCGCAAGTATGGTTGCGGTCGTCGTCCCGTCACCGGCGACGTCGCTCGTCTTGGAGGCGACCTCTTTCACCATCTGGGCGCCCATGTTCTCGAACTTGTCCTCCAGCTCCACCTCCTTGGCAACCGTAACCCCGTCCTTCGTGACGAGCGGGGAGCCGAACGACTTCTCGATGATCACGTTCCGTCCACGGGGCCCCAGCGTCACCTTGACGGCGTCGGTCAGGACGTCCACGCCGATCTTGATCGCGGTGCGGGCATCCGCGTCGAACTTCAGTTGCTTGGCCATCTTCTACTTCCTCCTTTTTTATGTCTGGCAAACGATAGGGTTATTTCTTCTGGATCACCGCAAGGACGTCCTCTTCGCGGAGGATCAGGTGCTCTTCGCCCTCGATCTTGATTTCGGTCCCGGAATACTTTCCGAAGAGGATGCGGTCCCCAGCCTTGACCTCGGGAGCAACGCGTGTCCCGCTGTCGGTTACCTTGCCGGGGCCCACCGCAACCACCTGCCCCTCCTGCGGTTTCTCCTTCGCGGTGTCGGGAATGATGATTCCTCCCTTGCTCTTCCCCTCCTCCTCGACGCGCTTGATCAGAATCCTGTCCTGCAACGGCCTGACTTTCATGGCACCTCCTCCTGAAAGGAACGAATATAGAATGGTTGCTTCACGGCTGTTAGCACTCAACGTCGGTGAGTGCTAACAATTAATAGTTATATTCCCGGGGGGACCCGGTGTCAAGAGGGAAAACAATATAAAATGAAAAACACTGACAGAACGGCAGGTTACAGCTTGCGTTTCGCCATCTCCTCCTCGAAATACTTCCGGTAGAGGATCTCCCACTCCCTTCCCCCCTCGGGAACGTGTCGGGTGAGCTTCGCGATCTTCTGCCGGGCGAACGTATCGGCCTCGTCCTCCACCTGCGCATGGTGCGCGAAGACCCTTTTCGCCTCGCGAAGCGCCTGCGGCTCGTCCGGGAAATCGGCGAGATCGTCCTTGTACAGCCGGTCGATCACGAGATGCGACAGATGGGAGATACGGTCCTCTGTCAGGCGCACGGGCCCCTCCTCAAAGTACGATCTTCCGTTCCCGGGCAAGCCGCTCCTTGATCTTCAGGAACATCACGTGGGAACTGGCTTGCGAGTCGACCAGCTCCCGGGAGTGCTTCTCGAGGATCGCATGGACATCCCGGTCAAGTTCCTCTTCCCGCCGGAAATCCGCCATCACCTCCCCGATCATCTTCCCCAGGAGCACGTCGTCGTCCGCCTTCGGCCGGATCAGGTTCTTCTCCTTCCAGCGGGAAAGTACGGTCCGGCAGAGCCGCTGGAGGTGTTCCTCCCTGATCTTCATTTACTTCTCCTTCCCCGGGGGGAAACCCATGTCCGGAAGTCGGGACCGATCACTCCGCTCCTGCGGTACCTTTCCATCGAGACGGCACAGGGGCAATTCCTTTTCCTGCCCGCAAGCGCCCGGGCCGCACCGAGCGCCAGCGGGAGAATCGCGTCCTTCGCGCTCTCGACGCGACCTTCCCCGGACCTGTTAAGCATCCCTTCGAAGAGGACCCCGCGGCGGTACGGCATCGTCCGGACCCCTTCGGCGTAATTGGTGAGGTACGCAACCGGGGCGTAGCATATCTCAAGCTCCCGGGCAAGAAAAGCCTCCGGGCAAAGGGTCATCCCGACCATGTCCGCCCCCGCACGCGCAAGGAACCGCACCTCGGCCGGGGTCTCCAGCCGGGGGCCCTCGGTGCAGGCATAGATCCCGCCGTCGATCAACCGCGGATCCTTCGTCCCCCTCTTCCAGACCTCGAGGAGGACCTTCCGCACCGTCCCGCAGAACACGGGAAACTGGCGGACGAAACCGATTCCTCCCCCCTCGAAGAACGTCGAGGGGCGGTTTCGGGTGAAATCGAGGAGGTCGTCGGGGAGAGCCAGATCACCCGGGCGCATCCCCTTTGACACAATTCCCGGCCCGGACCAGGCGATGATCCGCTCGACCCCGAGATCCTTGGCGGCGAAGATATTTGCCCGGTAATCGACGTACGGCGCAGTCCTTTCGTAACCGCGCTCCCCGTGGCGGGAAAGGAAGAAGTAGCGAAAACCGTCCCGTTCGTACAGGTGGACGGGGTTGGCAAGGCCGAACGGAGTTCGGAGGCGACGCGTCCCCAGGCGCAGGCCGAGCCCCCCTTCCGGCAGGGAGTACGCCCCGGAACCTCCCAGGAGGAGGAACCGGGGTGTCCCCGTTTTTGCGAATCTTCTCAGAACGATACCCGTAACCCGAGGCTGACCGTCCAGCCGCTGACATCCACATCGAACCCGTCGAATTCGGGCTCGGCCCAATGGTACTTCCCCTCGAAGTTCAGCGCCATCCGGGGATTGAGCCAGGCGTCCATGCCCAGGGACAGATATCCTCCGAACGTCGTGTCCGAGTCGTCGATCCTCGAGGTGGGCTCGTCGAGGTCGGCGAAGTAGAGCCCCACCCCGCCACCGACGTACGGCTCGAAGAAGGGGCCGGGGATGATGAGGCGGCCTCCGAATGTCACAGGAACCACGGTGACTTCATCCGATCCACGATCCGAGCCATATGCTCCGAGTGTCCCCTCGATCGCCAGAACGGGGGAGACGCGGGAACCGATGCCGATGTCGAAGGCCCCGCCCGTATCGTAATCCTCGAGCCCGTCCCTGTCGTCGTTCGGCTCGTAGAACCCAAGATGCCCGAAAAGGTACATCTGCCCGTATACCGCGTGCGTAGGCGGTGGCGGCGGCGCTCCCCGCGGCGGTGGCGCAACGGCTCCCCGCGGCGGCGGAGGCGGAGGCACCCCGTACTTCTCGTAGCGGTCATGCCGGTCCGCCAAAGCGGTAGATGCCATCGCCGCGCACAAAAGGCCCACGAGAAACGGGAATACGATTTTCCTCATCGCTCACTCTCCTTCTCTCCCGCCGAATGGCAGGGTACGGTTTCAGGTTACCCTCCGCCATGATGGAAATAAAGAGGGCAATCCGACTATAATTACACTCCCGAAGCCACTATACGGACGCCGGAAGGGAGATATTCATGATCATCGTCATGAAACCGGGAATACCCAAAAAGGATACCCAGGCCGTCATCCGGAAAATCAGGGATCTTGGGTACACCCCCCACACGATCTACGGCAAGACCCGTAACGTCATCGGCGCGATCGGGGACGAGCGGGGGAAGTTCGTCCTCCAGGCGCTCGAGTCTCTCCCCGGCGTGGATCGGGTCGTCCCGATCCTCAAGCCGTACAAGCTGGCCAGCCGGGAGGTGAAGCCCGAACCCTCCGAGATCCGGCTCGCCCCGGGCGTGAGCGTCGGGGGGAAAAAGCTCCTCATCGTCGCCGGCCCGTGCTCCGTGGAGAGCGAGAAGCAGATGATCGATACGGCACGGTCGGTGAAGGCGGCGGGGGCCAATGTGCTGCGCGGCGGAGCATTCAAGCCCCGCACTTCCCCTTACGCATTCCAGGGGCTCGAGAAGAAGGGGCTCAGGATCCTGCGCAAGGCCGGGGACAAGGCGGGAATGCCCGTTGTGACCGAGGTGATGAACCCGATGGACGTCGAGCTTGTCGCACAGTACACCGACATCCTGCAGGTGGGAGCGCGCAACGTACAGAACTTCTCCCTTCTGAAGAGGATCGGGAAGTCGAAACTGCCGATCCTCCTCAAGCGGGGAATGATGACGACCATCACGGAGTTCCTCATGAGCGCGGAATATTGCCTCTCCGAAGGAAGCCGCCGGGTGATCCTCTGCGAGCGCGGTATCCGCACGTTCGAGGACGCGACCCGGAACACGCTCGACATCTCGGCGGTCCCCGTGCTCAAGGAGCGGACCCACCTGCCGATCATCGTCGACCCTTCCCACGGAACGGGCCACGCCAGGTACGTTCCTTCGATGTCCTGCGCGTCGGTGGCGGCGGGGGCGGACGGATTGATGATCGAGGTCCACCCCTCCCCGGAGAAGGCCCTCTCCGACGGCCCCCAGTCGCTGACCTTCGAGAAATTCGGGGAACTGATGGAAGGATTGCGCCCGTTCATCGCTGCTGCAGGCAGGACGATCTGAACGGAGCCTTCGCCATGCGGCCATGAAGTCCCTCTTCCGCCCTCGCTCCCTCCTTGTTGCGTTTGCGGGGCTCTTTCTCCTGCACCTGGGATACCTCTATTTCAAGGTGGGAAGCGGGCTGGCGCGCGACGCCTGGGATGTCCCGTCGATCCTGTACGGGCGGCCGGCGGTCATCCGGGCGGGCGACCTCGTGGAAAACCTGAAGCTCCCGGAAAGGCTTGGCCGCCTCTCCTACCAGAAGGTTTCGGGAGTACCGGAAAAACCGGGAACCTGGTCCAGGGAGGAAAACCGGATCCGGATCCACACCCGGGGTTTCCAGGCGGGAGACGTTTCCCGCCCCGACGTCCGGATCGATATCGACATGACGGAGGGACGCGTCGCCACCCTGGAAACATCCTCCGGCTCTTTTCCCGACGAACTGGTCCTCGAACCGGAGGAGATCGCCCGGATCCTCGGACCGAAGATGGAGTCGCGGAGGATGGTTCCTCTCACCGCCGTTCCGAAACACCTCCAGGACGCGGTGCTCGCGGCGGAAGATTCCCGCTTCTACTCGCACATCGGAATAGACTTCATCGGGGTCATACGGGCCTTGGGAGTTAACCTGCGCCGGATGCGAATCGTCCAGGGAGGGTCCACCATCACCCAGCAGCTCGCGAAAAACTTCTTCCTCACGCCCAGGAAGAGTCTCTGGCGGAAACTCCGGGAAGCCGAGCTGGCGGTAATCCTCGAGCTCCGCTTCACCAAGGAGGAGATTCTCGAGGCGTACCTGAACAAGATCTACTTCGGCCAGGAAGGACCCCGCGGGATATACGGGGTGGAGGACGCCGCGGACTTCTACTTTTCCAAGGGCGTCGGTGACCTGACGCTCGAGGAGGCTGCCCTCCTCACGGGGATCATCCGGTCACCCCACCGGTACTCCCCCCTTCGCATGGCGGACGCCGCCCGGAAACGCCGGGACTGGGTCCTCTCCAGGATGGCCATCCTCGGGATGATTTCGGCGGAGGAGGAGCAACGGGCAAGCGCCACCCCCGTCCGCACGAACCCGCGGCGGGTCCCCGTAAAGATGGCGGAGTACTACGTCGACTACCTCGAGCGGGTGGCAGAGGAAACTCTGGGGTCCGGAAGGTTCTCTCGCACCGGCTACCGGTTCTATACATCTCTCGATCTCGTGCACCAGATCGCAGCGGAAAGGGCGATGGCCGAGGGGCTGGCCGAGTTCGGGGAAAAGAAGGGCTCCCCGGGAGCGGAGGAGGACCCGCTCCAGGCGGCGCTGGTCGCCGTGGATCCGGCCACGGGGGAACTCACCGCCATGGTGGGGGGCCGCGACTACGGGAAGACCCAGTTTAACCGCGCCGTCGACGCCTGGCGCCAGCCGGGCAGCGCGTTCAAGCCGTTCGTTCTCCTTGCGGCCATGGAGCAGGCCGTCGGCGGCAAGGGGGAGACCACGCTCGCGAGCACGATTTCGGGGGAGCCGATCTCCGTTACGGGTCCAAACGGCAGGTGGACGCCCGCGAATTTCCATGGGAAAGAATACGGGATGATATCCGTCCGAAGGATGATCGAGGAGTCGGTAAACACCGCGTCGGTGAGGCTCGCGCTCGACGTCGGCCTTCCGGAGGTGATCGCAACGGCCCGGAACGCAGGGATCGAAAGCCCGGTCCGTCCCGTTCCTTCCCTGTCCCTGGGAAGTTTCGAGGTTACCCCGATCGAACTGGCCTACGCCTACGCCACGATCGCGTCCGGGGGGATACGGTTCCGGCCCTTCACGCTCCGTGCGGTCACCAACGACAAGGGAGATTCCCTGCGGGTGGAGACTCCGGTACGGGAACAGGCCGTAGACCCTCGCGCGGCCTATCTTGTCACCTACGCCCTCGAGGGGGTTCTCGACCGGGGAACGGGGACCAACGTCCGTCTGGCCGGAATCGATTTCCCCGCCGCAGGCAAGACCGGGACCACGGACGCCTACCGCGACTCCTGGTTCGTGGGGTACACCCCCGACCTGGTATGCGTGGTCTGGGTGGGACGCGACAGCGGGGGGCCGACCGGACTCACCGGGTCCTCGGGTGCGCTTCGCATCTGGACGAAATTCATGAAATCGGTCTACCCGGCCGGGGGGAGGACCACGTTCCGCGCTCCCCCGGGGGTCACGATCGCGGAGATCGACCCGGAATCCGGGTTCCTGACGACATCCGCCTGTCCGGAGTCATTCCCCGAGGCGTTCCCCGAGGACCTGGTCCCAACGGAGACGTGTCCGCTCCACCCCTCCCACCCGATTGTGGACACGGTACGCAAGGGGTGGCGTGGTCTCCGCGATTTCTTCGAATCCCTCTTCCGGTAAAGATCCCCTGTAAAGATCCCCTGGGACCGGAAGGAGACAACCGACCGGGGTACACGGCCACCTCCTTTGGTGATATAAAGAGGAGTTTAGGCATCTGCCAAGGCGGAGACCCCATGGACTACAAAACCACGCTGAACCTCCCTCAGACCGGGTTCCCGATGCGCGCGAATTTGACGCAGCGAGAACCGGAAATCCTTTCCCGGTGGGAAAACGAACGCCTGTATCACCGGATGGTGGAGAAGCGCCGGGGAAACCCGAAGTTCGTCCTCCACGACGGCCCCCCCTACGCGAACGGCCATATCCACATCGGACACGCTCTCAACAAACTGCTGAAGGACATCATCGTCAAGTACCGAGGCATGTCCGGCGCCTGGGCCGAGTACGTCCCCGGGTGGGACTGCCACGGATTGCCGATCGAGCACCAGGTAGACAAAACCCTGGGGGGCAGGAAGGAATCGGTCACCACGGAGGAGAAGCGACGTCTCTGCCGCGACTACGCAACGAAGTTCATCGACATCCAGAGGGAGGAGTTCCGGCGACTCGGGATCCTGGGGGACTGGGAAAACCCGTACCGGACCATGACGTTCGACTACGAGGCGGGGATCCTGAGGGAGTTCGGTCGATTCGTGGAGACCGGGGCGGTGTACAAGGGAACGAAGCCCGTGTACTGGTGCCTGACCTGCAGGACCGCTCTCGCGGAGGCAGAGGTCGAGTACGCCGACCACACCTCCCCTTCCATCTACGTGAAGTTCCCTTTCGCGGACCCTCCGGAGAGGATCCACCCGGCGCTTGCAGGCAAGAAGGTATCCTTCGTCATCTGGACGACCACCCCCTGGACGATCCCCTCGAATCTCGGCATCGCGCTCCATCCGGAGTATTCCTACGTCGCGATCGAAGCGGACGGCGAGGTGCTTGTCGTCGCGGAAGGGTTGGCTGAGCGCTTCGCGAGCGAGGTCGGTCTTTCGGAATTTTCGCGGCTGGCGACCTTCGGAGCCGGGCATCTGGAGAGGCTTCGTTGCCTCCATCCCTTTCTCGGCAGCGACTCCCTCCTCGTGCTGGGGGACTACGTCACGCTCGAAGCCGGAACCGGATGCGTTCACACGGCCCCCGGGCACGGGCGCGAGGACTACGAGACGGGTCTCAAGTACGGGCTGGAGATCTATGCACCGCTCGACGACGAGGGGCGCTTCACCCCCGACGTCCCGTTCTTCGGGGGGATGCAGGTCTTCGAGGCGAACCCGCGGGTGAACGAGAAGATCGAAGAAGTCGGGGCGATGCTTCGGCAGGGCCAGATGACGCACTCGTACCCGCACTGCTGGCGGTGCAAGCAGCCGGTCATCTTCCGGGCGACCAAGCAGTGGTTCATCTCGATGGACGGGACAGGCCTGCGCGGAAAGGCCCTCGACCAGATCCGGAAGGTGCGGTGGATCCCCGCTTGGGGACAGGAACGGATCGAGGGGATGATCGCGAACCGTCCGGACTGGTGCATCTCCCGTCAGCGAACCTGGGGCGTGCCGATCGCGATCTTCCGTTGCGAGTCGTGCGGGCACCATCTCCTCGACCGGAAGCTGATCGACCACATCGCCTCGTTCTTCGAGAGGGAGGGCGCCGACGCCTGGTACAACCGCGAGGTGCCGGACCTGCTTCCCCCCGGGACATCCTGCCCCTCCTGCGGCGGGTCCGCCTTCGGGAAGGAAAGCGACATCCTCGACGTCTGGTTCGATTCCGGCGTCTCGTACGCCTGCGTGTGCGAGGGGAAGGAAAACCTCGGCGTGCCGGTCGACCTCTATCTCGAAGGGTCCGACCAGCACCGCGGATGGTTCCACTCCTCGCTCCTGGCAGCGGTCGGGACCCGGGGAATCGCCCCGTACCGGGCCGTCCTCACCCACGGGTTCGTCGTGGACGGGAAGGGGGAGGCGATGCACAAGTCGAAGGGGAACGTCGTCGCCCCCGAGGAGATCATCCGGAAACACGGGGCCGAGATCCTTCGGCTCTGGGTGGCAGCCGAGGACTACCGGGACGACATCCGGATCTCCCCGGACATCCTCGCCCGCCTGACCGAGGCGTACCGGAAGATCCGGAACACGATCCGCTACCTGCTGGGGAACCTGCATGACTTCCATCCCGAGCGGGACGCGGTCCCGTACGACCGCATGGAGGAGATGGACCGGTATGCCGTAGTCCTCTTCCACCGGCTCGCCGGGAAGGTCCGGAAGGCGTACGAAAACTACGAGTTCCACGTCATCTTCCACTCGGTGAACAACTTCTGCTCGGTGGACATGTCCAGCTTCTACCTGAACGCGCTCAAGGACCGCCTCTATTGCTCCCGGGCGGACGACCCGGCACGCCGGTCCGGGCAGTCCGCGCTGTTCGAGATCGCCCGCGATCTCCTGCCCCTGATCGCCCCCGTCCTCTCCTTCACCGCGGAGGAGGCCTGGGGGTATCTCCCTTCATTCCCCGGGAAACCGGAGAGCGTCTTCTTGACGGACATGCCGGAGCCGATGGATCTGCCGGAGGCCGACGAGATCGCGGCGCGGTGGGAGCGGATCCAGGCGGTCCGCGCCGAGATCGCCCAGCCGCTCGAGGCGGCGAGGAGGGAGAAACGGATCGGGAGCGACCAGGATGCGCTCGTCATCGTCGCTCCGGGACCGTTCGAAGACCTGTTCGAAAACCATCGGCGCGAGATCCGGGAGGTGCTGACCGTGTCCGGCCTCGAGGTCGGTGAGGTGTCCGGCCCCGGCGCGTATGAAAACCCGGCTTTTCCCGGTCTCGCCGTCCGCGTGGAAAAGGCCCCGTGGGAAAAATGCGAGCGCTGCTGGAACCACACGCCGGATGTCGGGACCGTGCCGTCCGCCCCCGAGTTGTGCGAACGGTGCGCCGCCACGACCCGCGCCTGAACGCTTATATGCCCGGGCTCCGCAAATTCGCCTTCCCCATTCTCGCGGCCGTCGGGATCGCGGTCGCCGACCAGTGGTCCAAGGCCTGGATCGTGGCCCGCTTCAACCCGTACGAAGCCAAGGCGGTCATCGTCGACTTCTTCCACCTCGTCCACATCCGGAACACGGGCGTTGCGTTCGGACTCCTGTCCAACCTCGATCCGAAGTGGGTGAACCCCCTGCTCATCGCTGCCACGGTATTCGCCATCGGGGGAGTGATCGCCTACATCCACTTCCTCCCGCGCCGGGGGCCCGCGCCGTTCGGCCTGGGCCTCATCCTGGGAGGGGCGCTGGGCAATCTCATCGACCGCGCCCGGCTCGGATACGTGGTGGATTTCCTGGACGTCCACTGGCACCACCACCACTGGCCGGCCTTCAACGTGGCCGACATCGGAATCTCCGTCGGTGTCGTCCTCCTTCTCCTGGACATGCTGGTTTGGCCGAACGATCCGGAGCGGTCCTCCTCCTGAAGCAGCAGGAAGGAGGGGGGCGCTTGTTTTCTCGCTGCCCGAGTGTATACTGCATACAGGTGTCGCATACCGTATCGGGGTGATTCCGCAGAATGCCCATGGACCGGAAATCGCATCAGCACGGGACCGCTTCCGCTTCTCCCCGCGTCGGACCTTCCCCGACGGAAACCACCCGGCTCGCGCAACGCAGCATGCGATGGTACCAGAGCATCGAGTTCAAGATTATTCTTTCCGTCGCCATCACCACCCTGGTGATCAACGGGTTCTTCACGTTCCTGTATCTGGACGTCCAGGCGAGGCACCTCGACGAAACGATCCTGAAAAACGCCACCCAGCTTAGCGAGACGATCAAGAAATCGATCCAGTACGACATGATCCAGAACCGCAAGGAGCACGCGTGGCGGATCATGCAGACCATCGGGGACCAGGAGGGGATCGAGAAGGTCCGGATCTACGGGAGCGACGGCACGATCCTCTTCTCGACCACCCGGGATGAGCGGGGAACGATGGTGGACAAGAAGGCGGAGGCCTGTTACGCCTGCCATGCGGAGGAAGCCCCCCTCGAACACCTCACTTCCTCATCGAGGAACAGGATCTTCCCTTCCGGCAAGGGGTACCGGATCCTCGGCATGATCAACCCGATGTACAACGACCGGGAGTGCTTCTCCGGGGAATGCCATGCCCACCCGGCGTCCCAGAAAGTCCTGGGCGTCATCGACATCACGATGTCCTTGTCCGAGGGGGACGCGGAGATGCGATCCGCGCGCGGGCAGATCATCGCGTTCAACATCCTGTCGATCCTTGCGATATCGGCCATCGTGGTGCTTGCCCTGATGTTTTTCGTAGGAAACCCGGTCAAGCAACTCGTCCACGGTACCAACCGCGTGGCCCAGGGGGACCTGACCCATGCCATCCCCATCGATTCGGACGACGAGATGGGACATCTTGCGCGCTCGTTCAACCACATGACGGAGAACCTGCGAAAGGCGAACGACGAGATCCGCGAATGGATCCGGACCCTGGAACAGAAGGTCGAGGAGCGGACGAGGGAGCTCAAGGAGACCCAGTTCCAGCTGATGCACACGGAGAAACTGGCCGCGCTGGGAAAGATCGCGGCGACGGTGGCGCACGAGATCAACAACCCGCTTACGGGGGTCTTTACCTACGTCAAGCTCATGGAAAGGAAGATCGAGGAGGGGAAAGGCGCCGCTCCCGACGTGGAGAAATTCCGGGAATACCTCTCCACCATGAGCAGGGAAGTTCAGAGGACGAGCGCGATCGTCTCCAACCTCCTCGACTTCACCCGCCCCAAGGAACTGGCCAGAAAAGTGGTCAACCTGAACTCCCTCGTGGACGAATCGCTCGACATCGTCAGGAACAAGCTGGCCATCTCCGATATCACGGTGGAAAAGGAGATGGATCCCCTTCCGGACATCCCGGCGGACCCCTCGCAGATGAAGCAGGTGTTCATCAATCTCATCATCAACGCGTGCGAGGCCATGGAGGGAGGAGGGGTCCTCACCATCAAGGCCCGGCACGACAGGTCCCGGAACACGGAGGTGGTCTCATTCGCCGACACCGGCCCCGGGATCGCTCCCGAAACACTGGCCCACGTGTTCGACCCGTTCTACACTACAAAGGAGAAGGGGACGGGCCTGGGACTTGCCGTCGTCTACGGGATCATCACAAGGCACAACGGAAAGATCGAGGTCAAGAGCAGTCCCGGGAGCGGGACGGAGATGATCGTATCCCTTCCGACGGACTGACAAGGAGCCGGCAAGATCGACGACGCAATTTACATACGGCCGGTGGGGCTGACCCCTGACGCCATGCTCCGAAAGCTTCAGGACCACTTGCGGGACTACCTCTCCCTCCCGGTGAGAATAACGGGGAACATGCCCGTGCCGGAAAGGAGCTTCGAGAGGAGCAGGAACCAGTACAACTCCACCCGGATCCTCCGGGAGATCCTTCGGGAGACTCCGGCCGACGCGATCAAGATCGTCGGGATCATCGACAAGGACCTGTGCATTCCGATCCTGACCTTCGTCTTCGGCGAGGCCCAGCTGGGAGGGATGGCGTCGATCGTCTCGATCGCGAGGCTCAGGCAGGAATTCCACGGGCTCTCCCCCGATGACGGGATCCTGTTCGAGCGTCTGTGCAAGGAGGCTCTTCACGAGCTGGGACACAATTTCGGGCTCATTCACTGCCACGACCGGGAGTGCGTGATGTACCTTTCCAACACCGTTATGGACGTCGACCGGAAGCTGAGCATCTATTGTGAAAGCTGCGACGCGGCCCTGTATGGGAAAACCGAACCGTGGAGGATGTGACCATGGAGCCGAAAGTGAACATCCTGATCGTCGACGACGAGGAGATCGTCCGGGAATCCCTGGCGAACTGGCTCGAGGAGGACGGATACGAGGTGGAGGCCGTCGAGAACGGCGCCCGGGCGCTGGAGCGCCTCCCGGCGAAGGACTGGAACCTGGCGATGATCGACCTGAAAATGCCCGGCATGGACGGGATCCAGCTCATGGACGAGATCCGGAAGGTCAGGCCCGACACGATCGTCATCATCATGACCGCCTACGCGACGGTGGACACCGCCGTGCAGGCGATGAAGAAGGGGGCGTACGACTACATCGTAAAACCCTTCAACCCGGAAGACCTCTCGATCACCATCCGGAAGATCATCGAGCACCAGAAACTGGTGAAGGAGAATATCTATCTCCGGAAGGAGCTGAAGAAACAGTACCGTCTCCACGACATGGTGAGCAAGAACCACAAGATGATCGAGATCTTCGAGCTCATCAAGACCGTAGCGAAGAGCAGCTCGACCGTGCTTGTCCAGGGAGAGAGCGGTACCGGAAAGGAGCTTCTGTCCCGGGCCATCCACATGGAGAGCCCGCGGCGAAACGCCCCCTTCGTGACGGTCTCGTGCGCCGCCCTCACGGAGAGCCTGCTGGAGAGCGAGCTGTTCGGGCACGAAAAGGGAGCCTTCACCGGGGCGGACCAGGCAAGAAGCGGAAAGATCGAACTTGCCAAGGACGGCACGCTCTTTCTCGACGAAATCGGCGACATAAGCCTCAAACTGCAGATGGACCTTCTCCGGGTTCTGGAGGAGAAGGAGTTCCGGCGCGTCGGGGGGACCCAGCTGATCTCCGTCAATTCCCGGATCATCGCCGCCACGAACCGGGAGCTTACGAAGGCCATCGAGGAGGAAAAGTTCCGGGAGGACCTCTATTACCGTCTGAACGTCATCTCGGTAACCCTCCCTCCCCTGCGGGAGAGGAAGGAGGATGTCCCCCTGCTCGTGGAGCACTTTCTCGAGCGGTTCAACATCGAGATGGGGAAGAACGTCGAGGGGATCGCCGAGTCCGCCATGCGCCTGCTCCTGGATTACGGCTGGCCGGGCAACGCCCGCGAATTGCGAAACGTGATCGAGCGGGCAATGGTGGTCACGAAGGGAAAAATGATCCTCGAGGCCGACCTGAGCCTCCCGCAGGCGCCCGGGGTGTCCGTGTCCGACGGCCGGGGCAAATCCCTCTCCGAGATGGAGAAGGAACACATTCGCCGGATCCTCAAAGAGAACCGGTGGAACATCATCCGGTCCGCCCAGGTTCTCGGAATCGACCGCGTCACGCTCTACAACAAGATCCGGAAATACGAACTGAAGAAGGAAACCGTGTTGAATATGTAAACAACCTGTTGAAATTCTCTACACTCCAAGCCGTTGAAAAACATAACGTTAATTTTTTAACCGGGAAACTGTAGAGATTCTCCACATTTTCCTCCCTTTTCCTCCGGACACCCGTCACCCCCCGTTCATGTAAAATCTTCAGGTTTTTCAGCCACATACTCTCCTTTCGTCTCCCCCTGCCCGCTCTGGCACGCACATTGCCATATACAGGGGCAGGAGAGGAGGTGGAAAAGATGGCATACCTTATCCTCGCGTTCATTTACTTCGTTGTGTTGGCATGTGTGGGTTTCAGGACGGCATGAGGGATAACGCCGTGAAAAAAAGAGGTGCGCCGATGGGAGAGGATAAGTGCCCGTTTCTGGAAATGACGACGATGACGTTTTGCAAGGCGTTTCCCACAAAAAAGATGATCCCGGTCGACCGGGGCACCTCGGTGAAGAGCATGTGCCACACCGGGAACTATAGACTCTGTTCCGCCTTCCGGGAGATCGACGGCCACGAAAGCGCAGCGGATATCGTGCGCGGGTTTTCCCTCCGCCCCGACTATTACTACCATCCCAGGCACCTGTGGGTTTCCCCCGGAAAGGAGAGCGATGCGGAGACAAGGGTGGGGATCGACGATTTTTCACAGAGGCTCGTCGGGAAGATCGACCGGGTCTCCCTTCCGCCGGAGGGCTCTTCCGTGAGGGACAACAGCGTTTGCCTCCTGCTCCATTCCGGCAACAAGACGGCCCGGATGGTGGCGCCGGGGAACGGGACCGTCTGCGCGGTCAACAAGAAGGTGGCGGATAACCCGGGAACGATCAACCGGGACCCCTACGAAGAGGGGTGGATATTCTCGTTGCGCCCAGGCGGGGATTGGCTCTCGCGCCTGTATCACGGAAGCGTGGCGCGGCAGTGGCTCGACTGGGAGGTGGAAAGGCTCCATCGGATGTTCAGCAACGACCTGGGAATCACCGCGACGGACGGGGGAGAAACTCTCCCGGACATCAGCAGCAGGTTGAACGAAGCGCAATGGAGCAGGATCGTAGCCCTGTTCCTGGGTTAAGGAGGTGATGGAAATGGTACTCGCACTCATACTCACAACGATCGCCGCCTTCCTCCTCATCGAACTCGCGTTCCGGATGTGGAGCAGAAGGGCGAAAGAGAGGGCCGGCACTATCGATCCGGCGCTCCGGACAGCACTCGTTCCGGCTGCGCTGCCCGAATTCCGTCTACCGGGAGGGCTTTTCTACCACAGCGGACACACGTGGGCCCACCTGACGCCGTCGGGGGAAGCGGAGATCGGCATCGACGATTTCGCGCAGGGGATCATCGGAAGAATCGACCGGATCGAGCTCCCCCGCCCCGGGGAACGGCTCCGGCAGGGCGAGAAGGCGTTCACCGTGGTCCAGGGGAACAAGAAGATCGACTTCGTCTCCCCCCTCGACGGGATCGTCAGCGCCGCGAACGACGACATGAACGCCGACACCGGCAAGCTCAAGAAAGACCCGTACCGGTCGTCCTGGCTCCTCTCCGCGATGCCGACGAACGTCGCGCAGAACATCAGGAAGCTCAGGATCGCCGGGGACGCCTCGGCCTGGCTCGAGAGAGAGCTGATGGTCTTCCTCGAGTTCATCACGCTCCACAGGGCGACGCCGCAGGAGGTGGGAGTCACGATGCAGGACGGAGGCCACTGCATCGAGGGCGTCACGGAATCGATCGACGGGGAGCTCCTGCAGCTCCTGGTAAAAAAGTTCTTCCGGTAGGAGCTTAAGGGCCGAACAGAGCGCCCGTTAAAACAGGAGGATAACCTGATGAGTGTGAACCGACGGGATTTTCTGAAAATCGCAGGCATGGCGGGCAGCAGCCTGCTCGCCGGCGCACCCGGGCGGTCGGAGGCGGCCGTAGCCGGCGTCGAGTTCTACGGTTTGCTGATCGACACCACGAAATGCATCGGGTGCCGAAGCTGCGAGGAGGCGTGCAACGAACAGAACGGGTTGCCCGAGCCGGAGGTCCCCTTCGACAGGGAAAGCGTCTTCGAAACGAAAAGGGACACTTCTCCCGGCGCCTACACCGTCCTCAACCGGTTCCCGAACGAGAAGGACCCCGACAACCCCGTCTTCGTTCGGCGACAGTGCCTCCATTGCTGTCAGCCCGCCTGCGCATCGGCCTGCCTGACCAAAGCGATGGAAAAAACGAAGGAAGGTCCGGTCATCTACAACAAGGACCGGTGCATGGGGTGCCGGTACTGCATGATCGCGTGTCCCCAGGACATCCCGAAATTCGAGTACGGAAGCGCCTTCCCGTACATCCGGAAGTGCATCTTCTGCTACGACCGGCTGAAAGCCGGGGAGCGGCCCGCCTGTGTGGACGCGTGCCCGGAGGACGCCACCATCTTCGGGACGAGGAGGGAGTTGCTCGAGATCGCAAGAACCCGGATCTACGAGAACCCCGACAAGTACGTCCACCACATCTACGGGGAGCACGAGGTCGGCGGCAGCGGGACCATGTACCTCTCCGCCGTCCCGTTCGAACAGCTGGGTTTTCGGACCGACCTGGGGACGACGCCCTACCCGGAACATACGTCGGGATTCCTGTACGGCGTCCCTCTCGTCTTCGTCCTGTGGCCGTCCATACTCATCGGCCTGAACTACCTAGCCGAGGACAGAAACAAGGAGAAAAACCATGAAGAGGAAGGGTAACGACATCGAAAGGCCGCGGAAGGTCCTTCAGGGCGTCCGCGATTTCGTGCGATTCATCGCGTCCGAGATGAAGCCGAAGGGGAAGATCTGGACACCCTTCAACGTCATCAGCGGCACGATCATCGCAGTCGGGATCGTCCTGATCGCGATCCGGTTCTACATGGGTCTCGGGGCGGTCACGAACCTTTCCCAGGACTACCCGTGGGGGATCTGGATCGGGTTCGACGTGATCACCGGTGTGGCATTCGCGGGGGGCGCCTACGTGCTCACCTTCGTCGTCCACATCATGAAATTCGAAAAGTACGAGCCGATCGTCCGCGTGACGGTCCTGAACGGCTTTCTCGCGTACGTCTTCTACGCCGGGGCGCTGCTCCTCGACCTGGGCCGTCCCTGGAACGTCGTGAACCCGATCATCGGCAACTCGTTCGGGCTGAGCTCGGTCCTCTTCCTGGTGGCGTGGCACTTCCTCCTGTACATGATCTGCGAGTTCATCGAGTTCTCCCCGGCCATCGCGGAATGGCTGAACTGGGAAAAGACCCGCCGGATCGTGGAGAAGATGACGATCGGAGCGGTCATCTTCGGCATCACCCTCTCCACGCTCCACCAGTCCGGGCTGGGGGCGCTCTTTCTCCTGGCGCCCGCCAAGATCCACCCGCTGTGGTATTCGTACTACATCCCGGTCCTGTTCTTCGTGTCGAGCATCTTCGCCGGGCTGTCGATGGTGATCATCGAGAGCACCTTCACCCACAGGATTTTCCACCACCGGATCGGGAACAGGCTGCGCGCCTCCCACGACGATATCCTGCTCGGTCTCGCCAAGGGATGCATCGGAGCGCTTTTCGCCTACCTGTTCCTGAAAGTCATCGAACTGGTCCACGGCGGGCACTGGGGACTGCTCGCCACGCCGATGGGCTATTGGTACCTCGTGGAGATCGTGGGCTTCGTGGTGCTCCCGATCTTCCTGTTCGGTGCCGCGATAAAGAGACGAAACGTGCGACTCGTCCAGTTCACGTCGTTCTTCACGGCGATCGGGGTAGTCCTCAACCGGCTGAACGTATCCATCATCGCGTTCAAGTGGTACGCGCCGGTCCGATACTACCCCTCCTGGATCGAGATCTGGGTGACGCTGGCCGTCATCAGCATGGAGCTGTGGGTGTTCCGTTGGGTGATCAACCGGATGCCGGTCTTCAAGGAACACCCGGCAGCGAAAGAAGCGATGGACGATATTACCCCCGTCGGGGAGGTGGTGAGATGGAAGGCTTCAGCTTCGTAGACATCTATGCGACGAAAGGGATCGAGTACCTCATCGTCATCGGGTTCCTGGCCACGTTCGTGTTCTTCTGCAGGTACCTGTCGCTTCGGACCGAGGAATCCGAGGAGGGAAGTGGTCCCCCGGAGGTTGTCGAGTGGTTCCGTGTCCCCAGGGATCTCCATTTTCACCAGGGACACAGCTGGGCGAAGGAAGGGCGC
>DAOUUI010000039.1 GCA_030668225.1 Deltaproteobacteria bacterium
CGCCGACGACGTCCGGGAGAGGGACTTCGTGAACTCCCTGGGTACGCACGACGGGGAGTACCGAGGCCAGCGCCTGCTCGTACGTGATCGCCATGGCCCTCACGATTCTCCTTGTCGAGGTGCAGGAAATAGGGAAAATATTGTATCAAGAACCGGGGGGATCATGGTGTCCGAACATTTGCGTTTTCCCGTCGTCTGCTTCGTAGGCCGGAAGAATTCGGGAAAGACGACGCTCATGGAGAAGGTGATCGCGGGACTTACGGCAGCGGGGCATCGGGTGGCCGCCGTCAAGCACGACGCGCATCGCTTCGAGATCGACCACCCCGGGAAGGACAGCTACCGGTTCCAGGCGGCGGGAGCGGATACCACCGTGATTTCTTCCCCGCAAAAGACGGCGGTTGTCCTGCGTCACCAGGAAGAGATGCCCCTCGAGTCGATCCTTGCGCGGTTTGTAGAAGGGGTGGACATCGTCCTTGCGGAGGGGTACAAGGCTTCCCCGTTTCCCAAGATCGAAGTCCACCGGAAAGCCACTGGGGAACCTCTGATTCACCCGGCTCCCCGCGGGTTGATCGCCGTGGCCACGGACGAGCGGGTGGACACCGCGGTGCCTCAACTCGACATCCATGATTCCGAGTGCCTTGTGGAACTCATTCAAGAGAAATATCTCGGACGATCATGATATCTTTCATGGTCCGGATCCTGGGTGCAGACGACGAGGGATGTTTCGACAGGCAGGAGGAATGGAAGACCCGGCCATGAGTCTCCTCGACCCGCACGGAAGAAGAATCAACTATCTCCGCCTCTCGGTTACGGACCGATGCAACCTGCGCTGCAGCTACTGCAGGCCGCCTGGGGGGGACGGAGGACCGGCGGTCGGTGAGATTCTTTCCGACGAAGACCTTCTTTTCCTGGCCCGAACGGCGGTCGGCATCGGGATCGAGAAGATCCGCATCACGGGCGGGGAGCCGCTGCTGCGCAAAGGGATCGTCCCCCTCCTCTCCCGGTTTGGGGAAATCCCCGCCTTAAAGAAGCTCGTCCTGACCACCAACGGTTTTCTCCTCCGGGAAATGGCGGGGGATTTGCGCAGGGCCGGAGTGGAGAGCCTGAACATAAGCCTCGATTCTCTTGTGCCGGACCGATTCGCACGGGTCACGGGCGGCGGCCGCTTGCGGGCCGTGCTCGAAGGCATCGAGAAAGCACAGGAATACGCGTTTCCTCACATCAAAATCAACGTGGTGGTGATGCGGGGGGTAAACGAGGACGAGGTGGTCCGGTTCGCATCCCTCACCCTCGACCGGCCCCTGACGGTCAGGTTCATCGAGCATATGCCTCTGACAGGAAAGGATTGCGGACCGGGCCTGACCGTCCCGGGAGAGGAGATCCTTTGCAAGATCCGGGAAATTTCCCGCCTGACCCCTCGGGACAAGGAGGACCTGGGCGGACCCGCCCGATATTTCCGGATGGAGGGCGCGGTAGGGGAAATCGGCATTATCACCCCGGTCTCCTGCCATTTCTGCGGGGACTGCAACCGCATCCGGGTGACCTCCGAAGGAATTGCCAAGGGGTGCCTCTTCTCCACGCGGGACGTCGATCTGAAACCGATCCTTGCGAAAGGGGACGCCGAAGGCTTACGGAACACCCTTCGGTCCGTTGTCGGGAAGAAGCCCTCGGGACACCTCTTTCTGCGGGAGGGACGGCACGGAGAATCGGTCCACATGTCGAGAATCGGGGGATAGGGAGGCCTAATCGATGAACGGCACGATCGCGGCCGTGTGCCTGAGCGGAAAGAAGGGGGAGCGGAAGAAACCGGCGGAGTCGGCACGGCTGCGGGAGAACCACGGCTTTGTCGGCGACGCCCACGCGGGGGACGGAGAGCGCCAGGTGAGCCTCCTCGCCGAGGAAAGCATCCGGAAGATGCAGGCGATGGGGGTCGATGTGGGGGCCGGAGACTTCGCCGAAAACATCACCACCCGGGGAGTGGAGCTATTGACCCTGCCGATCGGGACGCAGCTGGCGGTGGGCGATGCGGTCCTCCAGGTGACGAAGATCGGGAAGGAGTGCCACAGTCGTTGCGCCATCTACTTCCAGGCCGGCGATTGCGTCATGCCGCGGGAAGGGGTCTTCGCAGTTGTGCTCCGGGGCGGGACGGTGAGGGCGGGCGACCCGATCGCGTTGATCGACCCCGCGCTGGCGCAGCCCTTCTCCAGCTGAGCGTTTCCCTCTCCTGTTTCAGGGGACGGGGGGAGGGGCGCAATCGCTATCGTCCCCCCGGATCTTCGCCACGGTGTGAGGAACCGCGTCCCACACCGCCTCCAGGTTTTCCACCGCTCCTTTCGGGCTGCCGGGCAGGTTGATGATGAGCGACCGTTTCCGCACGCCGGCGACAGCGCGCGACACGATCGCCGTCGGGGTCTTCTCCAGGCTCCTGTAGCGCATGCGCTCCCCGAACCCGGGGATCGTCCGCTCCAGGACCTTCCGGGTCGCGTCGGGGGTGACGTCCCTCGGGGACACCCCGGTCCCGCCGGTGGTGAGGATGATTTCGAACCCCTCCTCATCGGCCCATTTCCGGAGCACGGCGGAGATCCGGTCTTCCTCGTCCGGGACGACCTCGATGCGCACCGCCTTCACCCCGCGTTCCGTAAGCCAGGCCCGAAGCGCAGGACCGCTCGCGTCCTCGCGCTCGCCGCGGGAGCTCCGGTCGCTCACCGTGAGAATCCCCGCCCTCATCGGTTTTCCTCCCGCCGGTACACTCCGCTCTTTCCCCCTTCCTTTTGGAGGAGCGCCACCTCGTTGATCGTGATCCCCCGGTCCGCGCCCTTGCACATGTCGTAGACGGTCAGCGCCGCGACGGACGCCGCGGTCATCGCCTCCATTTCGACGCCGGTGCGGTCGAATGCCTTGACGGTCGCCTTCACCCGGATCGACCCTGCGGCCGGGTCGTGGTCGAATTCGACGGACACCCCCTGGAGGGCCAGCGGGTGGGCAAGGGGGATCAGTTCAGGCGTCTTTTTCGCAGCCGCGATCCCCGCGAGGCGGGCGACGCCCAGGACGTCCCCCTTGGCCGCTTTTCCCTCCAGAATCATAATCACGGTCTCCTGCTTCATGTTCACTGTGGCGCCTGCGACGGCGATCCGCAAGGTCGCTTCCTTGCCGCTTATGTCCACCATCACCGCCTGGCCCTTGGCATCGAAATGGTTGAAGCTCATCGGTCACCTCTCTTTACGTCCGTATCGCTCCCTCTGTTCTTCCCCGCCCCCGGTATGCAAGAGGGGTTGTTTCCATTGTACGTTCAAGGAGCCGCTACTTTCTTGACATTCCAACCGCATATGTTATTCATACCTCGATATCCGAATTTACCGGAGAATTACGGATGGTATCCAAGACGGCCAGGTACGCCATATGGGTTCTCGCAGCCATCGCCAGGGATTCCCGGAACGGGTATCTTCGCTCCGGGGGGCTGGCGCAGCGACTGCGCATCCCGGCGCCCTATCTTGCCAAAGTCCTGTTCATCCTTTCGCAAAACGGGTTGGTGGAGTCCGTGCGCGGCCGGTCCGGCGGATATCGCCTGAAGCATCCCGCAGCAAGCATGCCCCTGAAGTCGGTCGTTGAAATCTTTGAGCCGGAAGCGCTGGAGCGGATGTGCATCATCGGGAGTCCCGAGTGTCCCGGCGCAGCCTGTCGCGGGCACCGGAACTGGACGGCCCTGCAGGATTCATTCATCGCAGTCATGGAAGGGACCACGATCGCCGATATCGCCTGACGGGTTAAATCACGGGGGAGTTGCGGGGGAAGAGGAATGGCGTCACCCAAATCTGCGGTCTTCGATGTCCAGGTGCCGGGCGTGGAGTACTGGAAGGAGCAGATCTCCTGTCAGTACGCCTGCCCCGTGAGAACGGATGCGCGGGGCTATATCCGGGCCATCGCCGCGGGGGACCTTCTCCGCGCCTACCTGATCGCGCGGGGCCCGAACCCGCTCGCCTCGATGTGCGGCAGGGTATGCGGCGCCCCGTGCGAGGTGGCGTGCCGGAGAGGGAAGATCGACGCGCCCATAGCGATTCGGGCTCTCAAGGGGTTCGCCTGCCGCCGGTTCGGCCCCGAATCCGACGGATTCGACAACGCCGGCCTTTTTGCGGCGCTCGGAGGAGCCGCGTACCTCGAATGCGGGGGGCCGGAGGAGGTCGCGGCGTTCGTTCGGGAAGGCGTCCAGGGGAAGTTCGTCCCCGCGCGGGGGGAACCCGTGGCGATCGTCGGGTCAGGGCCCGCCGGGCTTTCGGCGGCCCACGACCTGGCGCTCCTGGGATTTAGCCCCACGGTCTTCGAGTGGGAGCCCGTCCCCGCCGGGATGCTCTACCTCGGAGTTCCCCCCTACCGGCTCCCGCGCGAGCTCATCCACTCGGAGATCGCCGTCATCGAGGCTTTGGGTGTTACCATCCGGTGCGGCGTGAAGGTGGGCCGGGACGTCGGGTTCGACGACCTCCTGCGGGATTACGCGGCGGTTCTCATCGCGGTGGGGGCGAAGCGTTCGCGGGAACTGGCGATCCCCGGCGCCGAGGGGGAAGGGGTCTTAGGGGGAGTGGATTTCCTGCGGAGCGCGTTTCTCGAGGAGACGGTACCGCTCGGCCGCAGGGTCGTGGTGATCGGGGGCGGGTCCGTCGCCTACGACGTGTCCCGGACCGCGGTCCGCCACGAGGACTTGGATGTCTCGCGAACCGCCCTTCGCCAGGAGGGGGTGCGTGAGGTCTCCTTGTGCTGCCTGGAGTCCCTCTCCGAGATGCCCGCGGATCCGGTGGAGGTCCACGAAGGGGAAGAGGAGGGGATCCGCCGGTTCAACCGGGTCGGCCCGGTTGCGATCCGCCTCGACGAAGAGGGGCGGGTCAAGGAAGCGGTGTTCCAGAGGGTCCTGTCGGTGTTCGACGACGAGGGAAGGTTCGCTCCCCGGTTCGACCCCGACGATCAACTGACGCTCCCCGCCGACACGGTCATCCTGGCCATCGGCCAGGCGATGGACCTTTCCTTCCTTTCCCCCGAACGTGACAACGTTGCGCTCACGGACCGCGGACTTCTCCAGGTGGACCGCGAGACTCTCGCCACGACGAATCCGAAGGTGTTCGCCGCCGGCGACGCCGCCCACGGAACGCGCCTCATGATCGACGCAATCGCCGGAGGGAAGAAGGCGGCGCGGTCGATCTACCGCACCCTCACGGGTAGGGACCTGGTTCCTGAACAGGTCGAGGCCCACCTTGTCCTCGAGCGGTTCGGGAGAGAGAAGCGGTACGAGGCCGTCCCTCGCCAGCCCATCCCGACGGCGCCGGTGGACGCGCGTCTGAAGCGGATCGATCTCCAGGTCGAGACCGGGTACGGCCCGAAAGAAGCGGCCGCGGAAGCAGGGCGATGCCTGGACTGCGGCGTGAATACGATCTTCGACTCGGAGCGGTGCATTCTGTGCGGCGGCTGCGCCGATGTCTGCCCAACGCTCTGCCTCAAGCTCGTCCCCCTGGACGCCCTGTCCCTGGATCCCGGCGAACGCGCGGAGCATGCCGGCAGCGCCCCCGGGGAAGTCTGGTCGGCGATCATCAAGGACGAAGACCGTTGCATACGGTGCGCGAACTGCGAGATGCGATGCCCCGTCGAGGCGATCACCATGGAACGGTACACGTTCCGGGAGGAATGGCGATGTCCGCAGACGACCGGGTGAAGGAAGTCGGCCGGAGGGACCTGTTGTCCCTGGCAGCATGGGGGGCGTTCTGCGCTTCCCTGGCGACGGCGATGATCGGGATGCTCCGTCTCCCCAAGCCTTCCGTCCTGCCCGACCCGTCCCTGAAAGGGAAGGTCGGCCTGCCGGGCGCCATCCCCGAAGAGGAGTACCGGAAAGTGCCGGGACGGAATGTGTTCGTCTCCCGGAGCGAGCAAGGGGTCTTCGCGATTTCCTCGGTGTGCACCCATCTCGGCTGCGTCGTTGCGCCCGCCCCCGCTGGCTTTAACTGCCCCTGCCACGGGTCCCGCTTCGACGCGATGGGGCGCGTGGTCGGGGGGCCGGCCCCGCGGGGCCTCGACTGGCTCAAGGTGACGAAGGCGCCGGACGGGGAGCTCGTGGTGGACGAGGGAGAGACGGTTCCGCCGGGAACGTACTGGAAGGTCTGAAGAAGGAAGGAGGTGAGCCGGGTGGAGGCCTGGAAGGATTACGTGGCCAGCGTGAAGACGCTCCCGCGCTCCGTGTGGGACAGCCTGGTTCGCCACGGGGCGCCCGTGACCGACCGCTCCCGCATGGAGACGGTTTTACAGAACCTGTTCCTGCACATCCACCCCACGCGCGTTCACCGGTGGAGCCTGCGGTGGTCGTACTCTCTGGGGCTGGGATTGATCTGCGCCGCCTCGTTCCTCCTGCTCCTGGTGACCGGGGTGCTGCTCATGTTCTACTACAAGCCGTCGACGGTCCTGGCGTACCAGTCGATTCAGGACATCCATTACGTCATTCCCTCCGGGCGGTTCATGCGCAACATCCACCGCTGGGGCGCCCACATCATGGTGGTCGCCGTGATCCTGCACATGGCCCGCGTCTTCTACACCTCCTCCTACAAGAAGCCGCGGGAGATGAACTGGGTGTTCGGCCTCGTGCTCCTGGTCCTCACGCTCGGCCTTTCGTTCAGCGGGTACCTTCTTCCCTGGGACCAGCTCGCGTACTGGGCGACGACGATCGGCGCCAACATCGCCCAGTCCCCGAGAGAGCTGACGGATGCATTAGGCATCACCCCGTATTTCGACCCCGGCGGCTTCCAGAAGACGCTGCTTCTGGGATCGCGTTCCGTGGGGGAGGAAGCCCTGATCCGGTTCTACGTTCTTCACATCATGGTTCTGCCCCTGCTGATGGTCGTGTTCATGGGCCTGCATTTCTGGAGGATCCGGAAGGACGGCGGGCTGTCCCGCCCCGAGGATGCCGACGAACGGCTTGGCCCGCCGGGGGACGACGCCTTGCCGGTCTTCACGCAAGCGCAGAAGAAAAGTTACGGGCTCATGGCGGTGGTCCGGGGGACGAGCCCGACCGTCGGGCGGGGGCCGGAGAACACCGTCCCTGCCTGGCCCCACCTCATGACCGCGGAGGCGGCCGTGTTCATGTTCACGCTGGCGATCACCGTCGCCCTCTCCTTTTTTTTCGACGCGCCGCTCAAGGAGATGGCCAATCCGCTCATCCCGGAGAACCCGGCCAAGGCCCCCTGGTACTTTCTCGGGCTCCAGGAGATCGTCTCCTTCTCGGCGTTCGCGGGGGGAGTCCTCCTGCCGATGCTCGCGCTTATCGGCCTGGGCCTCATCCCCTATCTGGACCGGGAGCCCGGGGGGGTGGGGTACTGGCTGGGGGGGAGGGATCGCGACAAGCGGGTTTTCCTGCAGTCGGCGGCATTCGGCCTGGCTGCGGTGATCGGTTTGGAGGCGTTCGCCGTCCGGTTCGGATGGCTCCGCGACTGGTTCCCCGGCATTCCGCAGATCGTGATCACCCTTTTCAACCCGGGGACGCTCCTCACGTTCCTGTACGTCGCCTACTCCGTGTGGATCATCCGGAGGGAGAACAGCACGCGGTTGGGCGGCATCGCGATATTCACTTGCTTGCTCGCGGGATTTATCATCCTGACGCTGATCGGGACGTATTTCCGCGGACCCAACTGGGGGTTCTACTGGAGCCCCTCCCACTGGCCGGTGCACTGACATGAAGAAGCTCCTGCTGGCGTCGAGCCTGGTCGCCCTGGGGTTCCTCGTGGCTTCGGGTCTTTCGGAGAACGTCTTCGTGTCGTGGAAGGGGTACCAGAAGGAGTATGCACGGCTCCTGGCGGAGCGCGCCGAGGACCCGGCGCGGAAGCGGGAGGCCCTGGCAACGGCGGTGGAGCTCCGCCAGTTCGTGGTACCGGACCTTCACGTCATCGACCGGTGCGTAACGTGCCACCTGGGGTTGGACGATCCCCGGATGGCCGGCGCCCCCAATCCGTACGCCGCGCACCCCGGGAATATCCTGAAGATCCACCCGCCGGAGAAGTTCGGATGCACCATCTGCCACCGGGGGCAGGGAGCCGCCGTGAGCTTCCGCGAGGCCAAGGCGGTGGACGTGTACTGGGACTACCCCCTCCTCCCGCCTAACCTGGTGGAGTCCTCGTGCGGCATCTGCCACGACCCGATGGCGCTTGCGGAACGCGGCGCGCCCGCCCTGGCCCGGGGGGCCAGGCTTTTCGAGGAGAAGGGATGCCACGGATGCCACCGGCTGGGGGGGCTGGGCGGATCCCTCGGCGCCGAGCTCGACTCGGTGGGTCTGAAAACAAAGCATCAGCTGGTCATGGCGAACCTGCCGGGAGAGAGGACCACGTACCGGTGGCTCGACCGGCACTTCAAGGATCCCCAGGGGATTGTCCCCGGGAGCCTCATGAAGCCGGACTACCCCACGGAGGAGGAAGCACGCGCGCTCACCATCTACATGCTTTCGCTCCAGGCCGGACGGGAACTGCCGGACCGGGCAGTCGCCCGGGATAGGCACCGGCTCCTCTCCCTGGAGCACGACCAAGGGGAACGGGACGGCCGGACGCTATACGACCGACTCTGCCGGGTCTGCCACGGGGAGGGCACGTTCGGGACGTACGACAAGTTCCTGGGACGGTTCGTCCCCGCCATCCGCAATCCCGCCTTTCTCAGAATGGCGGACCGGGAATTTCTCCGCGCCAGTATCATGAGAGGCCGCCCGGGGACGCAAATGGCCGGTTTCGACGGGGGGATGACCGATGCCGACCTGGCGAAGCTCCTGGAGTATCTCGCGGGTTCGGAGCGTATCCCGGAGCGGCGCCCCGATTCCTATGAGAAGCTGCCCGTGGGCGACGCGAAACGCGGCGGGTCGATCTTCGCGCGCCAGTGCGCCGGCTGCCACGACCCGGGGGAGAAGGGGCAGGTCGCCCCGACTCTTTCGAGCCGGTCTTTCCAGGAGAAGGCCAGCGATGCGATGATCCTCAGGACGATCGCCGAGGGGCGCCCCGGCACCGCGATGGTGGCTTTCGTTGGGCCCGAAGGAACGGGTTTTACCGGCGGCGAACTGGCGGATCTGCTGGCCTATCTGCGCACTCTGTCTTCGAGGAGGAGATGATGGCGAACGGGAAGATCACCCGGAGGCGATTTCTCTGGATGTCCTCGATCTCGGTCGTGGGCGCCCTGGCCGGCGCCGCAGGCGCCGGGAAGGCTCCCCCACCGGACATCCCGGGATTCCGGTTCGACTACGACCCGATGCGAACGTACCCGTACCGCGGGTGGGAATCCCTCTATGAAAAGCAGTGGACGTGGGACAAGGTCGCCCGCTCGACGCACTCGGCGAACTGCACCGGCTCCTGCTCGTGGAAGGTGTACGTAAAAGACGGGGTGATGCTGCGGGAGGAGCAGGCTTCGGACTACCCCCGGATCAGCGAGGACCTGCCGGATTACAACCCTCGCGGGTGCCAGAAAGGGGCGTGCTTCGTCGAGTACGTCTACGGGGCGCAGCGCCTTCGGTTTCCCCTCATCCGGACGGGGAAGCGGGGCGAGGGGAAATGGAGGCGCGCCACCTGGGACGAGGCGCTCGAGCTGGTGGCGGGGAAGCTCCTGGACAACGTCTACCGCTTCGGTCCGGACACCAACACCTTTTTCAGCGTCATCCCCGCGATGAGCCCGATCTCCTTCTGCGCGGGATCGCGCCTGGCCCAGTACCTGGGGGGGGTAGTCTGCTCCTTCTACGACTGGTACTGCGACCTGCCCCCGGGAGAGCCGCTGACGTGGGGGGTGCAGACCGAAGCGTGCGAGTGCGCGGACTGGTTCAACGCGAAGCTGATCGTCTTCTGGGGGTCGAACGTCACCCAGACCCGGATTCCCGACGCCCACTTCGCCTTCGAGGCGCGCTACAACGGCGCCAAGCTGGTCGGGATCTCGCCCGACTTCAACTCGAGCTGCACACACGTGGACCTGTTTCTCGGGATCCTCCCGGGGACGGACGCCGACCTCGCCCTAGGCATGGCCCGCATCCTCGTGGAGGAGAAGCTCTACGACGATCCCTACGTTCGGGAGCAGACCGACATGCCGCTCCTGGTGGTGGAGAAGACCCGCCGCTTCCTGCGGGAGTCGGATCTTGAGGAGAAGGGGAGCGACGAGGTCTTCTACTTCGTCGATGAGCGGGACGGGAAGGTGAAAAAGGCTCCCGGCACCATGGGGTCTCCGGTGAAGTCGATCGCCCTGGACGGGGCGGTCCCCGCGCTCTCCGGGCGATATACCGTGACCGGCCGGAACGGGGAGAAGATCACGGTCGTTCCCGTGTTCGAGCGACTGCGGAAGGTGTTGAGCGGCTACACGCTTAAGAAGGTGGCCCGCGTGACCGGGCTCCCGCCGGGCGAGATCGCCGCCTTCGCCCGAGAGATGGGGACGAGGAAACCCGCGATGATCATCCACGGGGCGGGGACCAACCACTGGTTCCACAACGACCTGATCAACCGGTCGATGATCCTGCTCGTCGCGCTCACCGGGAACACGGGAAAGAACGGGGGGGGCTTCAACCATTACGTGGGGCAGGAGCGGATCTGGCCGGAGGAGGGGTTCAAGAAGCTCGCCTTCCCGGAAGGGGGGAAGAAGCAGCGGTTCCAGAACACGACCCTGTGGACCTATGTCCACTCCACGAACCGGGACGAGCACACCTACAACGGGAAGAGGATCGAGGAGTATATCGAGGAGAGCGTGGCCAACGGTTGGATGCCGCTCTATCCGCGCAACCGGAAACAGAAGCCGCGCTCCCTGATCGTGTGGAGGGCGAACTACCTGAACCAGGCCAAGGGGAACGAGAAGATCATCCCCTCCCTGTGGAACGACCTCGACCTGATCGTGAACATCAACTTCCGGATGGACACGACCGCCCTCTATTCCGACGTCGTCCTGCCGGCGGCGAGCTATTACGAGAAAACCGACCTGAACACGACCGACTGCCACTCCTTCGTCCACCCGTTCTCGAAGGTGCTCGACCCCCTGTTCGAGAGCCGCACCGACTGGGACATCTTCTCCGCGCTGACGAAGAAGATCGAGGAGGTCGCCGTGCGGCGGAAGCTCACTCCCTACCGGGACGAGCAGTTCGGCTGGGAGCGGGACTTCACCTCACTCCACCGGCAATGGTCCGGCGGCGGGAAGATCTCCACCGACGAGGAGGCCGCGAATTTCCTCCTCGCCAACGCGGAGGAGACGAAGGGGATGACCTACGCCGGCCTGCAGGACCAGCCGCTGCGCTTCGTGCAGACCGATCCCCACTCCTGGAACTCGGATATCGAGGAGGGGGTCGCCTACACGCCGTTCAAGCACCAGGTGGAGAAGAAGAGGCCGTGGCGCACTCTCGTCGGCCGGCAGCAGTTCTACATCGATCACCCCTGGTTCCTGGACTTCGGGGAGGAGATCCCCGTTTCCAAGGAGGCGGTGACCGATCCGTACCCGCTCTACTGGAACACCCCCCACGGCCGCTGGTCGATCCATTCCACCTGGAGGGACAACCGGTACATGCTCCGCCTCCAGCGCGGGATGCCGATCGCCTACCTGAACCCGGAAGACGCCGCCGCCCGCGGCATCCGGGATAACGACTGGATCCGGATCTTCAACCAGATTGGGTTCTGCATCGTGCGGGCGAAGATCCTCCCGGGTGAGCAGCGGGGCCGGGTGACCATGTACCACGGGTGGGAGAAGTTCCTCGGGTTCCAGCAGGGGGGGTGGCAGTCGCTCACCTACATCAAGATCAAGCCGACCCAGCTGATCGGGAAGTACGGGCACGTGAATTTCCGGCTCAACTACTGGGGGCCGACGGGGAACAACCGGGACGTGAAGGTCGAAGTGGAGAAGGCGAAGGTTTAAGTCAAGTCGCGAGGAGCCGGCGATGTCGAAAACGCAGTACGCAATGGTGATGGACCTGAACAAGTGCCTGGGGTGCCAGACCTGCACCGTTGCGTGCAAGAAGCTTTGGACCGACGGGGACGGGATGGGCTACATGTACTGGAACAACGTGGAGACCCGCCCCGGGAAGGGGTACCCGGCGGGCTGGTCCGACGGGGGAGGGGGCTTCCGCAAAGGACAGCTGGTGCCGGGGGAGATCCCGCCGCTCGAGAAATACGGCGTTCCCTTCGAATACGACTACTCCCAGCGGCTGTTCGAGGGGAAGGGGAAGCCGGTGATGCCCCATGTCGACCCGCAGTACGGCCCGAACTGGGAGGAGGACGTGGGCGAAACCGACCGGGAGGAAAACTTCTACTTCTACCTGCCCCGGATCTGCAACCACTGTACTCACCCGTCCTGCCTCGAGGCGTGCCCCAGAAATGCGATCTACAAGCGGGAGGAGGACGGGATCGTCCTGATCGACCAGGAGAGGTGCCGGGGATACCGCCAGTGCGTCCGCGCCTGCCCGTACAAGAAGATCTATATGAACGAGGTGGCGGGGGTCTCCCAGAAATGCATCTTCTGCTACCCGAGGCTGGCCAAGGGGACTCCGAACGCCTGCGCGAAGCAGTGCCCCGGGCGGCTCCGTTTCGTTGGGCTTTTAGGCGATCCCGAATCGCCGGTGCACAAGCTCGTCCGGGTGTACCGGGTGGCGCTCCCCCTGCTGCCCGGCAAGGGGACCGGCCCCAACGTCTATTACGTCCCCCCCTTCAACCCTCCCCGCCGGGGGAACTACGGGAAGGGGATCCTGGAAGACCCGAGGATTCCGTGGAGGATCCTGGAGGATCTGTTCGGGCCCCCGGTGAAGGAGGTGGCATTGCGCTTGGAGGCGGAACTGTCGAAGGCCCAGTCGGGGGAGAAAAGCGAGGTCCTCCAGTTGCTCATCGGCCGGGACGACGAGGTACGATACCGGATTCCCGCCACGAAGGACGCTGCGGGATAACAAGGAGGATTTGCGTGATGCGGCATGCCCGATTCCTGCTCCTGCCGGCCGTCCTCTTCCTGTGGGTGGCCCCGGCCCGTGCCGAATTCCTGCTGGTGGCCGGGAAGGAGACACCGCTATTGCTCAACCGGACGCCCCCCATGTTCGCCACGGACCTTCCCGGCCCGGAGACGAACCTCCGCGCGTGGGCTCGGGCGGAGGTCGACGTAAAGAACCTGAGGGTGACGCTTTCCTGGGACGATCCGACCGAAGACGCAATCGCCGGGGATAAGCGGGTCGCCTACGGGGGGGACGTCATTTACAAAAAACCGACGGAGAGGACGGACAGTTTCGGGGATGCAGCGGCGATGATGCTCCCGGCGGCGAAAGGAGGCAGGAACCCGGGCATCATGATGGGAGACCCCGCCCGTGAGGTGCGAATCGTCCTGTGGCGGGCCGGGATGAAGGGGGAGACGCTTCACGGCCGGGGTCGCGGTACGGTGGAGAGGGCGCCGGGCGACTCCGGGCTATCGGTCGCGCACGCCCGGACCGGGGTCCGGCGAACGGTGACGTTCATGGTCCGGGACTTCGATCCCGAACTGCCCGTTTCGTTCGCCGTCTGGGAAGGGTCGGCCGGAGACCGCAACGGCTACAAATGGTACACCCCGTGGTACCGGGTCCTGCCGTGACGGAGGAGGAAAGGGGATCCCGAGACGAGCCGGAGCGCGACCGGATGGCCATCGCCCGCTCCTTCCTCCTGGCGTTCGGACGGCCGGGGAAGGAGCAGCGGGATCTGATCCTCGGGTCGGACTGGCTCGAGGATCTCGCGTCGCGCGGCTGGCTGGGGAAGGGCGATCCCCGGAAGCTGCGGAAGGGGTTGCCCCGGGACCCGGGGGAATGGGAGTCGTTCGTGCTTTCGACGTTCGATGTCGGGTTTCCGGCCCCCCAGGTTCCTCTCATCGAGACCCATTACCTGAAAGAGGGGAGTCCCCCCGAGGTCCTCCACGAGAACATCCTCTACTACAAGGCGTTCGGCTGCGAGCTGGCGGAGGGGGATCCCGACAACCCCGACCATCTCCGCCACCAGCTTGGGTTTCTGGTCATCCTCTGCTGGCTGGAGAGCGGGGCGGGAGCTCCCCCCGCAACCGCCCGGAGCGCCCGGGCCGCGCGGAAGGAGTTTGTGGAGCGTCATCTCCTTTCGTGGCTGCCGAATGCGGCGAGACAAGCGGAGAGGAAGGCGCACCCTCTCTGGGGGGGGCTTCTCCAGGCGCTGCGAGCGTGGCTTGCGGAGGAGTTCCTTCCGGAGGACGCGGAAGCGGGGCGCTGCTTTGAGACATAACCCCTATATAAGGCGCTTGCGCTGTCCGGGAAAACGAATTAATCTTTCTGCAATCTTGCTTTTCTCACTTGGCCCCAACTCCGGTGATGCCCACTGATGTTTCTGTTGAGAGAATATTTCCACAAAATGAAGGGGCGTAAGAAAAGCCCTCCGCTGGTTAGCCTATCCGAGATCTTCTGGTCATGGATAGGCGCCTTTTTTGGAATCGGGACGGTCGCCTACATCAACTACAATATGCTTGAGGGAACGGACCTGGTGATGGTCATAGGGTCTTTTGGTGCGTCGGCGGTGCTGATCTATGGGGCGATTGATGTCCCGTTGGCCCAGCCTCGAAATCTCGTTGGAGGCCATATCGTTTCCGCTTTCGCAGGCGTGACGTGTTACAAGTTATTACAGCCGAACCTGTGGCTCGCGGGCGCTGTTGCCGTCGCCACGGCGATAGCCTTCATGCACGCCACAAAAACCCTTCATCCTCCAGGGGGGGCCACAGCCTTGATCGCCGTCATTGGCAGCAATAAAATCCACGCCCTGGGCTACCTTTACGTGATCATCCCTGCTGGTATGGGGGCGACCATCATGCTCGTGGTTGCCCTGCTGGTGAATAACATCCCTCAAAGCCGCCGATACCCGGAGTTTTGGTTCTGAAGAAACGAAATTAACCCCATTTTGGCCGGAATTGTTAGGTATTAACAAATAAAAAGCGCATCCGGCAGCGTTCTCCTCCCCCGTGGAAAGGAGAACAGCATCGCCGGATGCGCCTCGCCCTGCTTTTTCGAACGGTCGGCTACTCTGCCAGTATCTTTTCCGCCTCTTCCCTGTATGCGTTCATCACGTACGGGATGCCGGAAATTCTTTCCGCCTCCTCCGTGAGCGACATGAGGTCCCTTCGGGAAAGGGTGGAGAGCCGGAATTTGCGGCTGCCCGCCATCAAC
>DAOUUI010000117.1 GCA_030668225.1 Deltaproteobacteria bacterium
AAGGTACGGGCCGCCCTCGCCGAAGGGATCGTCCCGATCCTGTGCCTTGGGGAAACCCTTGCCGAGCGCGAGTCGGGCAGGACGATCGAGGTGGTGGAAAGACAGATACGTGCGGGGCTTGCCGAGGTTCCGGCATCGGCCGCGGGGAAGATCCTCGTGGCGTACGAACCCGTCTGGGCTATCGGCACCGGGAAAACGGCGACGCCCGATCAGGCCCAGGAGGTCCACGCCTTCCTCCGTGATACACTGAAGAATATTCTTGGGGACGAAGCGGGGAACTCGGTGCGGATTCTCTACGGCGGGTCCGTCAAGCCGGAGAACATCGCAGAATTGATGGACCGGGAGGATATCGACGGGGCTCTCGTCGGCGGGGCGAGCCTTGCCGCCGGCTCGTTTGCGAAAATCGTGAAGTACCGATAACGGAGGAACCGTAGAGCGCAATGCATACCCTGATCGTAGTGCTGCACATCGTGGTTTCCCTGGCCTTGATCCTCATCATTCTCCTGCAGACGGGGAAGGGGGCCGACATCGGGGCCGTCTTCGGCGGCGGCTCCTCGCAGACCCTGTTCGGGTCGAGCGGACCAACCAGCTTCCTGGGCAAGCTTACGGCCGCGGCAGCGGTCATCTTCATGCTCACGTCCTTGTTCCTGGCATACTTTTCGGGGAGCAGGCCCGCGTCCAGCATCATGGAGGGGGGATCGCCCGTTCAGACGATGCCGGCGCCGGCAGGCCAGCCCGCGGCCCTTCCGCTGCCGGAAGGGTCCCCGGCGACGCCGGGAGGAACGGCCCCGCTTGCCCCCGCACCGCAAGGGACACCCTCCCCTCCGGGGAAGTAGACCGCCAGGCCATCCACGTCCGCAGGGGGCGGCAGGCGAGACGCCGCCGCCCCTTTTCCTTACCGTCCCGTTCTCCGGATCTCCTGGGTCAACTGGTGGGCCCGCCTGGCCGGGTCGGGGATCCGGTAGCGGGAACAGAGGGAGAGCACGAGAGAAACCGACGACGGAAGGTCCGCCAGGTGCCCGGGCGACACGAAGACCGGCTTAACGCCCGCCCTCGTCCGGACGACGGCCCCTACGGTCTCCCCCTCAAGCGTAAGGGACGCCGTGTCCCCTTTCTTTAGCCCCGGGGCTCCATGCTCCCCCACGAGCCGTTTCTTGGCGCACCCGACGCTCGGCACGTCGAGGAGGACCCCCATGTGGGAGGCGATTCCCAGCCGCCGTGGGTGGGCCGCACCGTGGCCGTCGAAGAGCATGACGTCGGGCCGGCGGGAGAGCTTTCCCCACGCGGCCAGGACCGCCGGACCCTCGCGGAACGTGAGAAAACCGGGAACGTAGGGGAACCGGACGCGGCGGACAGCCGTCCGCTCCTCGAGGACGGTCTTCGACGCAAGGTCGAAAACGACGATGCACGCCGCCACCACATCCTTCGAGCCGAGGAAGGTCACGTCGGCGGCCCCTGCCAGCCGGACGCGGTCCAGGCGGAGCGGAACGTGGCGGACCAGGGACCGGAGACGCTCCTGGACTTCCCGGGCCTCCGGGACCGAGGACACGTGAAGCGACTGTTTTTTCCCCGGATCCAACAATTCAAAAACCCCGGCGATTTCTCGCCGGGGTTTTAATTTTCGGGGGATTAATCCCCTCGGGGCGCATAAGCCCGGTACTCAGATCACCTTGGTGACGTTCGCCGCCTGCGGTCCCTTGGGGCCATCTGTGATCTCGAATTCGACGCTCTCTCCCTCTTTCAACGACTTGAAGCCTTCACCCTTGATAGCGCTGAAGTGGACGAACACATCCGGTCCACCTTCCTGGGCGATGAAGCCATACCCCTTCGCATCGTTGAACCACTTCACGGTGCCTTGAGCCAATTGCGTGTACCTCCTTCTTGAAATGCGTGTCAAACCTGAGCAAAACGCCCAAAATTTGAAACAGAGCAAACTGTACCAACCGGCCTATCCCCCTGTCAAGGAAGAAAACCTTGGAAGAAAACATCGGAAAAACTCTTCCGTATTTCCCTGGTTTCACCCGTCATAGGAGGATGTTCCCCCCGGTTCCACCATGCGAGCAGGCACATCTGCCGGGCGAAGCATAACCGTCGGGGAGCCTGGTAGGGAGAACGGGCGGGCGAGATGGTACAATACGTATGTGACCCCGCCCATAATCGTCAGCGCCTCGCGCCGCACGGACGTACCCGCCTTCCATTCGGACTGGTTCTCCGCGTGCTTTTCCCGCGGAACCGCCGAATACCGGAACCCCTATTCCGGTAAACCGGCAGCCGTTTCCCTGGACAAGGAGTGCGTGGCGGCCTTCGTTTTCTGGACCCGCGACCCCCGACCGTTCTTTCCCGTCCTTTCGCGAATCGAGCGGGAGGGATTCCGTTCCGTGTTCCATTTCACCGTGACGGGGCTCTCCCGGGAGATCGAACCCAACGTTCCCCCCTTCGCGGAAACGGTTGCGGCTTTCCGCAGGCTGTCGGAGACGATTGGCCAAAGACGCGTGCTGTGGAGGTTCGATCCTCTCCTGCCCGGAGAGGATGCAGAGACCCTGGTGGCGCGGTTCGACAGGGTGTCGGAGGCGCTTGCGGGACTGTCCACCCGGTGCACGGTGAGCCTTGCCCATCCCTATCGCAAGAGCCTGCGGGCCACCCGCCACATCCCGGGGATCTGGGAGGAGTCGCCTTCCTTGCGGCCCGCCGTGGAACGGATCGTTGCCCTGGGGAAGGCGCGGGGATTTGACATGTTCTCCTGCTGCGCCCCCTCGCTCGCCGGGTGGGGGATCCCTCCCGGTGCCTGCGTGGACGGCGGCACCCTGCGGAGCCTGTACCCCGGTGCCGACATCCCTGCATCCCCCTCTCCGGTGCGCCCCGGGTGCCTCTGCCAGGCTTCGCGGGACATCGGCTCCTATCACACCTGCCGGCACGGCTGCCTGTACTGCTATGCCGCCTGACCGGAGGCCCGTCCTGCCGAAGCGGTATTCCCTCCGGGAAGTCCCGTCGGGAGCGGGGAAGATCGACTACGAGGGCGTGCTGAACCCGCAGCAGCGGGAGGCGGTCCTCCATGGGGACGGTCCCCTGCTCGTCATCGCCGGGGCCGGGACGGGCAAGACGCGCACGCTCATCTACCGGGTGGCCCGTCTCGTGGAAACCGGCGTCCCTCCGCCTTCCGTCCTCCTCCTCACCTTCACGCGAAGGGCCGCCGAGGAGATGCTCCGGCGCGCGTCCCTCCTCCTCGACCGGCGGTGCGAGAACGTGGCCGGCGGCACCTTCCACTCCTTCGCGAACTCCCTCCTGCGGCGTCACGCAGGAGCGATCGGGTTCGGTGAGAACTTCACCATTCTCGACCGTTCCGACTCGGAGGACCTGATCGGACTTCTCCGGCAGGAGGTCCACACCGCCCACAAGACGGTGCGCTTCCCGCGGAAGAAGACCCTCGCGGACCTCGTGAGCCGGGCGGTCAACCGGGGCGAGGAACTGGCGACCGCCGTGGAGAGGGACGCGCCGCACTTTCTGTACTGCCTGGACGATATTCTGCGGATCCACAAGCTCTACGAGGCGGCGAAGCGGGAGCGGAACCTGATGGACTACGACGACCTGCTCGTCCATCTGCAGACCCTCCTTCGGGAACACGAAGGGATCCGGAGGGCGGTCTCCGAGACGTACCGGTACATCCTGGTGGACGAATACCAGGACACGAACCGGACCCAGGCGGAGATCCTGAGGCTCCTGGCGGCCACCCACGACAACGTGATGACGGTGGGAGACGACTCCCAGAGCATCTACTCGTTCCGCGGCGCATGGTTCCGCAACATCCTCGACTTCCCCTCGGATTTCCCCGGGGCCAAGGTGGTCTACCTGGAGGAGAACTACCGGAGCGTCCAGCCGATCCTGGACGTGACCAACGAGATCATCGCCCGGGCGAGGGAAAAGTTCCCCAAGCGGCTGTTCACCGTCCGGGGGGGCGGGGAGAAACCGACGATCCTGTCGGCCCCGAACGAGCGGATCCAGTCCGCCTTCGTCGCGGACCGGATCCTCGAGCTTACCGAGGAGCACGACATCCCTCTCCGGGAAATCGCCGTCCTGTTCCGGGCAGCCTACCTGTCCTTCGACCTCGAGGTCGAGCTCGCCAAAAGGCATATCCCGTACCGGAAATACGGCGGGTACAAGTTCCTGGAAACCGCGCACGTGAAGGACGTGACCGCCCATCTCCGGCTGATCGAGAACCCGCGGGACAACTTAAGCCTCTCCCGGGCGCTGATGCTCATCCCCGGCGTGGGGCGCAAGCGCAGCGCGGAGATATCCCGCCGCGCCCATGAGGAAGCGTCGCACTCCCCCGTCCTCTCCTCGCTTGCCGCGATGAAGGGCTCGGAAGGCGCAGCCCGGCTGTCCGGGTGCCTCCGGGAACTCACGGAGAACCCGTCCCCGCCCACGGAAGCCCTTGCCAGGATCCTGGCCTACTACCGCCCCCTCCTGGAGGCGAAGTACGACGACTACCCGCGCCGGCTCAAGGACCTCGAGCACATCGAGTCGCTCTGCGCCCGTCACCGCACGCTGTCCTCGTTCCTCGCGGAGATCACGCTCGAGCCGCCGGAGGCTTCCGTGGGGGACATCGTGGCCCCCGACAGGGACGGCGATACCCTCACGCTGTCGACGATCCACTCCGCCAAGGGGCTGGAATGGAAAGTCGTTTTCCTTCTCTGGGTACTGGACGGGAAGATACCGCTGGCGCGTGCGGCGGAGGACGGGGAGGAAATGGAGGAAGAGCGGCGGCTCCTCTACGTCGCGGCGACCCGGGCGAAGGACACGCTGGTTTTCACCTATCCCGTCAACATCTATGAAAGGGCGTCCGGAACGGTGCTGTCTCTGCCGTCCCGGTTCGTGGAGGACATCCCGCCGGAAATGCTTCCCCGGTACGCGTTGATCGAATAGCTACAATTTTTCCCGGTCCTCGAACACCTTCCCGCACCAGCTGCAGTAGGGGGATTCGCGCGGAAGCCAATGGTTACACCGCATGCACTGCTTCTCCGGCGTGACCTTTTCCTTCTCCTCTTCATCGCCTTCCCACATGTCCTCGTCGTACTTCCAGTCGTCCCGAGGCATGTGTCTCCTCCGGGTGAACCTGGCGGCCTCGCGGAGCGGCGCCGCCTCGGGTAGATCATACCATCCAGGTCCTCATTCCCGTTCGGGAAAAGAAAAGGGGCAAACCCTTATAGGGGATCGCCCTTTTTTCGTCACGCCGATTTCGGGTCTGCCGGCCCGGGGGTCTCCCTTGGTGGTCCATTCCGAAAAAACGGTGACGCATCCGCATATAGCACCCGATGCCAGGTGCTCGCGGGGGGCTTCCTCTCCGCTACGCTCGCGACCTTGCGCCCGCTCACTGCCGGTTCCGCTCGCCGAAATCGGGACCGCTTGGTGGGGACACTCCTCAACGGACCACTCGATATAGGAATGTCCCCCCGCTTCGTGGAACCCCCCGCTGCGCCCCTAGGCCCCGGGTGTCATGCACGAATACATT